>JBKDZN010000199.1:0-30815 GCA_047971245.1 Acidimicrobiales bacterium
GCCCGACCGGCTCCGTGGCCGGGTCGATCTGGTGGTGGCCAACCTGCCGTACGTGCCGACCGACCGGCTCCGCCTGCTACCGGCCGAGGCCCGGTGGCACGAACCGGTCGTCGCCCTCGACGGCGGCCCCGACGGGCTCGATCATGTCCGCCGTACCGTCGGGGCCGTGGGTGCCTGGCTGCGCGACGGGGCCTGCCTGCTGATGGAGCTGTCGCCGACCCAGGCCGGGGCGGCCACTGCGGCGGGCGCGGCAGCCGGGTTCGACGTCGAGATCGCCACCGACGACGACCTCGACGTGGCCGTCCTGGTGGGCCGGTACCGGTGACGGCGGTGGCCGCACGGCGGGGGCCGGTTCGATCAGGCCGGTTTCCTGGGGGCGACGATGGTGCAGGTGCCCTGGGCCACCGCCACCGGGCGACCGTCGTTCTCCACATCGATCCGGACCACGGCCAGCCGTTTGGACATCGACACGATGTCGGCGGTGGCCACACAGGTCCCCCCGGTCACCGGCGCGAGAAGGTTGATCTTGAACTCGGTGGTGGCCGCCCAGTACCCGGGTGGCATCACCGGGTACATGACCACCCCGAGGGTGTGGTCACACAACGCGGAGAGGCAGCCGCCGTGCATATTCCCCATGGTCGTGATCAGTTCGTCGGTGACCGGCATCTCACAGACCAGGCGCCCCGGTTCGATCGCCGTGATCACCAGACCCAGATAGCTGTCGATACCCCGGCTCGACACCGCTCCGGTGACCTTGTCGGCCCACTGCTGGTTGAAGGTGTCGAACGTTGGTTGCTTCACAGGGTCACTCCTTTGGTGGGGGCGAACACGGCGTGGACCGGGGGAATACCCGGTCGTTCACCGGCGAGGGTTTGGATGAGGGGTTCGAGATCGTCGAACCCGGCCACCTGCCGAGGCAGATCGGCGAACGGGTACCGGTCGGCCACGAGCATGTCGAGGGCTTGCCGGTAAGCGGTGACGTCGACACCGAGGGCACCCAGGATCCGGAGCTCCTTGTAGACGATGTGGTCCGGGTCGAAACCGGGGGTTTCGGTGGAGCCCCGCACCCCGGCCAGCACCACGGTGCCGCCGGGGCGGGCCAGGGTCACGGCCTGGGCCAGGGCGGCGGGGGCCTTGGCGGTCACGTCGATCACCACGTCGGCCTTGGACCCCACGGCCTGGCGGAGGGCGGCGTTGGGGTCGGTGACGGCCACGTCGACGGCGAGGTCGACCCCGAACGACGGGGCCAGGGCCAACCGTTCGCCGTCACGCGGGCCGAGTCCGGTGATCATGACGAAACCGGCTCCGGCCTCCTTGGCCGCGGCCGCGGCGCACAGGCCCCGGACGCCGGGCCCGAGGATGGCCACCACGTCACCGGGCCGGGTGTCCGGCACCTCGACCGCCCACCGGATGCCGGCGCCGAGCGGGTTGAACAGGGTGGCGGTCACCGGGTCGAGCCCGTCGGGGACGGGTAGCAGCATGGCGTCGGGGCCGAGGTACAGGTGGGTGGCGTAGCCGCCGCCGAGGCCGGGGGCGGTGTCGGCGTCGATGAAGCCGATCATGGTGGCCACCCCGTTGCGGACGCAGCGCCGGTATTCGCCCCGGCGGCACGGGGGGCACTCCCGGCACGACTGGAACACCTCGACCGCAACTCGCTGGCCGGCGTCGACCCCCCAACGTCGAGCCGCCCGGGCGCCGACGGCCTCGACGATGCCCACCACCTCGTGACCGGGGATGAAGGCGTGACGGTTGGTGACGTCACCGGTGTACTGCTCGTGGTCGGTCCCGCACAGGCCGCACGCCTCCACCCGCAGGAGGCCGTCATCGGGGCCGACGGCGGGAAGGGGGAAGGTGCGGGCCTCGAAGTGGCGGGGTGAGGTGAGAACCAGACCGGTGGCCGCGCCGCCGGCCGGGATCCCGGTCGGCGGGGTGCCGGGGGTGGGGGCGGCGGTCATGGTTGGTCCGCCAACACGTCCTTCGCCACCAGCATCGCCGCGGTGGCCCGGGCGATCCCGGCGTAGAGGGTCAGGTGGCTGATGACCTCGAGGATCTCCTCGGCCTCGAGGCCGTGATCGAGGCCGGCGGCGACATGATCGGCCAGGGACGCCTCGGCACCCAGGGTGGTGAGGATGGCGATGACCACGATCGAGCGGTCCCGGGGGCAGAGTTCGGGGCGGGACCACACCTCACCGAATCCCCAGCGGAAGGCGACCTCGCCGACATGGCCCAGGCGGTCGATCAGATCGACCAGAACCTCTTCGGCGCTGGCCAGGCCGTGGTTGACCACCACCGACGCCAGGGAGGCATTGGCGTCGCGCTGCTGATCGTCCAAGGGCCGTGCGCCGGTGCGTGGGGGGAGCCTCTCCACCCCGAGGCCGAGCCGGAGGCCCACGGCGACATGGCGGGCCGCGGCCATGGCGGCCGGGAAGCCGGCGTAGGCCGCCACCATCGGCAGGATCTCCTCGATCTCCACCTGGGTCAGCCCGTGCCGGAGGGCGATCTGGGTGTGACCGACCAGCTCCTCGTCGCGGGCCTGGGCGGCCAGGGTGGACACGACCAGCAACGACCGGTCGCGCCGCGACAACTGCGGCCGGTTCCACATGTCGCCGACGGTCTCGAAGGCGAACGTACCGAGGGGACCGAGGCGTCGGGCGAACACGGCGGCAACCTTTTCCGGTTCGGCCTCGGGCACGAAGATCCGGAACGTCGTTGCCGCGGCGTCCCAACGTTCGGTGTGGGTACGGGACTGAGGATGCTCCATGGCGCGTGGCCCTCCTTCCGGTGGTCACCGGCCGGCGACACCGACCGATGTTACTGATTCTGCGACAGCTGATTGCTATTACGTCATCATCTTGGCGTGTGGTTTCGCAAGTTCACCAACCAGATGGTCCACCGACGAACCGGTCACGACATGGGGACGGACGGCCATCTCAGCGGTGAAGGGGTCGACCCAGGGCTGCCGCGGCCGCTTCGGCCACGGCCTCGCCGACGGTGGGATGGGTGTGGACGGTCCCGGTCAGGTCCTCGAGGCGGGCCGCCATCTCGACGGTGAGCGCGAACTGGGCCGACAGCTCGGACACCTCGGCCCCCACCGCCTGGATCCCGAGCACGAGATGGTCGTCGGCCCGGGCCACCACCCGCACGAATCCGTCGGTGCGGTCCCGGGTCATGGCCCGACCGTTGGCCACCAGTGGGAACCGACCGACGACGACCCCGTCGTCGGTCAGGTCCGCGGCGGCCGCCGGATCGGCGCCGACGGTGACGATCTCGGGATCGGAGAACACGACGGCGGGCACGGCGACCGGGTCGAACACGGCCGGTCCTCCGGCGATGGCGTCCGCCGCCACCTCGGCCTGGGCCATGGCCCGGTGGGCCAGCATCGGTTCGCCGGTGAGGTCACCGATGGCCCAGACGTTGCGCATCGAGGTGGCGCACCGCCGGTCGACGGCGACAAAGGGACCGTTACGGTCCAGGGGAAGCCGTTCCAGGCCCCAACCGGTGACCGCCGGGGCCCGACCGACGGTGACCAGCACCCGCTCGGCGGGCACCGCCGGACCGTCCGCGTCGGCCGGGTCGGCGGCACCGGTCGGGCCGGCCCGGGTCCCGACGGCGAGGCGGCCGTCCCGGTAGCCGCCGGCCCGGGTGCCGGTGAGGATGGTGACGTCGAGCGCTTCGAGCCGGCGTTCGACGGGGGCCACGAGCTCCTGGTCGTACTGGGGCAGGATCCGGTCGGTGGCCTCGACGATGGTCACATGGCTGCCGAGCTTGGCGAACGCCGTGCCCAGTTCGACGCCGATGTAGCCGCCGCCCACCACGGCCAGGGTGCGGGGAATGGCGGTGAGGCCGAGCGCCTCGGTCGACGACAGGACCGGCCCCCCGAACCCGAGGTGGGGCAGCTCGACGGGAACCGAGCCGGCGGCCAGCACCAGATGATCGGCGGTGATCCGCACCATCGAGGCGTCGGCCCGGACCACATCACAGGTCTTGCCGTCCACCACCGTGGCCCGACCCCTGATCAGCTCGGCCCCGGCCCGGGCCAGGAGGCCACCGACCCCGGTGGTGAGCCGGTCGACGATCCCGTCCTTCCAGGCGACGGTGGCGGCCAGATCGATGGTGGGATCGGCGACGGTGATCCCCGTCGGGGTCCCGGTCACCGCGGCCGTGGCCCGAGCGAACTCGTCGGCCGCGTGGATCAGGGCCTTGGACGGGATGCAGCCCACGTTGAGGCAGGTCCCGCCGGGCCGGCCGACGTCGACGACCACGGTGTCGAGGCCCCGTTGGGCGCACCGGATCCCGGCGACATAGCCGGCCGGGCCGCCGCCGATGACGAGTACCTGGGCCGAACGGGCGTCGGTCATGGCCGGTCGACGAACAGGAGCGCCGGGTGTTCGAGGCATCGTTTCACGGCCTGGACGAAGTTGGCCGCCTGCCACCCGTCGATCACCCGGTGATCGAACGACGACGACAGGTTCATCATGGTGCGGGGAATGAAGGCCCCGTCGCGCCACACCGGCCGGACGACCATCCGGTTGACCCCGACGATGGCCACCTCCGGCCGGTTGATGACCGGTGTGGTGACGAGGCCGCCGAGCGGACCGAGGCTGGTGACCGTGATGGTCGAGCCCGACAGCTCCTCCCGGCCGGCGGTACCGGCCCGGGCCGCCGCGGTCAGCTCGGCGATCCGGGCGGCGCACGTCCAAACGGTGTCGGCCTCGGCGTGGCGGATGACCGACACCACGAGGCCACCGTCGGTCTGGGTGGCCACACCGACATGGACCCCTCCGAAGCGCCGCAGGATCTCCCCGGCCGGATCGCCGTCGCCGAGGACGTGGGCGTTGATGTCGGGGAACTCGGGCAGCACGACGACCAGGGCCCGGATCAGGAAGGGGAGGACGGTGAGGTGGGTTCGGCCCTCGGGCCGGGAGTCGTTGAGTTGTCGGCGGAGGGCGTCGAGTTCGGTGACGTCCACCTCGTCGACGTAGGTGATGTGCGGGATCGTGGTGGTCGAGGCAACCAGGTTGCGGGCGATCTGGCGCCGGAGGCCCACGATGGGCACGTCGTCGATCCGGTCGTCGGGGGGCCGCAGGCCGGCGGCCGGAGCGGGGGCTCCGGGTCCGACGGCGGCGAGGTGGGCGTCGAGATCGTCGTGGGTGATCCGCCCGGCCGGACCGGACCCGGCCACGACGGCGAGATCGATCCCGGCCGTCCGGGCCCGGGCCCGCACCGCCGGCGCCGCCCTCGGACGCCGCTCCGATGGGACCGACCGGACCGGACCCGACCCCGACGGCAGCGAGGAAGAGGAGGACGACCGGGCGGGCGCCACCGGTCCGAGCCGGGGGAACGGAGCCGCCGGTCCGGCGGGGGCGGGAGGCGACACCACGGGGGCCGGAAGCGACACGGCCGGGGCCGGAGCCGACACCGGGTGGGGCGGCGGCGACACCGCCGCGGGGGGCGGCGGGTCCGACCCGGGGCCGGGGGCCGCGCCGTCGCTCTCCAGTTCGAGGAGCGGGTTGCCGACGGCCAGGACGTCGCCGATGTGACCGTGGGTGGCGACGATCCGGCCGGCCACCGGGGCGGGGATCTCGACGTTGACCTTGTCGCTCATCACCTCGGCCAGGATCTGGTTGCGGGTCACCCGGTCACCGGGCGCCACCGACCAGGACACCAGTTCCACCTCGGCCACCCCCTCACCCACGTCCGGCACCTTGACGACCTGGAGGCTCACGACGAACCGCCGAGGTGGACGGCGGCCAGGCCGGCGACGGGAGCCGGGATGCTCATCGGTACTCGACCACCTGGCGCAGGGCCCGACCCACCCGGTCCGGGCCGGGGAAGTAGGCCCATTCCTGACCCGTGGGGTAGGGGGTGTCCCAACCGGTGACCCGCATGATCGGGGCCTCCAGCAGGTCGAAACAGCGCTCCTGGACCTGGGCGGCCAGTTCGGCGCCGAACCCGCTGGTGCGGGTGGCCTCGTGGGCGATGACGCACCGACCGGTCCTGGTCACCGAGGCGACGATGGTGTCGACGTCGAGCGGAAGGAGGGTGCGCAGATCGATCACCTCGGCGTCGATCCCTTCCTCCTCGGCGGCCCGGAGGGCGACATGGACCAGGGTGCCGTAGACGAGCACGGTGACCTCGGCCCCGGGCCGGGCCACGGCCGCCTGCCCGAGGGGCACCGTGTAGTAGCCCTCGGGCACCGCCGAGGCGGGATGCCGGGACCACGGCTCCACCGGCCGGTCGTGATGGCCGTCGAACGGGCCGTTGTAGAGCCGCTTCGGTTCGAGCACGATGACCGGATCGGGGTCTTCGATGGCCGAGATGAGCAGGCCCTTGGCGTCACGGGGGTTGGACGGCATGACCGTCTTGAGCCCGGCCACGTGGGTGAAGAGCGCCTCGGGACTCTGGGAGTGAGTCTGCCCACCCCGGATCCCGCCGCCGACCGGCATCCGGACCACCAGTGGGGCCGTGAACCCACCGGCGGAACGAGACCGCAGACGGGCCGCTTCCGACACGATCTGGTCGTAGCCCGGATACATGTAGTCGGCGAACTGGATCTCGGCCACCGGCCGCAACCCGTAGGCGGCCATGCCCACCGCGGTGCCGATGATGCCGCTCTCGGAGATCGGCGTGTCGAAGGAACGGTGCCGGCCGAACTCCTGCTGCAGACCCTCGGTGCAGCGGAACACCCCGCCGAAGTAGCCGGCGTCCTCGCCGAAGGAGACCACCCGCTCGTCCCGGGCCATCATGACCCGCAGGCCGTCCCGGATGGCCTGGATCATGTTCATCGTCTCGACCGGGCCGGCCGGGGTGGCGAGGGTGGTGGGATCGGCGCCGGTCATCGGTCAGACCCCCAGCTCCCGCCGCTGCTCGATCAGGTGGGGCGGCAGCTCGGCGTAGACGTACTCGAACATGTGGGAGGCCCCCACCGGCGGCCCCGAGCTCATGGTGCCGAGCGTTTCGGCCTCCTCCACCGTCGACACGACCCGGGCCATGATCTCCTCGGCCTGGGCGTCGAGCTCGGCCTCGGTGGCGTAGCCCTCCACCAGGAGGTGACGACGGAGCCGATCGATCGGATCGCCCAGGGGCCAGGACGAGGCGGCGGTGGCCGACCGGTAGCGGCTGGGATCGTCGGCCGAGGAATGGCTGCCCATCCGGTAGGTGATCCATTCGATCAGGGTGGGGCCGTGTCCGGCCCGGGCCCGGGCGGTGGCCCACTCGGTGACGGCGTACACGGCCAGCAGGTCGTTGCCGTCGGCCCGCATGGTGGGCAGGCCGTAGCCGGTGCCCCGCTGGGCGAAGGTGGCCGCCTGGCCGCCGGCGATGCCCTGGAAGCTGGAGATGGCCCACTGGTTGTTGACGATGCTGATGATCACCGGCGGTTGGTAGACCGACGCGAACACCAGGGCCGAATGGAAGTCGTTCTCGGCCGTCGAGCCCTCACCGGTCCACCCGACGGCCACATTGCGCCGGCCTTGGATGGCCGACGCCATGGCCCAACCAACGGCTTGGGGGAGCTGGGTGGCCAGGTTGCCCGACACCGAGAAGAAGCCCTTCTCCGGTACGGAGTGCAGGGCCGGGAGTTGGGCTCCCTTGAGCCGGTCGCCGGAGTTCGACAGGAGCTGGCAGCTCATCTCCAGCAGCGAGTGCCCGTTGGCCACCAGCAGGCCCGACTGGCGGTAGGTGGGGAAGTGCATGTCGAGACCGGGCCCATAGCCGGGTGAGGTGGCGTCGACCGCCATCGCCGCGCCGACCGCCACCGCCTCCTCGCCCCGGGACTGGATGGCGAACGCCGCCTTGCCCTGCCGTTGGAGCAGCATGGCCTGCTGGTCGAACACCATGGTCTCCACCATGTGGCCCAGGGCCCGGATCTGCTGGTCGGCCGGGAGGTCGGGCACCCACTCCCCCACGGCGTGCCCGTCGTCGTCGAGGACCCGGATGATGGTGCCGGTGTAGGGCAGGGTCTCGATGGGGTGGACGTCGATCGGGGGCCGGGGGACATCCCCGGCGGGGGGAATGTACAGGTGGGCGAAACTCGGCTCGTCACCCGGACGGGCCGGCGGTTCCGGGACCGACAGCGTGAACGCATCCCCCTCAGCCATCACCCGATCTTATGACATCGGCCACTCCCGCGGTGGACTGGGCCACCGGGGCGACGGCGAGCCCCAGATCACCCAGTTCCTCGAACGCCAGGCGTCGGGTGGCCACCCATTCCCGACCGCACGGTTCGACCAGCCACCACCACGACCCGGAGGTGTCGGGCTCGGCCACCAGCCGCTGGTTGCGGCCGGTCAGGGTCAGCCAGTTCCGGTACCGGCGGGCGGGCACGCCGGCGTCCCGCAGCACCTCGACGGCGGCGACGGCGACGGGACCGTCCAGCGCCCAGTGCCCGGCGGCCACGGCCCCGGTGGCCGCCACCGCGGGCGGGCCACCGGCGACCCACGCCGCCGCCATCGCGTCCCGGTGGGCGCCCGACCAGCCCAGGGCCGCGCCCAGCTCGACCGAGGCCCGTATCGCGGCGGGCGTACCCTCACCGTCCCAGTGGGCCAGCCGGCGGGCCCCGTCGACCACCACCGGTACCGTCGTGCCGACACCGTCGCCGTCGAGGAGGTGGCGGTGGGCCCGTTCGGCCCCGTCGGCCAGATCGGCGGCGAGCAGGCCGCCGCCGGATCCCAGCATCTCGAACGCGGCGGCGTGGTCGAACCAGCCCGGGCGCCGACGGTCGTGACCGCCGGTGGGGCGGTCTCCGCCGACGGGTCGGCCGCGGGGGCCGGGGGCGGCGCCGGGCCGGTCGTCGACCTCGGCGAACAGCCGGTCGGCCCAGGCCCGCCGGGTCGACGCTGTCACCCTCGGCGGCCGAGGCCCGAACGGCCCGGAGCCGTTCGTCGATGGTGGCCCGGTCGGCGCCCCGGAGCAGCAGGATCCGGAACGGATCCTGCTGCGAGCGCCGCGGCCACCTGGTAGAACACGGCGGCCAGGTGTTTGCACGGCAGGGCCGAGTCGGGGCACGAGCACGCCATCGTCAGCTCACCGGCCAGGGGGAACAGCTCGATCCCCTGATCGGCCGCGGCGGCCACCAGTTCCTCGGGGACCTCCCCGGCCCCGAACCGGGCCTGGAACCCGATCTGGGATCCGATCAGGGCCACCACCGCATCCCACAACCGGGCCGTGGGGTCCTCGTCGGCCCCGTACACCATCTGGCGGAGGAGTTCGAAGATCGTGGTCAGGCGGGACTCGGTACCGATGAAACTGCGGGCCCGCAGATCATCCACCCAGGCCAGGGCCTTCTCGACCGCGGGGGTCAGATCGTAATGGGCCTCGTCGGTGTCGGCCGGGTAGAAGCGGCGGAGCCACCCCTTGTCGGGCGCCGCCCACTCGTCGAGATACTGTTTGGCCGGGCGGGGAAGCGGGGACCGTCGGTCCCGTCGGCGTGCCGCTGATTCACCGCGAACAGTTCGTCGTCGAGCTCGTCGATCAGGCGGCGACCGGGCAGATTGCTGGCGTTGGCGTCGATGAACACCCGCCCGAGGAAGCTCAGGATCAGGGGGGCGTGCGGTGACGCCAGGAGGCGCCACGCCGAATGCTGGGTCCTCAGCTGCTCGATCTCGTCGTAATCCACGACATCCTCCCCACCAACACACGCCGGAGCCGCACCAGAATCGTAGATGGGCCCGGTGACCGTGATGTGGACGTCGTGGATGCTCGAGGCCAGGGCCCCGGTATCCCGGCCTCGAGGCCAGGGCCCGGTGCCCGGGGCCTACCGGCCCAGCTCGACGAGCTCGGCCGGGTCCGATTCGACCGGCGCCGTCACCGGGGTCAGCGACTCGCCCTCGATGTCGACGTTGGGCAGCAGCCGGTCGAGCCAGGCGGGCAGGCGCCACGCCGCGTTCCCGAGCAGGGCCAGCACCGCGGGCATGATCGTCATCCGGACGATGAAGGCATCGATGAGCACCCCGGCGGCGAGGGTGAAGCCGATCATCTTGACGTTGACGTCGCCGCTCAGGATGAAGGCGGCGAAGACGGCGATCATGATCAGGCCGGCGGCCACGATGACCCGGGCGCTGTGGCGCACACCCTCGATCACCCCCTGACGGGCATCGCCCTTGTGAACGTAATCCTCACGGATCCTCGAGACCAGGAACACCTCGTAGTCCATGGCCAGGCCGAACAGGATGCCGAGCAGGAGGATCGGCAGGATGCTGATGATGGGTCCCGGCACGTCGACCCCGAACACGTCCTGCAGCCAACCCCACTGGAACACGGCCACGGTGGCCCCGAACGAACCGGCCACCGAGAGCAGGAACCCGAGCGCCGCGGTCACCGGGACGAGGATCGAGCGGAACACGATCGTCAGCAACACCAGGGCGAGGCCGACGACCACGAGGGCGTACACCGGGAGGGCGGAACCGAGCTTCTTGGTGATGTCGATGTTCAGTGCCGCCGCCCCGGTGACGCTGACGTCCACCCCGGCGCTCTCGGCGGCTTCGCCCGTCACCGAGGTACGGATGTCGTCGACCAGGGTGGCGGTGTCCGGATCGGAGGGACCGGTCCCGGGGATGACGGTGATGATCCCGAACCGCCCGTCCCCGTTGATCCCGGCCGGCATGGCGGCGACGGCATTGTCCAGCCCGGCCAGGTCGGCGGTCATGTCGTTGACGGTCTGCTGGACGTCGGTGGTCCCGTTCCCGTCGACGGTCACCAGCAGGGGGCCGTTGAACCCCGGGCCGAAGCCTTGGGCGAGGAGATCGAACGCCCGACGGGCCGTGGTCTCGGTCGATTCGGAACCGTCGTCGGGCAGGCCGAGTTCGAGATCGGTGGCCGGTGCCGCGATCACCCCGATGGCGACCAGGCCGACCAGGAGGACCGGCGCCGCCCGGCGCACCAGGAACCGGGCCCAGCGCAGGCCCAGGGCGTCACGTCCCGACGCCAGGCCGGTGTGGACCCGGACGCCCGGGACCCGGTAGCGGTCGATGGCGTCCCCGGCGAATCCGAGCAACGCCGGCAACAGGGTGATGGCGATCAGGACGCTGACCGCGACGGTGCCGGCCGCGGCGAGCCCCATCACGCTCAGGAACGGGATCCCGACCACGATCAGGCCGACCAGGGCAATGATCACCGTCGCCCCGGCGAACACCACCGCCGACCCCGCGGTACCCACGGCGCGAGCCGCCGCCTCGGCCGTGGGCAGGCCCTCGGCCCGCAACTGCCGGTAGCGGGTGACGATGAACAGGGCATAGTCGATGCCGACGGCGAGCCCGAGCATGACGGCCAGGGTCGGTGCCGTCGAGCTCATGTCGACGACACCGGTCAGGGCGGTGATGGCCAGCATGCCGGTGGCCACCCCGAGGATCGCGGTCAGGATCGGTAGGCCGGCGGCGATCAGGGAACCGAAGGTGATCAGCAGCACCACGATGGCCACCCCGATACCGATGATCTCGGCCGAACCGGCGTGGGGGGTCTCCCGGAGGGCGTCACCCCCGAACTCCACGGTCAGGCCGGCTGATCGGGCCGGTTCCACCGCCGATTCGAGGGCGTCCTTGGCCGGATCGGGCAGTTCCGTGGACGGCACCGCATAGGAGACGTTGGCGAACCCGATCGTGCCGTCCGGTGAGACGGCCTGGGTCTGGACCGGATCGGTGACCGTGAGCACCTCGGGCGCGACCGTGAGCGTGGCCCCGGTCTCGGCGATGGCCTCGCTGTTGGCCGGATCGGTGAGCACGGTGCCGGGCTGGGCCTGGAACACGACCCGGGCCGTCGCTCCGGCCGCGCCCGGCATCTCCTCGTGGAGCCGATCGAGCGCGGTCTGAGCCTCGGTTCCGGGAAGTTCGAAGGTGTCGCTCGTTTCCCCGCCGAGTGTGGCCGCGGCCATCCCGACGACGGCCAGCACGACCACCCACAGGGCGACCACCTTCCCCCGCTGGGCCACCGACCATCGACCCAGCCGATACAGCGCCATGCCCATGCTCATCTCCTCCGGTGACGGCGCCCCGGACGTACGTCGTCAGGGAGCTGAGCGGCCAAGGCTACAACGGCCCGGCGGCATAACGGCACCAGAGCATAAAGTCACTAGTGTCAGAAAGAGGTTCGGTCTCGCCGGAGGTCGGCCATACTGGCATGGTGGGCAGCAACGACACCGCCGGTAGAGGCGGCGGACAGACCGGCGAGGAGGTCCCTCCCCCCGGCCGCCGTGAACGCAAACGCCGGTCGACCCGGGCAGCCATCGTCGAGGCCGCCTTCGACCTGTTCGAGGCTCACGGCTACAACCAGACCTCGATCGACGACATCACCGAACGGGCCGATGTGGCCCGCCGCACCTTCTTTCGCCACTTCCCCGGGAAGGACGCCGTCCTCCTCCCGGACTTCGACGACTACCTGGCCACGGTCACCCATCGACTCGCCCAGGCACCGGAACCGCTCACCCTGCCCACCGTGTTCGACGCCTTCGTCGAGGCGGCACCGGTGATCGACGCCAAGGCAGCGGTCATGATCCGTTCGAGTGCGATCATCGCCGCCAACCAGGTCGACGTGGGGCGGAGCGCCTGGCGGCGGCTCTCCAGCTCCCGACTGGAGGTGGCCGGGATGATCGCCGCCGTCGGCGGGCTCCCCCCCGACGACGACCGGGTCCTGGCCGCGGCGACCCTGCTGCTACACCTGGTCGAATCGGCGGTCACCCGGTGGATCACGGCCACACCGGACCAGCCCATCGGTGCGGTGCTCCGCCGATCGGTGGAGGTCACCGGAGGCCTGCTCGACGGCACCCTCACCCTGTCCTGACCCGGGCCGCCCGCCCGGGGCCGGGACCGGCGCCGCCGATCCGGTCAACCGGCGCCGGGCCGGTACTGCTCGACATAGGCCAGCACCTCATCCAGGCCACGGTGCTGACCGGGCTGCAGGATGAGCCGGTCGACGCCGAGCTCGGCGTAGGCCTCGAGGTCACCGGGGCCCAGCCGCCGGGCCGGGGTGATGCTGATCTCCAGACGCCCCAGGTCGGCCGGTCGGTCGTACCGATCGGCCGCAGCCCGCAGCCGGGCGAGGTCGGCGCGGGTGGTCTCGGGATCGCGCATGAAGCCATACCACCCGTTGCCGGTCTCGACCGCCCGGCGGGCCGCCCGCGCACTGTTGCCGCCCACCACCACCGGGATGGTGGCCTGCGCCGGTTTCGGGTTGGCCGTCACCGACCGGAACCGGACGTGATCACCGGCGAACGACACCGCGTCACCACCCCACAGGGTCCGCATGGCGGCGAGGTATTCGTCGGCTCGTTCGCCCCGGCCCGCCATCGGCGTGCCGCACGCCTCCATCTCGGGATCGAGGTAGCCGACGCCGAACCCGAAGATGAGCCGCCCGCCGGAGAGATGGTCGACGCCGGCCAGGCTCTTGGCCAGTACCGCCGGACGGCGCTGGGGGAGGATGATGATGCCGGTGCCGAGCCTGATGGTGGAGGTGACCGCGGCGAGATAGGAGAGGCTGGCCGCACTGTCCACCATCGGGGTCTCCGGCGCCGCCGGTGAGGGGGCCATCTGGGGGTCGGGCAACACGATGTGCTCCCCCGTCCACACCGACTCGTAGCCCGCGGCCTCCGCCTCCGTGGCCACCCGGGCCATGGCGTCCGGGTCGGCGATGGCGCCCATGTTGATGCCGAACAGTCCGATTGCTGGTGTCGTCATGGTGGCCAGTATCGGCCGGGTTGGGTCGGGGGACCCAGGGGACGTCAAGATCCCGTCCGGTCCGGCCGACAGCACGGGGGTGAGTGACTCCCCACCGATCGTTTTCGGTGACGAATTCTGGATCCGGCATCTGCGCACCGGAGCGTACGCGTCGACCGCGATCCTGGTCGCGGGCGGCATCTATGTGGGGAGCGGCTCCACCCCGATCCCACCGGCGATCGCCGTGGCCATCATCGGGGTGGCCACCCTTATGACCGTCCTGTCCCCGATCCTGCCCTGGCCCCGCCTGGTCAACAAGCCGTGGTGGACCATGGTCATGACCATCTGGAGCCTGGTCCTGCTGGGGCTGGTCGGCATCTCCACCTACCTCGACGGTGGACTCAGCGGACCGTTGATGATCACCACCCCGGTGATCATCACGTTCGCGGCCATGGCGTACCCACCCCGGACGGTGACGGCGATGACCGTCGTCGCCTCCGCCCTACCGATCATCGTCGGCTACGCATCGGGCGACCCCCCCGGGGCGATCCTGTTCATCACCGTGATCATCGCCACCCTGGGGATCCTGTCGCGGGTGGTGGCCGGCAACCATCGGCGCTCCTACCAGGAGCTGGTCGACCTCCACCGCAAGATCGAGAACCTGGCCTTCGAGGACGCCCTCACCGGGTGCCGCAACCACCGGAGCTTCCACGAGGAGCTCGGCCGGATGCTCGGCGAGGCCACCGACGGCGACACCCGGTTGGCCCTCGTCCTGATCGACATCGACTTCTTCAAGCAGGTGAACGACACCTACGGGCACCCGACCGGTGACCGGCTCCTGGCCGCCATCGGTTCGACCCTCCGCTCCACGACCCGGAGCGACGATGTGGTCGCCCGGATCGGCGGGGAGGAGTTCGCCGTCCTGTCGACGATGACCGATCCGACCCGCGCCGCCGAACTCGGGGAACGAATCCGGCTGGCCATCGCCCAGATCGAGGAACCGCTTCGGGTCACGGCCTCGCTGGGGGTGGCCATCTACCCCGACAGTGCCCCGGACCCCGAAGCCCTGATCGAGACCGCCGACCGGCTCCTCTACGCCGCCAAACGACGGGGCCGCAACCAGGTGGTCACCATCGCTGAGGCCCGGACCCCGGAACGGGCGCTCCAGGATCGGGCCGTGCCGGCCCGGGAACGCCACCAACCCGGGTTCGGGGCCCGCTGGCGGGCCCTCCGGATCGACGACCATCCCTGGGCGGCTTCCGCGGATCGGACCGGAGAGTGAGCCCGCGGGACCGGACCGGCGGGCGGCTCACCGACCGGCGAGGTCGTCCCGGACGCTCTCCCGCAGCAGATCCAGGCCGATCGACCCCACCCCGAGCACCGCGGCGTGGAACCGGCGCTGGTCGATGCCCCGGCCCGACACCAGCTCGGTCCGCAGGTCGAGGATGGCCTGCTCCCCCAGCTTGTAGCTGATGGCCTGACCCGGCCACCCCAGATAGCGGGTGACCTCCGATCGGGCCAGCGCCGGGTCGGTGAAGGCCACGGTCTCCAACATCTCCACCGCCAGGTCGTACGACCAGGCCTCCCCGGGGTGGAACGGTGCGGTCGTGGGGACGGGCAGACCGAGATGGCACCCGATGTCGATGACCACCCGGCAGGTCCGCAGCAACTGGGCGCAGACCAGGCCGAGCTCGTAGTCGGGCCGCTCCAGGTGACCCAGCTCCCCCATGAGCCGCTCGGCGTACAACGCCCAGCCCTCCCCCGACCCGGAGTACCAGACGAGGTTGCGGTGGAACCGCGACAGGGAGTCGGCCTGGGTGGCCTGCACCCCGATCTGGAGGTGATGGCCCGGGATCCCCTCGTGATAGGCGGTCGTGACCTCGTCGTAGAGGGGGAACGTGGTCCGTTCACCGATCGGGTACCAGACACAACCCGGCCGGGAGAAGTCCTCCGACGGGCCCTCGTAGTACGGGGCCAACGCCCCACCGGGGGGCGCCGCCTTCACCTCGATCCGGCGGATCGGTTCGGGGACGTCGAAATGGCTGCCGTCCAGGGCGTCGAGAGCGCCGTGTTGGCGATCGAGCATGATGCCGATGAACTCGTCCACCGAGTGGGCGGCCCGGCCGGGATCGGTGACCATCAGGTTGATCACCTCGGCCAGCGACGCGTCGGGATCGATCCTCGCCGCCAGCTCGACCCCCCGGGCGTGGACGGTGCCGAGCTCCTCCCAACCCCAGGCGTAGACGGCGACCGGGTCGATGGTCTCCCCCAGGTAGGTCCGGGCCGCCCGGACGTACCGATCGAGACCCACCCCGTCCTCGGGCCGGGCGTGGGGCAGATAGGTGGTACGGAGCCAGTCGGTGGCCGTGGCGTAGGCCGACCGGGCGTGATCGATCGCGGCGCCCAGGCGGCGGCCCAGGGCGTCGTCGCCCACCCCGGACTGCTGGTACCGCGCCCCGAGGAGGGCGAACGCCGAACCGTCACCGGCGGTGACCTCACCCTGCTCGATGGCCGCCTCGACCTGGCGAACGGCCACCACCTCGCCGTGGTTGAGACCCTGCCCGAGGGTGGCCAGGTAGCCGGTGAGAGGACGGTCGATGGTCTCCAACCGGACGGCGATGTCGGTCCAGTCCTCGGCGGTCGCCGTCGGCATCTGCTCGAAGACGTCCCGCAGCCCCTGCCACGGTGAGGCGATGTTGTTCAGGTCGGCGAACGGTTCGCCGGCGTCGACCGAGTCGATGACCCGGGCCGTCTCGTCCATCAGCACGGCCTGGGCCAGGAGGCCGCCGGGTCGGTTGACGTCGGCCCGGCGGGTCCGTTCCGACAACGCCAAATGGAAGGCCCGGACGGCGGCCACCCCGTCGGGCGAGTAGTCGTCCCACCGGTCACCGGTGCCGGGCAGGCCCAGGGCGGTGCCCGTCTCCGGGCTCAACGCCACCAGCTCGTCCACGGCGGTCGAGGACAACTCGAAGATGTCGGTCATCGGGGGTGCTCCGTGCGGGGTCGGGTCCGGGCCGGGTCAGGCCCGGCCGCCGTGGCGCCGCATCGGCGGCACCGTGGTCGGCGGTTGGCGGCGGGGAGGGAGTTCGGTGAGCAGGCGGGTCGTGGCCGCGGTGATGTCAGCGACGGCCTGCTCGAAGGCGGCTTCGGTGGTGTCGGACGGTTGCCGGATGCCGCTGATCTTGCGGACGTACTGGCGGGCCCCGGCCTCGATCTCAGCGGCCGTGGCCGGGGGTTCGAGTCCCCGGAGGATCGTGATGTTGCGACACATGCCGCCAGTCTGACAGGCCGGAGCCCGGACCGGGTCAGTTCCCCCCGTCGGAGCCGGTCGACACCTCGTAGTTCCACAGTTCGGCCTGGATGGGCATGGCGGCCGGGGGCTTCCCGCCACCCTCGCCCGGGGCCTGGTGGCCATGGGCGAACTGCTCACTGCTGCGCCAGGCCTCGAACGAGGCGTCGTCACGCCAGCGGGTGAGCACCAGCCAGGTGGTGCGATCGTCGGTGGGGCGGAGCAGCTCGAATCCTTCGAACCCGTCGGCTCCGTCGACGGCGCCGGCCCGGGCGGCGAAACGGGTGGCCACCTCCTCACCCATCTCGGCGGGAACGGTGAGTGCGTGGATCTTGATCACGGTCATGAACGCATCATGCCCGACTGGCATCGATTCGACGACGCGCCCCGTGATCAGGCCCCGGTCCGTTCGTAGGCCCACCCGGCGGGATCGAGCACCAGCCGATGGCGGGGACCGGCGGCCGCGGCGTCCCCACCGTCGTGGGCGGCGTCGCCCGCCCAGGCCAGGGTCGTCGGGTCCTTGGCGATGGGCCGGGTGCGGAACTCCTCCGGGGTGGTCCCCCGGGCCCATTCGACGGCGTCGCCGAGGTTGGCGTGCCGGCTGAGCTGCCACAGGGTGATCCAGGTGGGCGGCACCAGTTCGATCTCGCCGGCGTCCCGCATGGCCATGGCCGACGGTGGGGTGAGCCACTGGTGCTCGTGGATCTCACCACCGTCGATGTTGACCTCACCTCCGGGGGCCGGAGCGAGGAAGAACCAGGTGGCGAACCGTCTGAACGGGCCTTTCGTCTGCACCGCTGAGGCCTGGGGCGGGATCCAGAACGACCAGGGCGTCAGGTCGGCCGACTCGACGATCAGGCCGGTCTCCTCCTCGGCTTCACGGACCGCCGCGGCCCGGGCCGAGGCCTGGACGTCGCCGGGCACGATCTCGTCGTCGTCCACCCGACCACCCGGGAACACCCACATCCCACCGAAGGCGATCTTCGAGTTGCGGCGCAACATCAGCACCTCGATGCCCTGGGCCCCGTCTCGGGCCAGGACGACGGTGGCGGCGGGGATCAGGTCGTGGTCGGTGTCAGGCATGCCGATCCACGGTACGCACTCCCGCCCGGTGGCTCCAAAGTCGGATCCTGCGGCCCACCGCCCCGCCGACCAGGAGGGAGACCGACAGAGCCGAGCGGAGACTGTCTGGGCGACAGCGCCTGGAAACGGCGCTGGTGGCGATGCGTGTGGAGGAGAGACAGTCTCCGCTCGTACCCTGGATCCGGTGAGGGTGATGGTCACCGGCACCAATACCATCGGGCGGTGCCCGCTCAACCTTGAGCCTCGATCTTGGATCACCCACCAGACCCCGGGAGGTGCTCGATGCTCGGTGACGACTTTCTTGCCTGGCTGACCATGGCGTTGGGGGGCGCGCTGGCCCTCGGCACGGGCCTGGCCCTGCTGCGTCCCCAGCAGCCCACCGGTGAGGGCGGCGCCGAAAGCGAGGTCGTCCGGGCCCCGCTCGGTCGCTCCCTGATCCAGATCGTCATCGGATCGGTAGCCGCGGTGTGGGCCCTGGCCACCATCCTCAGCTGAGTACCGGAGCCCGGTTCGTCGGATCAGAACTCGCCGGTGTCGGGGCCGGACGGACCGTCGCCGGGTGGGGCGCCGTGGTGGGCCATGTTGTCGAACCGGGTGTACTGGCCCCGGAAGGCGAGGCGGACCTTGCCGGTGGGTCCGTTCCGGTGCTTGGCGATCAGCACCTCGGCCACCCCCTTGTCCGGTGAGGCGTCGTCGTACACCTCGTCGCGGTAGAGGAACAGGACCACGTCGGCGTCCTGCTCCAGGCTTCCCGACTCCCGCAGGTCCGACAGCATCGGCCGCTTGTCGGTCCTCTGCTCCAGCCCCCGGTTGAGCTGGGCCAAGGCCACGACCGGGGCCTCCAGTTCACGGGCCAGGATCTTCAGGTTCCGGCTGATCTCGGAGACCTCCACCTGGCGGCTCTCGGCCGACGACCGGCCCGACATGAGCTGGATGTAGTCGACGATGACCATCCCGAGGTCGCCGTGCCGGCTCTTGAGCCGCCGGGCCTTGGCCCGAATGTCCATGACGGTGGTGTGGGCGTTGTCGTCGATGAAGATGGGGGCCTCGGCCAGGCGGCCCACGGCGTGGGTGATCCGGTTCCACTCCGACTCGTCCAACCGACCCGTCTTGACCCGCCCCGAGTCGACCAGGGCGTCGGAGCACAGCAGGCGCTGCGACAGTTCGAGCTGGCCCATCTCCAGGGTGAAGATCAGCACCGGCCGCTGGTCCTTCATGGCCGAGTTGGCCGCCATGCCGAGGGCGAACGCCGTCTTGCCCATGGCCGGCCGGGCCCCGACCACGTACAGGGCGTTGGGTTGAAGACCGGCGAGCTTCTCGTCGAGGTCCAGGTAGCCGGTGCTGAGGCCGGTGATCGACTCACCCCGGTCGTACAGCATCTCGATCCGGTCGAGGTTGGCCGGGAGGAGATCCCGGATCGCCTTGGTCGTGTCGGTGACCCGGCGTTGGGCCACCTCGAACACCCGGGACTCGGCGTCGTCGACCGCCTGTTCCACGTCCTCGGGGACGCTGTAGGCGTCCTCGGCGATCTCGTTGGAAACCACGATGAGCCGCCGGAGCAGGGCGTGCTCCTCGACGATCTTGGCGTAGTGGGCGGCGTTGCTGATGGCCGGGGTGGTGGCCTGGAAGTCGAGCAGGACGGCCGGACCCCCGATCTCGTCGAGCAGGCCGGCCCGTTTGAGCTCGTCGGCCACGGTCACCGCGTCGACCGGTTCGCCACTGCCGTAGAGGGAGATGATGGCGTCGTAGAGGTGACCGTGGGCGGGCTTGTAGAAGTGGTCGGGCTCGAGCACCTCGACCACTTCGGCGATCGCCTCGCGGCTCAGCAGCATCGCGCCGAGCACCGACTCCTCGGCTCGCAGGTTGTGCGGCGGCACCCTCGTCGGCGGGGAGGGGCGGGAACGTCCGTCGCTCATCGACCCCATCGTGACCGGTCCGGACTGTGGATCACTAGACCCGATTGGCTGTGGATTAACCGGGATTCACCGTGGACAACCTCTGGACGACCTGGGGTTACCGGGGACGGGGCCATCCCATGATCATGACCAGGCCCAGTGACACCCGGGGGGACCGTTGCGTCCGTGGGCCACCGGCGAGGCCCGGGTCGATCGGCTAGCCGGTCAACCCCGCCACCGGATGGCTCGGCCGGCGAAGGGTCATCGTGTCCAGATACCGCCCGGCCTCGTCGGGCCGACCCGCCTTGACGTAGGCGGACAGCAGGGTGTTGGTCACCAGGTCTCGCTGGGCCCGGCTCCCCCCGATCCGGACCACCTCCGGCATGAGCGGCCTCAGGATCCCGATCGCCGTGTCCCACTCCTCCTCGGCGTAGGCGCCGAAGGCCCGGGCCAGTCCGGCCGCGGTGGTTCCGGCCGGGAGCCGGCCCGCCTCCCCCAGCTCCTGGAGCTCGGTGATGCAGGCGTCGAGGGCGTCGAGCTCGCCGAGGGCCGCGTAGGGAAGGCCGGCGTGGGCGTCGACGAAGACGATGGGATGGGGGAAGCGCTCCTCGTAGTAGGACCGGACCGAGGCCCAGGCGGTCGGGTTGCGGGGGACCCCGGCCAGTTCCGCTCGCCACAGGAAGGACGCGGCGTCGGTGAAGACATTGATGGCGGGACTGGCCGGACCGGCGTCGACGGCCCCGGGCAGGCAGTTGCGGGAAAACGCCGTCCACGCGGCGTCGGTCTGACCGTCGGTCAGCAGTTGGAGCGAATGGTGCCACCAGTTGTGGCAGTGCATCAGGCTGTCCGGGTCGGACCGGGTGAGGAAGTCGCCCAGGAACGCCCGGGCCTCGTCGTCGGCGCCCCCCTCGTACAGGGCGTGGGTGAGGATGTGGGCGGCGTGGGCGTTGTCGGGGCGCTGGTCGAGCGAGCGGGCCACCAGGTCCCGCCCCTGTTCCCAGCGGCCCGTCTCCACCAGGGCGAAGGCGTGGGCGCTCTGGAACCACCAGTCATCCCCGTAGTGGGGGGCCACCGATTCGAGCAGGGCGAGCTGTTCGGGCTCCCGGTCGACCCGGCCGCTGAACCCGATGGAGCCGAACACGCCGGCCGCCGGGCTGAGGACGAAGGCGTCGCGGGGGTGGTCTCCGAGGTGTTCCCGGGTCAGGGCCAACGATTCGGGCACCCGACCGGCGACGAGCAGGGCGATGATCTCCACATGACGTCGTTCGCGTCCGGTGGCGTCCCGGGCCAGCTCCACCGCCCGTTCCACCGTGGCGCGGGCCTCGTCGGGCCGGCCGGCGACCTGCTGCTGCCGGGCCAGCGCGGCGTGCGCCAGGGCGAAACGAGGGTCGGCGGCGATGGCGTCGGCGAGGCAGGATTCCCCGCCGGGGTAGGCACCGAGGAGCCGGTCGACGCCGTCCACGTAGGCGTCACGGGCCGCCGATGACGAGGTGGTGAGGGCGAGATCGTACCGATCCGTGAACACAGGGTTGCCTCCGTGGTCGGGTGAGCGTCGACGGTCACCTTCGTGTTACCACGTGACCGCGCCCGGCGGCCGGTTCGCGACCCGCCCGGCGGACGCGACGGTGGGTGGGTACCGAGGTACCCACCCACCACTGGTTCCAGAGATCGGGGCCGAACACCGTGATCGGGTCGGGCCCCGGGCCGATCACTCGGCCGGGATCACCGAGACACTGACCGGGAACTCGACCTCGGGATGGGCCTTCACCGTCACCACATGGGTGCCGAGCGAGCGGATGGGCTCATCGAGATGAACGGTCTTGCGGTCGAGATCGATGTCGACCTGGTTGTGGATCGCCTCGGCCACGTCGGCCGCGGTCACCGAGCCGAACAGGCGTCCGTCACCGCCGGATCGCATCGGGATCTCCACCGTGGTGGCCACCAGGACCTTGGCGATGTCCTCCGCAGCCTTGCGCTGCCGGGCGTTCGCCACCTCCCAGGCCTTCTTCATGGCCGCCGCCTGAGCCTCGACCCCGGGGCTGGCCTGCTGGGCCAGACCCTTGGGGATGAGCAGGTTGCGGGCGTGGCCGTCGGCCACCTCCACGATGTCGCCCCGCTGGCCGAGGCCGTCGACTCGTTCGTGCAGTACGACGCGCATCAGGCTTCCACCGTCGCTTCCTCGGTCGTGGACTCCCTCGAGTTCTCCTTGGCGTCACCGTCATCGCGGGGTGGGCGTGGCCCACGATCGTCACGACCACCGCGATCGTCACGACCACCACGGTCCTCGCGGCCACCGCCGTCCCGACCCCGGTCGTCGCGGTTGCGACCGCCGCCCCGCCGCTGGGTGGTGACCCGGCTGGTGTAGGCGAGCAGGCCCATCTCGCGGGCGTTCTTGATGGCTCGCGCCACCTCACGTTGCTGCTGGGAATCGTTGCCCGACACCCGACGCGACCGGATCTTGGCCCGGTCCGACATGAACCGCCGGAGCAGTTCGACGTCCTTGTAGTCGACGTACTCGACGTTCTCCGACGCCAGCGGACTGATCTTCTTCTTGGCCTTGCGCCCGTTGTCCTTCGGCTTGCTTCGCTTGCGGTTGCTCGACTTGGCCATCAGAAGGGCTCCTCATCGGGGTTGTAGGCCGGGGCCTGGCCACCGCCACCCCCGGAGCGTTGGCCACTGTTGCCGCCGTAGCCGCCGCTGTCGGATCGTTCGTTTTTCTGCACCGAGGCCGTGGCCCAGCGGAGACTGACGGCCACGTCGTCGGCCACGATCTCCACCTTCGAGCGCTTGTCCCCTTCGGGAGTCTCCCAGCTCCGCTGGTCGAGCCGCCCGGTGATCGTCACCCTGGTGCCCTTCCCCACGGATTCGGCCACGTTCTCGGCCAGCTGGGCCCAGGTGGTGATGTCGAAGAACGACACCGACTCCTCCCACTCCTGGGTCTGTCGGTTCTGCCAACGCCGGTTGACGGCCACCCCGAAACTGGCGACGGCCTGCCCCGAAGGGGTGAACCGAAGCTCGGGTTCGCGGGTGGCGTTCCCGGTGACGGTGACGTTGTTGTCGATGGCCATTGGAGGACTCCTCAGGCGGTCGCTCCGGCCAGACCTCGACGATGAGCCTCGTCGAGGGGAAGCCGGATGAACTTGTGGCGGATCACTTCGTCCGCGAGTCGGAGGGTCCGATCAACCTCGGTGAGGGCGGTGGGAGACAGGAACTCGACCACCACGTAGAACCCCTCACGGGCCTTGTTGATCTCGTAGGCGAAGCGGCGCACTCCCCACTTCTCCAACTTCTCCAGCGATCCGTCGACCTGGCCGGCCATGTCGCCGAGACGGTTGACGAACATCTGGACGGCCGACTCCTCGGTGTCGGCCCGAAAAATGATCATCAGTTCGTAGGCCCGCACTGGGCACCACCTCCCTCCGGATCCGCCCCGCTCGGGCGGAGCCCCCGACGGTCGGGGGCAGGGTTGCTGCTGTTCGGTTCGGTTCCAGCGGTCGACGACCGGGAAACCGGACGCTCAGGGTACCCGGGCGGCCCGGTAATAGGACGTGGGTCCGGGGCCGGCGGTGCCGGAACCACCCGCCGGGGCGACCGCCACAGCCGGATCCCCACCACGATCAGGGCCGACCCGGCCAGCGTGACGGCCAGTGACCACCACCACAGTCGCGACGACGTCGAGTCGGGCGGGGTTCCAGCCGACGGGGTGATCGGGACGGTACGGGCCCAGGCCAGGAAGGCATCCCCCACCGGGAGCAGCCCGAACACGTAGCGTCGGCCGACCCCCCGGCGGGACGGCCGGCCGACCGCCTCCACCTGCTGGTCGAGGGTGGCCGCCAGCCGTTCGTCGCCGACCCGCCGGGCCGCCCCGATGGTGACCACGGTGGCGCTGGCCGACATCCCGGCGACCAGGGGGCCGGTGTCGACGTCACCGCCACCATCCACCCCCGGTGGGTATTCGGCGGTACCGACCAGGCCCCACCGCCGGACCAGGAAGGCGTCGAGATGACGCCGGTAGTAGTCGGCGGCCGCGTCGGGAGCGATGTCGGGCCAGAACACGGCGATGATCGAGCTGGAGGTGGCCCGGGGGCCCTCCAGGACCCGGCCGGTGCCATCGCTGCGGTGGGGGAACAGCCCCCGAACCGGGTCGAGGGCGGGCTCGGCGGCGGCCCGCCAGGCGGCGATGAGCGGAGCAGACGCGCCGGTTCCGGTGACCGCGTCGAGTTGGGCCAGGGCGGCCACGGCCACCACGGTGTCGACCGGCCAGATCTGGCCGGGGTACGACGGGAGGAACGGTCGTCCCTGGTCGAGTGACCCGGCGATGGCGATCCGCAGCCGATCGGCCCGGAGCTCGGCGTCCGCCCGTTCGGCGGGTCCGCCCAATCGGGCCCGGCCCGTGGCCACCAGCAGGGTCCATCCCTGGAGGAAGACCCCGCCGGCCGGGTCCGTCACCCCGAACTTGGCCGCGGTGGCCGGACGGTCCAGGACCCCGAGGGCCACATCGGCCGACGCCAGGGCGGCGGGCACGGTGGTCAGGCCCTCCTCGGCGAGGCGGAGATCGGCGAGCGCGGTGAGCAGGACGGTGAACTCTTCCCCTTCGGGGAACAGGGCCCCCATCTCGGCGGCACCGCCGTCGGCGACCACGGAGCGGAGGTACTCGACCTGGTCGGCGGCCACCGCCCCGGTGTCCAGGGGACGAACCGCGGCCAACGTCGACGTCGCGCCGGTCGCCACCACGATCAGGCCCACCACCACGACGACCGCGGCCACGGCCCGCCGCAGCCGTCGTCCGGCCACCGGGCCGGACACGGGGTCAGCCCCCGATGCTCGGAGGGACCACCCCGGCTCCACCGCCACCACGACCGCCACCGCGGCCACCCGGCCCACCCCCGTTGTCGGGCAGGGTGGGGTTGGTGCTGGGGAACACCGGGGTCATGTCGGTGGGGTCCGGCTCGCCGTCGGTGGTGGTCGGCTCCGCGTCCGGATCCGTGGTCGTGGTGGTCGACTCGGCGTTGGGATCGGTGGTGGTCGTCGACTCCTCACCGGCTTCGTCCGGCATCGACGTGGTCGGGCCGGCCGGCGACGCCGACGGGGTGTGTATGGCGATCCACTGATCGAGCGGGATGCAGTCGGTCTGGGTGCCCGAGGCGGCCGGTTGGAAGTCGGCCGGGGAGTCACCGACCGGCTGACCGTTGTCGTCGAGCAGGACGCCGCACGGGGGCAGCCCGGCCGTGATCAGCTCCGAGTTCCGCACCGAGCCGGTGAAATCGTCGGACACGTCGAGGCCTTCACACGGCGGTTTGTCGGCGGTGGCCGCCTCCATGTAAGCCTGCCAGATCCAGGTCGGCAGATTGCCCCCTTGGACGTTGGGCCAACCGCGCGAGTCGATCGGGTCACCGTTGCCGTCGGTGAGGAACCCGGTCGACCCGTCGGGCAGCGGCCGCCGGAAGTCGATCATCGGCTTCTCGTCCGGATAGCCCACCCAGACCACGGTGGTGTAGTCGCAGCTGAACCCGGCGAACCAGGCGTCCCGTTCCTGCTGGGACGTGCCGGTCTTGCCGGCCACCGGCTGATCGCTCGACCAGGGGGCGCTGCGGCCGGTCCCCTTGGCGGTCACCTGGGTCATCACATAGTTGACCTGGCGGGCCACATCGGCGTCGATCACCTGCTCCCCGGGACGATCCGACCCCGTTGCGCAGGTCCCGTTCTTCGGATACCAGCAGATCACGTTGCCGTTCGCGTCCTCCACCCGCTCAATCAGCACCGGGTCCTTGCGGACCCCGGCCCGCCACAGGGTCGAGAACGCGGAGGCCATGTCGATCACGGGCGCCCCCTCGGTGCCCAGCACGGCCGAGCAGGGGGTCACGATCTGACCATCGGCACCGGGGGTCCCCAGCGGGGACGTGACCCCGAGCCGGTGGGCGGTGTCGGCCAGCTGATCCGGACCGATATCGACCACCAGCTCGGCGAAGACCACGTTCGACGACCAGGTCAGGGCATCGACCAGATCGCGGTGGCCGCTGTTCGTACCGCCCCCGCTGACCCGCCACGGTCCCGAACCGCTGGCGCAGGCGCCGCCGATCTCGGCCACGCCGCGTTCGGCCGGGTACTGGGAACGGGCCGAGATGTCCTGGTCGATGGCGGTGGCCAGCGCGAACACCTTGAACGTCGAGCCGGGTTGACGTCCCTGACCCCCGCTGCTGGTGGCCAGGTTGAACTCCGATTCCTGGAAGTTCGTCCCACCGAGCATGGCCACGACCCGACCCTCCCGGTCGAGCGAGACCAGGGCGGCGGCCGGGTCATCGGGGTTGTTGGGATCGAGGTAGGTCGGGCCGAGCTCGGGGAGGCCGCGCTGGTTCAGGTTCTCGTCCTTCGGGGCGTGGGCGGCCGCGTACGCCGCCTGCTGGAGACCCTGATCCAGGGTGGTGTAGACCCGCAGGCCGCTGGTGTAGATCTGACCGTTCGGATAGATCTGGTCGAGCTCGAGGCGGACCTCCTCGATGAAGTACTCGCTGCCGTACTCGCTGCCCCGGACCTCACCCAGGCCTTCCCGGCTCTGGCGGGGACGGACCGCCCACGGCTCGGACTTGGCCGCCTCGGCCTCCTCCGGGGTGAGGTAGCCCTGCTCGGCCATCAGATCCAGGCCCACATCGCGACGCCGTTCGGCCTCGGCCAGATTCGTCTCCGGGTCGGCCCCGTTCGGGTTCCGCAGCAGCCCGGCCAGGAAGGCCGACTCGGCCGCGGTCAGCTGACCGACGTCCTTGCCGAAGTAGGCCTGGGCGGCCGCCTGCACCCCGGCCGCGCCCCGGCCGAAGTAGGCACGGTTGAGGTAACGGGTCAGGATCTCCTGCTTGGCGCACTGCTGGGGGTCGAGGCTCTGGGTGGCCGGGGTGGATGCGCAGACCTGAGCCAGTTCCTGCTCGAGCTTGACCGCCCGCGTCACCTCGCGGGCCTTCCGGGTGAGGGTGTCCTCCTGATCGTCGCAGGCCAGCTTCACGTACTGCTGGGTGATCGTGGACCCGCCCTGCATCACACCCTGTCGCCGGGTGTACTGGTAGGCGGCCCGCATGATCCCCTGCGGGTCGACACCGCGGTGGGTGAAGAAGTGCTGATCCTCGGTGGCCACCACGGCGTTGATGAGCTGGGGTGGCAGCTGGTCGTAGGTAATGACCTCACGATCCTCACCGGCCGCGGCGAAGGAAGCCGTGGCGTTGTCGGGGCCACAGTCGGCGGCCACCTCGGCGGTGCAGATGTAGGAGGTCTGCGCCAGCTGGTCGAAGTCGTCCGCGGGCAGGTCGGTCCGGCTGAAGGCGTACAACACCGATCCGGCCCCGACGATCGCCAGGAGCGCCAGCACGAAGAAGACGCGGCGGAATCTCCAGAACGGGTTGCGACGCCGGTTCCGTGGGGTGGACGGCCCCGAGAGGGGGTCGAAGACCTGTTGGATCGACGTCATACCGTGCTCGGCTCCACTGTTCGACTCCACTCCACGCTTCCGGCTCGCCCCGGGCCTATCCCGAGACGGCGAACGACTCCCGCAGGTGATTCCACCAGCAGTGTCGGCACACCTCGACCAGGTAGCAGGTGGCCGGACGGCCCCGCCGCCGCAGCCTCCGCATCTCTCCGCTGTCCGCCAGGACCCGCCCCGCCTTGGGAAGACCGGGTCCGAACGCGAAGGTTACCGCCACCAGCTCGTCGGCCTCACAGATGGGGCACGGCTCGTGGATCGGTGTGGCGCAGGTGTGGGCCACCCGCCTCAGCTCGGGCTGGGCGTCACAGATCTCCTCGACGGTGCGACGACCGCGTTCGAACGCGTCGACCAGACGCTGCCGGGCCAGGCGGTAGCTGACCACACCGGCCGGGGCCGAGGAGTTCGGCGCTGCACTCACGGTGTACAAGCGTAGCGATCGGGCCGGGCCGCCTCCTCTCACCCCCCACCGGCGGATGGGGCGGCCTCCGATCAGCGGGACGGCCGAGCCCGCCACCACCGGTCGAGCAGCTGGTGGGCGGTTGCGGTGTCGAGCGGCCCGGCGGCCAACCGATGGTTGTGCAGCATGGCCAGGGCCTGACCGACGAGGGGGCCCGGCGCGATGCCCAGATGGTCTATGACCTGACGGCCCGACAGGGGTGGGCCGAGATCGGTCAGGTCCTCCCCGGCGGTCAGGCGGGCGAGCTCGGCATCGAATCCGGCCGGTGACGGGTGACCGGTCGACGCCAGCGCCCCGGCCAAGGCCACCGTGTCGACCAGCCGGGGCAGGCCGAGCTCGGCCACGGTGCGGCGCACCCGTTCCGGGGTGACCACCGGTTCGGTGACGAGCGGCAGGCCGGCCAGGACCACGGTGGTGTCCTCCACCGCCTGCTTGCTGTAGCGGAGCCGGCGCAGGGCCTCGCCGGCTCCGGTGGGCCCCAGCGGGTGCAGCAGGCCCGCCCGACGGGCGAGGTTGGTGGTCACCGCGGCCGCGGCCGCCACACCGTCGACGGCCGCCTCCGGGCGATCGAGATAGTCCGGGATGATGCGGCCCAGCAGGCCGGTGGTGACCAGCAGATCGAGGCCGGAGGCCGGGTCCGGCAGGGCCAGCAGCCGCTCGAGCTCGTCACTGATCCGCTCCGCCGAAACGATCTCGATGCGGGGGGCGAGATCGGTGGCCGCCCGCACCAGGTCGGGATCGGGACGGAGCCCGAACCGGGCCGTGAACCGGGCGGCCCGCAGGATCCGCAGGGGGTCGTCGACGAAGGACTCCTCGGGCGACCCGGGGGTGACGAGACGCTGTTGTTCCAGATGGGTTCGGCCCTGGTAGGGATCGAACAGCTGATGGGACGGTAGGGCCACGGCCATGGCGTTGATGGTGAAATCACGGCGGAACAGGTCGTCCTCGATCGAGGATCCGAACGTCACGATCGGCTGGCGGGAGTCGTCCCGGTACCGCTCCGCCCGATGGGTGGTGATCTCCACATTGCGCCCCTCGACGATGGCCCCGATGGTGCCGAACCGTTCCCCCTGGGTCCACAGCACCCCGGCCAGGGGTTCGAGGATGACCTTGATGGCGTCCGGTTCGGCGTCGGTGGTCAGATCGAGGTCATCAGCCACCGATACCTGGTCGAGCACCAGGTCGCGCACCATCCCTCCCACCAGGTACAGCTCGTGGCCGGCCGCCTCGAACGCGCCGGCCAGCCGCTCGACCACGGCCGCGGCCCGGCCGAGCGGAGCCAGATCCAACCGAATCATCACCACCTCCCGATCCGGACGATCACCCGTCGAGCTGGTGCTCCACGTGAATGCGGCGGGCCTCGTCGATCGCACCGTCACCGGGACCGCCGCTGGTCGACTGCTCGGGCGGACGGTCCCGTTCCCCGACCACCGCCGACAGGACCGCGGCCGTCGAGTTCTTCAGCGCCCGGAGGTCGTAGCCGCCTTCCAGAAACATCAGGCGACGGCCCGCCGGCACGAACTGGAGCAGGTCGAACACGATGTCACCGAAGTCACCCGAGGTCAGACCCAGCTCGGTCAGCGGATCGTCGCGGTGACCGTCGAAACCGAGCGAGATGAGCATCCAGGTGGGCGCGAACGCCTCCAACACCGGGGCCACCACCTGTTCGATCCCGGTCCGGTAGACGTCGCCGGTGGCACCGGCAGGGACCGGGATGTTCACCGTGGCGTAGCGCCCGTCGTCCTCGCCGATCTCCCCGGCCTGGCCGCTGTAGGGATACCAGGGCCACTGGTGGAAGCTGATGAACAGCACATTGCCGTCACGGTAGAAGATGTCCTGGGTGCCGTTGCCGTGATGCGCATCCACGTCGACCACGGCCACCCGCTCACCCCGCGACGCCAGAGCCCGGGCGGCCACCGCCACATTGTTGACCAGGCAGAAGCCCATCTGGCGGGTGGCGGTGGCGTGATGGCCGGGGGGCCGGACCACGGCCCAGCCGACCGAACCCTCTCCCCGGTCCAGACGGTCGATCAGATCCAGACCCGCGCCGGCGGCGCGCCGGGCGGCCTCGGCCGATCCCGCCGACACACCGGTGTCGGCGTCGATGGCTCCGCCCCCGGTGAGACTCATCTCCTCCAGCCGATCGAGCAGGGACGACGGGTGGATCAGGGTAAGCGCCTCCGTGGGCGCGATCGGTGCATCCACGAACTCGATGGCGTCCTCCACTCCGCTGATCTCGATGCCCTGCCGCACCGCGGTGAGCCGGGACGCCCGTTCGGGATGATAAAGGCCGGGGTCGTGGAGCAGGCACACGTCGTGGGTCGAGATCAGGATCCGGTCGGTGGGCGTGCCCATATCGGCACGGTAGCAAGCGGGTCGCGGCCACAAACGACCGGGCGAATGCCTCGAGGCACCGCTCCCCACCCGGGGAACCCGGCCGCGAGGGGGACGCGTCGAGTGCCCGGGGTTAGGCTGACGACGGTGTCGCGCACCACATCGCACGTCACCCGGCAGGGGTTGGGCCGAGGCCTGGCCGCATCTGTCGGCGGGAGCCGCTTGAAGGTCGCGCCCTGGCACGGCCGGACCGACGTCGCCGTGGTGGCCCCTGGCCGGATCGGCCGCCGGGCCGACCGGCATGATGTCCGACGATGTCTGCAGCAGCTCACCCACCGGGGCGTGAGCCAGGTGGTGACACCGGCCCTCAACCTGTTCGAGGCCGAACCCTTCTTCCAGGCCGGCTTCACCCTGCACGAGGAGCTCCACCTGCTGGCCCGGCCGATCGTGTCGGCCCCTCCCGAACCGACCCGGCCCCTGCGGCGGGCCTGGCCGTGGGATCGCCGCGCCGTCCTCGCCGTCGACGCCGAGGCGTTCGACTCGTTCTGGCGGTTCGACGCCTCCGGGCTCACCGAGGCCAAGCGGGCCACCCCGGCCCACCGGTTCATGGTCGCCGAGCTGGAGGGTCGGATCGTCGGCTACGCCA
>JBKDZN010000200.1:0-1759 GCA_047971245.1 Acidimicrobiales bacterium
TGGTCGACATCAGCAAGGACGCGCTCCAGGCGGAGACGACCTTTGTCTGGCCGCCGACGTTCGACCTGCCCGGCTACCACCCGGTGACCCGACCGCACCACAAGCAGATCCGGGAAGCGGCCAAGCTCATCGCCGCCGCCAAGCGCCCGGTGCTCTACGTCGGCGGCGGCGTCATCCGCGCCCAGGCCAGCGAGGAACTGGCCCGCCTGGTCGAGTTGACCCAGATCCCCGTCGTCACCACGCTCATGGCGCGCGGCGCGCTCCCGGACGCGCACCCGCTGCACCTCGGTATGCCCGGCATGCACGGCTCGGTCGCCGCGGTGACCGCCCTGCAGCAGTCCGACCTGCTCATCACCCTCGGGGCCCGGTTCGATGACCGGGTCACCGGGCAGCTGTCCTCCTTCGCCCCGGAGGCCAAGGTCATCCACGCCGACATCGACCCCGCCGAGATCGGCAAGAACCGGGCCGTGGATGTGCCCATCGTCGGTGACGCCAAGGCCGTCATCGCCGAGCTGGCCGACGAACTCGACCGGGACATCGACGCAGGTCGCGGCGGCGACTACGGGCCGTGGCGTTCGCGCACCCTCGGCTGGGCCGCCACCTTCCCGCTGGGGTACACCGAACCGGACGAGGTCGTCATCGCGCCGCAATGGGTCATCGAGAAGATCGGCGAGATCGCCGGCCCCGAGGCCACGTATGTCGCCGGTGTCGGCCAGCATCAGATGTGGGCGGCGCAGTTCATCGACTACGAGCGCCCGAACAGCTGGCTCAACTCCGGCGGCGCCGGAACGATGGGGTATGCCATCCCGGCCGCCATGGGTGCCAAGGTCGCCGAACCAGGCCGGGTGGTTTGGGCCATCGACGGCGACGGCTGCTTCCAGATGACCAACCAGGAACTGGCCACCTGCGTCATCAACGACATCCCCATCAAGGTCGCCATCATCAACAACTCCAGCCTCGGCATGGTCCGCCAGTGGCAGACCTTGTTCTACAACGAGCGCTACTCCAACACCGACCTGCACACCTCCGTCGGACAACGCATCCCCGACTTCGTCAAGCTCGCCGAGGCCTACGGCTGCGCCGGGCTGCGCTGCGAACGCCCCGAGGACGTCGAAAAGACCATCCGGGAAGCCATGGAGATCAACGACCGTCCCGTCGTGATCGACTTCGTCGTCGAACGCGACGCCATGGTGTGGCCGATGGTCGCCGCCGGGGTGAGCAACGACCTCATCCAGGTCGCCCGGAACACCGCGCCCCAATGGGACCGGGACGGTCAGGACGAGGCCAGTGAGATCGCGCAGGTGGAGAGCCGCGTCGACGCCGCCGACCCCAACAAGGGAGCGAACCAGTGAACACGCATACGTTGTCCGTCCTGGTGGAGAACAAGCCGGGCGTGCTCGCCCGCATCGCCAGCCTCTTCTCCCGACGCGGGTTCAACATCGACAGCCTCGCCGTCGGCCCGACCGAGGTCGAGGGGGTCTCCCGGATGACCGTCGTCGTCGGGGTGGAGGACCTGTCGCTGGAACAGGTCACCAAGCAGCTCAACAAGCTGATCGAGGTGCTCAAGGTCGTCGAGCTGGAGAACACCGGCTCGGTGCAACGCCAAATCCTCCTGGTCAAGGTGCGTGCCGACAGCATCACCCGCGGCCAGATCCTCGAGATGGTCCAGATGTTCCGGGCCAAGGTCGTCGACGTGTCCACCGACGCGCTGACCATCGAGGCCACCGGGTCGATGGACAAGATCCGAGCCCTGCTGGAG
>JBKDZN010000201.1:0-24349 GCA_047971245.1 Acidimicrobiales bacterium
GCGTCTGCCAATTCCGCCACTCCGACGTGACCGCTAGATCGTAGCGCCCAGGGCCACGCGATCCGACGCGATTTGCGCCGTGGGCCTGGGTTTCCCGCGGGTTGACCTCAGGCGTTGATGAGGAAGGCGAGCCCGAGGGTGAGGAACGCGAAGATCAGTGCGAACAGGACGGTGAGACGATCCAGGTTGCGCTCCATGGAGGTGGAGCCGGCGGCCGCGCTACCCATTCCCCCGCCGAACATGTCTGACAGCCCCCCACCCCGACCGCTGTGCAGCAGGACAAGGGCGATGACGATGACGCCGACGATGGCGTAGACGATGCTAAGTGCGAGGATCATGGGCTCTTCGTGGGTTCGGCAGTCCGGTCGGGCCCGGTAGGGACCAACGATCCAGGCTAGCGGACGGCGGAACGGACTCGGGCCACCCGCCTGTACGCTCCCCGGCAGTGAGACCGGGTCCGCTGCCGGCGACCGCGGTGGCGAGAACTCCCTACTCCGGGAAGTGGCAGGCCACGGGGTGACCGGCCCCCCGGTCGACCAGGTCGGGCACTTCCAGACCGCAGATGTCCTGGGCCTTCCAGCATCGGGTCCGGAACCGGCATCCCGACGGCGGGTTGCTGGGGCTGGGCAGGTCACCTTGCAGCATGATCCGCCGGCGGGTTTGTTCCCGTACCGGATCGGGTTCGGGTACGGCGCTGAGCAGGGCGGTGGTGTACGGGTGCGACGGGTGGTCGTAGACCTCGTCCCGGCTGCCGGTTTCCACGATGCGTCCCAGGTACATGACCGACACGTGATCGGAGATGTGGCGCACCACAGCGAGGTCGTGCGCGATGAACAGGTAGCCGACCCCGAGCTCGTCCTGGATGTCCTCCAGCAGGCTCACCACCTGGGCCTGGATGGAGACGTCGAGGGCGGACACGGGCTCATCGGCGATGATCAGCTTGGGCTCCAACGCCAATGCCCGGGCGATCCCCACCCGCTGGCGCTGCCCACCGGAGAACTGGTGAGGGTACCGGTTGGCGTGTTCGGGGCTGAGCCCGACCCGTTGCAGCAGGTAGTCCACCCGGTCCTTGCGTTCGCTTCCGCTGAGCACCCCATGGACGGCGAACGGTTCCTCGATGATGGACCGCACCGTCATGCGGGGGTTGAGGGAGGCGAATGGGTCCTGAAACACGATCTGCATGTCGCGACGGGCGCGCCGCAACTCGGTCCGGCCCATGGTGAACAGGTCGTGTCCAAGAAACAGGGCTTCCCCGGCCGTCGGTTTCTCCAGTTTGAGCACGGTCCGGGCCACCGTCGATTTCCCACATCCGGATTCCCCCACCAGGCCGTGGGTCTGCCCTTGACCTACCACGAGGTCGACCCCGCTCACCGCCTGCACCGGAGCGGTGCGCCGGGTGAGCAAACCGCCTCGGCCCGAGCCGGGGAAGTCCTTGACGAGTCCTTTGATCTCCAGCAGGGGCACGTCAGCGAGGGTCGATTCGATACCGACCAGTTCGCTGGTCGCGGCCCCGTCGTGGTGGTCGCTCGGTCCGACGCCGAATCGGCTACTCACGGGAGCTCCCCGATCCTGATGCAGGCCGCGGCCCCGTCCCGGTCGACCAGGGGTTCGAGCGCCGGCACCGCTGCCCGGCAGGCCTCGACGGCGAAACCGCATCGGGGATGGAACGAACACCCCGGCGGCAGCCGCAGCATGGACGGCGGCGAGCCTGGGATCGCGTCGAGGCGGTGGACCGAGCCGGTCAGGCGCGGCACCGAGGCCATCAACGCCCGGGAATACGGGTGGGCGGGCCGGGCGTAGAACGCCGCCGCCCCACCCGTTTCGACCGCCCGACCCCCGTACATGGTGATCACCCGGTCGGCGACCGAGGCCACGACCCCGAGGTCGTGGGTGATGAGCACCAGGCCCATCCCGGTGGTGGCTTGCAGTTCGGCGAGCAGCTCCATGATCTGGGCTTGCACGGTCACATCGAGGGCGGTGGTGGGCTCGTCCGCGACCAGCACCTTGGGCTCCAGGGCCAGGGCCATCGCGATCATGGCCCGCTGCCGCATCCCGCCCGAGAACTCGTGGGGGTACTGGCGGGCCCGTTGTTCGGGATGGGGGATCCCGACCCGTCGCATCAGCTCGATCGCCGCCCCGTTGGCCTGCCGCCGCCCGAGGCCCCGGTGCACCCGGAACATCTCGGCGATCTGCCAGCCCACCCGGTACACCGGATTCAGGCCACTGAGGGGATCCTGGAAGACCATGGCGATCTCGGGACCTCGAATGGTCCGCATCAGCTTGTCGTCCGCGCCCACGAGCTCGGTGCCCCGATACCGGATGCTGCCCCGGTCGATCCGGCCCGGCGGCATGGGTACGAGCCCCATGATCGCCTGGACCGACACCGACTTCCCCGACCCGGACTCGCCGAGGATGGCGAGGGTCTCGCCACCGTGCAACCGCCACGACAGATCGGTGACGGCATTGACCACCCCGTCGGCGGTGTCGAACCGCACGGTGAGGTTGTCGACCTCGAGCAGGAGTTCACCCGGTTCGACCCGTGGCGTGATGTCCACGTCGGCCACCGGCTCGGCGACGGTGCGGCCGCTCCCCAATGAACCGGCGCCGCCCGCCGCGCCCGAACCGGACGGGGCACCGGGATCCGTGGGCACCTCACCGGCCGTCATCGGAACCTCGGATCGAATGCTTCGCGGAGTTGTTCGCCCATCAGGACGAACCCAAGGCTGGCCAGGACCAGAAACAAGCCCGGGAAGATGAGCAGGTGGGGGCTCTGGACGATCAGGGTCGACGCGTCGCTGATCATGATCCCCCAAGAGATCGAGTCGATCGGGAGGCCGATCCCGAGGAACGAGAGGGTGGCCTCCACCGAGATCACCGAGCCCATGGAGATCGTTGAGTACACCAGGGTCGGCGCCACCGCGTTGGGCAGGATGTGACGGTACAGGATGCGGGGGTCGCCCGCTCCGAGGGCCCGGGCCGCATGCACATACTCCAGGCTCTTCACCTGCAACACCGTCGACCGGTAGAGCCGCACCACCGACGGCCACCCGAGAAAGCCGATGGCCAGGGTGACGTGCCACACCTGGCGGCCCTGCTGGGTGGTGAGCGCACTGAGGACGATGATCGCCCCTACCAGGTAGGGCAGGGCGAAGAACCCGTCGGCCAGGCGGGAGATGATCGAATCCGGCCAACCCCCGTAGTAGCCGGCCAGGCCACCGAGGAAGACACCGACTCCTACGGTGATCACGGTGGCGAACAGAGCCACGATCATCGACACCCGGGCCCCGCTGACCACCTGGACAAAGTAGTCGCATCCCTGCACGTCGGTGCCGAACCAGTGCTCACCACTCGGCGGTTGGCGGGCATTGCTCAGATCACAGTAGAGCCCGCTCGGCGAGTCGGGGCCGGGCTCCAGGATGGTGAACACCTTGGGGACGGCGGCCATGACCACGAAGATGGCGATCAGGCCGAAGCTGAGCCAGAACAACCAGCTTCTCCGCAGCGCCCCCCAGGCGTCGCCCCAGTAGGTGCGGGACGGACCGACGATGTCCTCCACGAATTCGTCGACGACGACGTCATCGGGTTCCGGGGTCCGGTCGGGGTCGGCCACCGGGTTCGTCGACGGCGGTGAGCCGGGCGTGAGCGGGCCGGATTCGCCGCCGACGGTACGGTCGCCGCTATTCATAGCGGATCCGCGGGTCGAGCCAGGCGTACAGCATGTCGACGATGAGGTTGATCACCAGGTAGGCCATGACCAGGAAGATCGATACCCCGGTGATGATGGTGGTGTCGCGCTGCACGATGGCCCGGGTGATCCGGAACCCGATACCGGGAATGTTGAACACCGATTCGGTGACAATAGTGCCACCGAGCAGGGCACCGAGGTCGATGGCGAGCACGGTGACCACCGGGATGAGGGCATTGCGAAGGGCGTGCACGGTGAAGATCCGCCGGTCGCTGAGCCCCTTGGCCCGCGCCGTGCGTAGGTAGTCCTCGCGGAACGTGTCGATAAGGGTGGTCCGCATCAGCCGGGCGGTGACCGCCATGAGCGAGAACGCGATCACCAGTGACGGCATCACGTAGGAGTAGAGCCCCTCGTCGACCCCGGAGACGGGGAAGATCCCCCATTTCACCCCGAACAGCAGCTGGGCCACGAGGCCGAGCACGAACGGTGGGGTGGCCAACATGATCAACGAGAGGAACAGGAAGCCGTTGTCGGCCGGGGTGTCCTTGCGCCGGGCCGAGAAGATGCCGAGCGGGATGCCGATGACGGCAATGAAGAACACCGACATCGAGGCCAGGGTCAGGGTCCGAGGCAGTGACTCCTTGAAGATCTCGTTGATGGGCCGCTGGGTCGCGATCGACTCGCCCAGGTCGAATGAGAGCACATCGCCCATGTAGAGCAGATACTGCCGCCAGAGTGGTTCGTCGAAGTGGTAGCGCTCGATGTAGGCCTCACGCAGGTTGGCCGGCATGGTCCGTTCACCGAACTGAGCCTGGATGGGGTCGCCCGGGATGATCCTGATCACCAGGAAGATCAGGAACGTGGTGATGAAGAAGACCGGGATGAGCTGCAGCACACGCCGGACGAAGTAGCGCGCCATCGGGGGCCCCTTCGGTGAGGTGGTGAGCAGGAAACCGCCGGCCGCCGGTGATCCCGGTCGGCCGGCGGTCCCCCGCCCTGCGGCGTTCCTACCCGACGACCTCGACGTCTTCGAGCAGAACGTACCCGAACACGCTGAGCTGGACGTTGTCAACCATGTCGCTGTAGACGCGTTGTTCGTTGCCGAAGGTGATCGGGATGACCGGCATGTCCTGGCAGAGGATGTCCTGGGCCGTGGCCAGCGCCGGGAAGCCCTCCTCCTCGGTCGGTGCCAACCTGAACGCTTCGATGGCGGCGTTGAACTCAGGGTTGTCGTAGTGGCTGTGGTTGTCGGTCGCCCCGGTCAGGAACAGGGGGCTGAGGAAGTTCTCGGCCGACGGGAGATCCCAGTTCCACCCGAGGCGGAACGGGCCGTCGACGTCGCCCGCCTGTAGCTGGTCGAGGTAGGGAGCGAACTCCTGGGCCACGAACGTCGACTCGATCCCGAAGGTCTGCTGCCAGTTGTTGGCCACCGCCTGGATCCACTGTTCGTGGCCGCCACCGCTGTTGAAGTAGACGGTGACCTTGTCGCCGGGAATGCCGCCGGCCCCGTCGAACAGGGCCTTGGCTGCGTCAGGATCGTAGATGACGTTCTCGCACGCCTCACCGGCACCAGGCGCCAGGGGCGGCACGAAACGGTCGGCCGGGGCCCGACCACCGGAGAAGATCTGCTCGGTGATGGTGTCACGGTCGATCGCCATGGCCAGCGCCTTACGGATGTCGGCGTTGTCGTACGGCGCCTGGTCGGTCGGCAGACCGAGATAGTTGTAGGAGCCGGAGGCGAGTTGCACGAACCGACCGGGGAAGTCGGTTTCTGCGGTGGCGATGTTCTCCGGTGGCACATCGGCGATGTCGACGCTGCCCGCCTGGGCTTCCAGGTACATGGTCTCGATGCTGTCGTAGATCTTCAGGTCGATCTGGTCGGCCATGCCGGGGTCGCCGTAGTAGCCGTCGTAGCGCGCCAGGGAGATCTGGACGTCGTGCTCCCACGAACCGTTCATCATGTACGGGCCGTTGCCCACCGGGGCGTCGCCGTAGCCGTCGCCGCCGGCTTCCACCGCGGCGAGGTCGACCGGTGAGAACACCGGATGCGCCAGGGCCTTGGGCAGCAACGGGTAGGGACCAGCGAGGGTGATGGTGAGGTGGGTGTCGTCCACGGCCACCGCGCCGGTGACCTCGGTGGCTTCACCGGCCTCCACCGCGGCCCAACCCTCGATCCCGGTGATGGTCGACCCGTAGTACGCGACGTCGGAGACATTGGCCGGGTCGGCCACCCGGTTGAAGGCGTCGACGAAGGACTGGGCCGTCACCGGATCACCGTTGTGGAACGTGACGTCGTCGCGGAGGGTGAACTGCCAGGTGATGTTGTCTTCCGTGCTCCACTCCGAAGCCACCGCGGGCACCGCTTCGAGGTCCTCGTTGAGGTCGGTGAGCCCGTCGTAGAGCAGCCGGGCCGCCAGGTACCCCTCGCTGTCCTGCACATTGTACGAGTCGATGAAACTGGGTTCGATGAGACCGTGGGACACGGTGCCCCCCATCATCGCCTCGGCCTCACCCTCCGGCTCACCCTCGGCAGCGCTGCTGTCGGTGGTGGCGTTCGTGGTGTCACCGGTGGCACTGTCGCTGTCGCTCCCACAGGCTGCGGCGAGCATCGCCAGCGTGAGCAACAGCGCCAGCAACGACCAGCGCTTCCGAGTCCTTTGCATGGCTACCTCCTCGGTAGGAAACACACTCCGTAGAGTCCCGACGTTGTGGCCCCCCGAGCCAACGATCGAACCTGCGAACGATCTGCGGGCGTTGCGAGCTTAACCGGTACGACGGGCACTGGGTTTCCCGCTGTCACCTCTTCTTTACTGATCGGTAACAACAGCTACTCAGGGCCCGACTGGTTCCGATATTCATCACAACGATCCGCCCGAGATCACGGTTCGGTGAACTCGGCGTCGGCCGGTCGTCTCGTCTGCTCATCACCGTCGGCCGAACACTCCGTGCGGTGAGCGTTCGCCATGACGTCTCACAACACCGCCGAGACCATAGCGGGCAGCGGTCCACCCCACGGGCTGTCGACGACCGGGCCGAGGCCGGTGAGGCCGCCGGCCAGGGCGACCAGGGGCGGCCGCTGCGACAGGGGGATCACGAACAAGCCGTCGGGCCCGTTACCCGTCGAGGTGACGTAGACGTCCAACGCGTTGTAGCAGGCCACCCGTTCGGCGTCGTCGGTCTTGGCATCACAGTCGGAGGCCGCCGCGTCGAACTGGGGGTTGCTGAAACCGAACGGGTTGATCGACGAGCTCGACCGGAACAGGCCGGAAACGCCACCGGGCCAGGGGCCCGACGCCCAGCCGAACACGGCCAGATCCCACCGGTTCGGATCACCGTCGGCCCCGGCGCTCCCTGCGGCGGCCAACGCGTCGGGGCTGAACGGGCCCTGCTCGTAGAACAGACCACCGGGCAGCAGCTCGACCCTCACATCGAAACCGGCCGCGTTGAGCTGGTCGGCCAGCAGGCCCGCTTCAGCCTCCCGTATCGCCACCCCACCGGTGGTGACCAGCCGCAGCGTCAACCGCCCCGCGTCCGGGTGGACGAAGACCCCATCGGGCCCCCGGGTGTAGCCGGCCGTGGCCAACGCGGTCGCCGCCGCCTCCGGGTCGGCCCGGCCGTAGCCGCCCTGGTGGTCCTCGTAACCGACCTGGTTGGCCATCAAGTAGGTGTTGCCCAACCCGTCGGGGGCCACGGCATCACCGATCAGCGGCCGGTACAGGGCCTCGACGACGGCCCGCTTGTCGACGGCGTACGCCACCGCCTCCCGAACCGCCGCGGTCCTCAGGTGAGAGTTGAGCAGGTTCACCCCGAGCAGTTCGTACGCCTGGCCGGCCACGGAGGCCACGGTGACCCCCTCGCTGCTGACGACCGGGGCGAACGCCGGGTCGAGGCCGGCCACCAACAGGTGCGCCCGGCCGCTCCCGACCAGGGCCACCCGGTCGGCGACGTCGGGGACGAATACGATCCGGACCCCGGCCACCGTTGCCGGCCCCGAACCGGGCGCTCCGGGGAACACCGATCCGTGGTACTCGGGGTTGGTGACCAGGTCGACACGTTCGCCCGTCACCCACTGCGAGAACAGCATCGGCCCCGACGAGGGCAGGACACCGGCCGGTCCCTGCCAGTGCTGCAGGTTCTCGTTGACCTCGTCCGCGTTGGCTCCGAACGCGTGCTCGGCGAACACCTCGGTGTACAGCTGCCGCCAGCCCGGAAAGTACGAGGTGAGATGGACGGTGAAGTGGGTTTCGTCGGTCACCGTGATCCCGGTGACCAGGTCGTACCCCACCCGATTGGCCATCCGGTAGATACACCCGTCAGCGGCTCCGTCGACGATGGAGCCGTCGGCGTCGACCAGGCACCCTTCGACGATGATCCGGTGGGTGTAGGCCACATCGCCGGCGGTCAACGCGGTCCCGTCCGACCAGCGCAAACCGGCCCGGAGTTCGTAGGCGATGTCGACCGTCCCGCTGTTGTTGACCGTCACCACCGGTTCCCCGGCCACGAGCTCGGGCACCATGGCCAGATCAGGGCCGATCCCGAACAACCCCTCCACCAGGCCCTGACGGATCCACGAGGCGATCTCGGTGCCATTGTCGGGATCGTCGACGTGCAGGCTGGGCGGCTCCCGGTCGTGGGCCCATACCACCACCCCGTCTCCGGCGGTGGCCGCGGGAAGGCCGGCGTCGCCGGCGGCCGCCTCGACCGCGTCGTCGACGGGGGCGACGGGCAGGGTCGCCGGGGGGCTGATGACCACGGTGGACCCCCCGACGGCGCCGGTTCCGTCCGCGTCGCGGGAACAGCCCACCAGCACCAGGGCCAAGACCACGGCCAGCAGCGGGCCGAGGGCCGGGCGCCGGGGCGCGCCGAGGGGCTGCGTCACCCGACCGGCCTGCGATCAGCCGTCGGCGAGTCGATACTGGATGATGCGGGCAAACGAGTCCGCTTCCAGGCTTGCCCCTCCCACCAACGCCCCGTCGATATCGGGCTGGTTCATCAGTTCGGCCGCGTTGATCGGCTTCACCGAACCCCCGTACTGGATCCGCACCGCCCCGGCCGCGTCCTCGCCGTAGACCCCGGAGACGGTGGAGCGGATCAGGGCCGCCATGGTCTGGGCGTCGTCCGACGAGGCGGTCCGGCCCGTGCCGATGGCCCAGATCGGTTCGTAGGCGATGACGAGGCCGCCGACGGCGTCCGCGGCCAGGCCGGTGAGCCCGGCCACCACCTGCTGCTCGACAGTGGCCTCGGCCTCGCCGGCGTTGCGCTGGTCGAGGGTTTCCCCACAGCACAGGATCGGGGTCATGCCCGCAGCCAGGATCGCTTTCACCTTGGCGTTGACCATCTCGTCGGTCTCGCCGAAGAGCTGGCGGCGTTCGGAGTGGCCGGCGATCACGTAGGCCACGTTCAGCTTGGCCAGCATCCCGGGGGCCACCTCGCCGGTGTAAGCCCCCGACTCTTCCCAGTAGCAGTTCTGGGCGCCGAGGAAGAACGGGATCCGATCGGATTCGAGGGCGGTCTGGACGGTTCGAAGGTCGGTGAACGGCGGATGGACCGACACGTCGACCGCGTCGACGTCGTCGCGGGTTACTTCGTAACTGAGCTCCTGAACCAGTTTGAGCGCCTCGAAATGGTTGAGGTGCATCTTCCAGTTACCGCTGATCAGCGGGCGCCGCTCGCTCATTGGGTGTTCCTCGTCTCACTCGACCGATGGTGGTTCGGTGACCGGTTGGTCACGTCGGTTCGTTCCTAGCCGGTGGCTCCGTCTCGCGCCATCCGCCGGCCGGCGTCGCGCAGGGCGGCCAGACCGGGCAGGTCGCCCTGCTCGATCAGCTCCAGCGACGCCCCGCCCCCGGTGGACACATGGTCGACGTCGCCGTCGACACCGAACTCCTTGGCCGCGGCGGCTGAATCGCCCCCGCCGACCACGGTGAAGGCCTTCGTCTCTGCCATGGCTTCGGCCACGGCCCGGGTGCCGGCCGCAAACCGCTCGTCCTCGAAAACCCCCATCGGGCCGTTCCACAGGACCGTTCCCGCGCCGAGGATCACGTCGCCGAACTCGGCTGCGGTGCCGGGACCGATGTCGACCCCCATCCAGCCGTCCGGGATCTCCACCCCGACCTGGCGGACCTCTCCACCGGCGGCCGGATCGAACAGCTTCCCTCCGGGGCCGAGCGCGGTCACGTCGGACGGCAAATGGATGGTGCGGCCCGACGCCAGCATCTCGGCGCACGTGTCGACCATGTCGGCCTCGAGCAGGGACGAGCCGATGTGATGGCCCTGGGCGGCCAGGAAGGTGAACGCCATCCCCCCGCCGACGACGATGGCGTCGACGATCTGGGAGAGGGCATCGATCACGCCCAGCTTGTCGGACACCTTCGCCCCGCCCATCACCGCCACGAACGGCCGGCGGGGCTGGTTGCGGATACCGAGCAGGACCTCGACCTCCTTGGCCAGCAACCGACCGGCCGCCGACGGCAGGGTCTCGGGCGGACCGACGATCGAGGCGTGGGCCCGGTGGGACGCCCCGAAGGCATCGTTCACGTAGGCGTCGTAGCCCTCGACCAGGCGGGCGGTGAACGCCGGGTCATTGGCTTCTTCCCCCGGGTCGAACCGGAGGTTGTCGGCCAGGGTCACCTCGGGAATGAGCTCCCGGAGGCGGGCCCGAACCGGGGCCAGGTCGTACTTCGGGTCGACCTGGCCCTTGGGCCGGCCCAGGTGGGAGCAGGCCGTCACCGACGCACCATGGTCCACCAGCCAACGCAGGGTCGGCAGCGCGGCGCGGATCCGCAGGTCATCGGTGATCCGGTCGCCGTCGAGAGGCACGTTGAAATCGGTGCGGACCAGCACCGAACGGCCCGAGACGTCGCCCAGATCCTCGAGTTCGGGAATCCCGTCGATCATCGGCTGATCAGCGCCCCTGCGCCTCGCCGACCAGGACGGCCAGATCGACCAGCCGGTTCGAGTAACCCCACTCGTTGTCGTACCAGCCGGAGATCTTGACCAGGGAGCCCTGAGTCATCGTCAGGCCCGAGTCGAAGGTGCACGATGCCGGCGAGGTGACGATGTCACTCGACACCAGCGGGGCGTCGGAGTAGTGCAGCACCCCGGCCAGGCGCCCGCTCTTGGCGGCGACCTCGAACACATGGTTGACGTCCTCGACGGTCGGTTCGCCGTCGACCACCGCGGTGAAGTCGGTGATGGAACCGGTGGGTACCGGAACCCGCAGGGCGATCCCGTCCAGCTTGCCCTGCATCGACTGCAGCACCAGGCCGGTGGCCCGGGCCGCGCCGGTGGAGGTGGGCACGATGTTGATGGCCGCGGCCCGGGCCCGCCGGAGGTCGGAATGGGGCCCGTCGACCAGGGCCTGATCGCCGGTGTAGGCGTGAATGGTGGTCATCAGGCCCTGCTTGAGACCGAAGGCGTCGTCGAGGACCTTCACCATCGGCACGAAACAGTTGGTGGTGCACGAGGCGTTGGAGACGACCTTGTGGTTGTCGACGTCGAAGGTGTCCTCGTTGACGCCCACCACGAAGGTGGCGTCGGCGCCCGACGACGGGGCCGACACGATCACCACGGGGGCACCACCGTCGAGGTGCTTCGCCGCGTCGTCCCGCTTGGTGAACACGCCGGTGGATTCCACCACCACGTCGACACCGAGGTCGCCCCAGGGCAGGTCGGACGGGTTGCGCTCGCTCAGGACCTTGAGCACGTCGCCGTCGACCGAGATACCGCCCTCGACGGCACTGATCTCGTACGGGAGCGTGCCGAGCACGGACTCGTACTTGAGGAGGTGAGCCATGGTGTTCACGTCACCGAGGTCGTTGACGGCGACGAAATCGATGTCAGCGCCCGCCTGCTTGGCCGCCCGGAAGAAGTTGCGGCCGATCCGACCGAAACCGTTGATACCAACGCGTACTGCCATGATCGAGTGAGCCTCTCGTTTGTTCGCCAATCTGAGCCCCGCGGTTGGGGATCCCGCTGAGCATGCGTTCGGGGGCACCATAGCCGCCGGTCGGGGCCGGTTGCGCCGGTGGGCGCCGGAACCCCCGCCGGTGGGGTCAGGAGCGGCCGGTCGGTGCCCGCCCCGCCTCTTCCCACACCGCCTCCAGCGCCTCCCCCAACCGTTCCGGATCGTGGCCCCACCGGTCGGCCGCAGCCATCTCGAACCACCGCACCCGGGGGTCGGCACCTGTCCCCTCCGGGGCGGGGAGGCTGGCCACCACAACATCGATCGGTATCCCGTGGGCGGCCACGGTGGCCAGGTGCTCGGCCAGGCCGAAACCCCGCTCCAGGCCCTTCTCGTTGGCCACATTGGCCACGAACACGCGCTGGGCCGTCGTGTCCTGCAGGGCCCGGCGGAGGTCGGGCACCATCGCCGCGGCCAGCACACTGGTGAACAATGAGCCGGGGCCGATCACCACCTGATCGGCGGTGAGCACGGCCCGCACCGCCCGCGGTGACACCGGCGGGTCCGGTGGGTCGAACCGGAGGTCGCGGATCGAGCCGGCCCGTTCGATGGTGACCTGGCCCTCCAGCAGACCCCGGTCGGAGTCGGCGAGCAGCCGCACCGGGACCGACGTGGCCGGAATCACGGTGCCGTCCACCTCGACGAGGCGGCACAACTCGTCGATGGCGGCCTGGAAATCCCCCGACGCCATGGTCAACCCGGCCAGCAGCAGGTTGCCGACCGGGTGACCGGCCAGATCACCGTCGTGGAAGCGGTACTCGAGGGACCGGGCGAGCAGGTTCGGTCCGGCCAGGGCCGACACACAGCGACGCAGATCACCGGGGGCGGCCAGGCCGAGCTCGGCCCGGAGACGGCCGCTGGAGCCACCGTCGTCGGCGACGGACACCACCGCGGTCAGTTCCCCGGCGTAGCCCCGGACCGCGGCCAGGGTCGCGGCCAGGCCGTGGCCGCCCCCCAGCGCCACCACCGCCGGCCCGCCGGGTTCACCGGTCGATGTCACGATGATGGATCCTCGGGTGCAGCCCCCCCTCAGCCAGCTCGGCGGCGGTCCGCTCGGCGACCGCCACCGAACGGTGCCTCCCCCCGGTGCAACCGAACGCGATCGTGAGGTACGTCTTCCCCTCGGCCTGGTAGGCGGGGAGCAGGTCGTCGAGCATCGCCCCCAGATGGGCCAGGAACCGGGTGGCGAGATCACGGTCGAGGACATAGTCGGCGACGGGCCGGTCGAGGCCGCTGAGGGGGCGGAGGTCCTCCACCCAGTGGGGGTTGGGCAGGAAGCGGCAGTCGAACACCAGGTCGGCGTCGCGGGGCACGCCGTACTTGAAGCCGAACGACTCGACGGCCACCTGCATCCGGTCGGTGCCCCGCTCCTCGTCGGTGAACAGTTCGACGATCCGGCGACGGAGCTGGTGGGGGTTGAGACGGCTGGTGTCGATGACCACGTCGGCGGCGGCCCGGGCCGCCTCCATTGCCCGCTGCTCCGCCTCGATCGTCTCGACCAGGGTGCCGTCCTGGCTCATCGGGTGGCGGCGACGGGTCAGGCCGAACCGGCGGATCAGCACCTCTGACGACGCCTCCAGGAACACCAGCGGCACGTCACCGACCTGTTTGGCCAGCGATCGGACGTGTTCGGCCACGGCCTCACCCGATCCGCCCATGACGAGGGCCACCCGGTCGTAGCCGGGCGTGTCGGCGGCCACCAGCTCCCCGACACTGGGCACCAGGTCGATCGGGAGATTGTCGATCACGAACCAGCCGACGTCCTGAAGGGCACCGGCCGCCACCGTCCTGCCGGCCCCGGAGAGCCCCGTCACCACGACCATCTGCGTCACGGGTGCCGATCCTCAGACACCGGCCGACCGGCGACGCGCCCGCTGGTCGGGGTCGAGCGACCCGGGGTGGGCGGGTTCCCCGACCGTTTCCGCCGGCCACGACGGCACCACCGGGGCCGGGGTCGCCTTCTCCAGATGGAGGGCCAGGAGGCGGGGGATGGTGGCCGCGTCACGGTACGGGGCGGCCAGGGCCAGGAAGCCGGGGGGTGGGGGTGGTTCGTCCATGTGCACAAGGCGGAGGCCGGCTCGGGCCAGGGTGTTGAGGTACCGGGACAGGGGCCGGTGCACGAACCGGACGAACACCCCCTTGTGGACTTCCTCCACCGTCGCCGTCTCGGTCAGGTAGGGGCCGATCCGCCAGTACTGTTCGGGCGGCTCGATGACCCGATCGTCGATCCAGCCCGACCCCGGGGTCTGGAGCAGGGGATGGTTGAGCAGGAACAGGAACCGGCCGCCGTGGCGCAGGACCCGGGCCACCTCCGCCACCGCCCCGTCGACATCGTCGATGTGTTCGAACACCAGTGAGGCGACCACGGCATCGAACGATCCGGCCGCGAACGGGAGACCGGCGGCCACGGCCTGGGCGTAGTCGACCCCGTAGCGGCCCGGACCGTCGCCCGCCTCGTCACGGGCTCGGGCCACCGTGACCTGCTCGGCGACCGGATCGACCCCCACCACCCGGGCCCCCGAGGCGGCCAGCACTCGGGCCACTTGACCTTCCCCGCAGCCCACGTCGAGGACCTGTCCGGCCCCGCCCACTGCGGCGGTGACCAGCGGCAGGATCTGCTCAGTGTATTCCGGATCCACCCCGTCGGTGAACTCGTCCTGCCACCAGCGGGCGTGGGCGGCCCAGTCGTCGCCCCCCGGTTCGGGGCTGGCTCCGGGGCGGGTCACTGGCTCAGGAGGCTCGGTCACAGGCCGCCATCCTGCCCGGGCCGACGTCGAGTTCCCACCATGGGGCCACGCTGAGCCGGCTCGGCTGCGGCGCCCTGTCGATGGCAGGTGCGGTGCATGGCGCCCCGACCCGGTGTGGCACGCCAACGAGTGGCTGGTGACCGCTCGAGCGTCTACCGCCGCGGTCGCCGCTCGGCGCCGGCTGCCTCGCCAAGCTCGACGAGTTGGAGCAGGACGCTCACCCAGCAACTCGACGGTCGCGACCTCGACGAGCTGTTGGCCACCGCCGCCTGGGTGGGGCGGTTCACGTCGTCACCGGGCCGGGACAGATGGGGCCGACCTGGGCATCGATACTGATCTGAGGCAACGGTGACACTTGAGCTAGCATGCGGTTGGGCGTTACCGAAACCGCAGCACCCAACCTGGGAACTCGATGGGAGGTGGGTCCGTGGCGCAGACTAGTGCATATCTTGTCGCTGACCTGCTACGAAGCCGTCGCGCCGGCCTGGGTGATGTGAAGCTCCAGAAGCTCTTGTACTACGTCCAGGGCTGGCACCTCGCGTGGTACGGCGAGCCAGCATTCACCGAGGAACTCCGGGCGTTCGAGCTTGGCCCAGTGGTCCACGACGTGTGGCGAGGCGAGAAGTACGGAAACCCTCGACCGGAGTCGCTACCGGCGCTTGCTGAGAGTCACGTCGTTGTAGTCGAGCGCGTCTTGTGCCGATACGGAGACATGACGGGCAAGGCTTTGGCCGACCTCTCGCATGAGGAAGCCCCGTGGAATGACGTCTACGGAACCGAAGACGATGTGATCAGCATCGATGCGCTACGCGCTCACTTCAGCAACACCGATGACGCCGACCAGGGCTGGTTCTGGGACAAGGACTGGCAGGCCGGTGAACGGGAGGCCGATGCGGATATCCGAGCGGGCCGGACTACCCGATACGACGACGCTGAGTCCTTCCTCGATTCGCTCCTCTAGGTACCCACCCCAGCCAAGCGGGAGCGCTAGCGCCGAGCCGTGCCAACGTTCGACAAGACCCGCCGCTTCGAACGCGACCTCGATCGGCTTTCTGCCGACCAGAAACTGCTCTTCAAGAAGGCTGTAGAGGGGTTTGTCGAGGACCTTCGCAGCTCGCCCAGCACGTTCCGTAAGGGGCTCCGAGTCAAAGGCGTGCGAGGCGCCCGTGGGGTTTTCGAAATGACCTGGGACAACGACGGGCGGGCAACGTTCGAGTACGGTGATCCGGTTCAAGCTGACGAGCCGCACATCATCTGGCGCCGTATAGGCACTCACACCATCTTGAAGGAGCCTTGAGCCGCCGTCGGAGCCCCGACACGAAGGTTGAGGCCTCCACGGTGGTGCTCAGCGGCTGGGCGGGGCTACGCCGCGGCCCCTGCTCGTGGTGATGTTCTCCTCGAAGTCGGGCTCGGGTGGGGAAGCGATGCGCTGCCACCGAGACGACCGAGACCCGTTGGGCCCAAGGTGTCAGCATGCTACGTTCCCCGGCCCGATGTCGGGCCTTGGGGCCACGCTGAGCCGGCTCGGCTGCTACCACGGGACCGTGAGCCCGCTCCCCTCCCCCGAACCGACACCCGGCCCCGCCCCTCGGGCGGCCTGGCTCGACCAGTTGACCGCCGCCCTGGGTCCCGCCCGGGTCGTCACCGGGCCCGACGCCGCCGCCATGGTGGCCGATCCACGGCACCGGGTCACCGGAGCGGTCTCCGCCGTGGTCCGCCCCGCCCACCACGACCAGGTCGTCGCCGTGATGCAACGCTGCGCCGACGCCGGGGTGGTGGTCGTTCCCCACGGGGGCAACACCGGCATGTCGAGCGGCCAGGTCCCGGTGGCCGGCGACCGGCCGGTGGTGGCCCTTTCCACGGTGGGACTCGACCGGATCCTCGACATCGACCCGTTGGGGGCGACCATCACCGTAGAGGCCGGGGTCACGGTGGCCGCGGTCCAGGAGGCGGCTGCCGCCGCCGACCGCCTCTTCGCCCCGGACTGGGGGGCGGTCGGCTCGGCCACCGTCGGCGGTGCGGTGGCGACCAACGCCGGGGGCCTGAACGTCGTCCGCTACGGGAGCTTCCGGGCCCACGTGCTCGGATTGCGGGTGGTCCTGGCCGACGGCCGAACGTGGGACGGGCTGCGGTCACTCCGCAAGGACTCCTCCGGTTACGACCTCAAACAGCTGTTCATCGGGTCCGAAGGCACCCTCGGAGTGGTCACCGCCGCCACCCTCGCCCTCCAGCCACCGACCCGCCATTCGGTGTCGGCGTGGGCCTCCCTCCCCCGCCTCGACCGCCTACCCGAGGTGGCCGCAGTGCTGCAGGACCACGCCGGGCCGGCCCTCACCGCCCTCGAACTGCTCCCCGGGGTCGGTGTGGCCGACGCCTGCCGCCGGCTCGATCGGGTGCCACCGGCACCGCCGACCCCATGGCAGCTACTGATCCGGCTGGCGGCCGCCACCCCGGTGGACGACCTCCTCCTCGCCGCCCTCACTGCGGCCACCGACGCCGGCCTGCTCGGCGACGTGCTCACCGCCGACACCGCGTCCCGCCAGCAGCGGCTGTGGGCCATCCGCCACGAGCTCAGCCCATCGGTGCTGTACCCGCTGCAGACCCGGGCGGTGAAGGGGGATCTGGCCGTCCCGGTCGAGCGCATGCCAGATCTGGTGGCCGGGGCCGAGGCCGTCCAGGCCCGGCTGGCCCCCGCCGCGATCACCTACGCCTTCGGTCATGTGGGCGACGGCAACCTCCATCTGTACGTGCTCCCGCTCGACCGGGCCGGCTGCGACCAGATCGACGCCGCCCGGTCCGAGATCACGGCGGCCATCGATCAGCTGGTCGTCGACCTCGGCGGCACCATCTCCGGTGAGCACGGGGTGGGCCGGGAGCTGATCGATCGGATCGGCCGGCAGAAACCCGATGTGGAACTCGACCTCATGGGCGCCATCAAATCCGCCCTCGATCCGGGGAACCGGATGAACCCGGGGGTGATGCTCCCACCCCGGTGACGCCCCGTCCGGACCGGCACCGGGCGGCGACCGTGCCCGGGGATCGAGCCCACCATGTGGTCAATCGAGGCCGTGGGTCCGGTCGTAGACGGCGTCGGCCACCGTGTCCGGGAGCCAGCTGAGGGCCCGCAACTCGTCGCGTTCGGCCCGCCGCACCTTGGCCACCCCGCCGAACTGGTCGACGAGGCGGCGGCGGCGGGTCGGGCCGAGACCCGGGATCCCGTCGAGGATCGAGACGGTCATCCGCTTGTTGCGCAGCTTGCGGTGGTATTCGATGGCGAAGCGGTGCGACTCGTCCCGCAGCCGCTGCAGCAGGTAGAGGGCCTCGGACTGGCGGGGGATGGTCTCCGGGTCGGGCCGGCCGGGCAGGTAGACCTCCTCGAACCGTTTGGCCAGCGAGCACTCCGGGATCTCGTCGCTCAACCAGAGCCGATCCAGGACCCGTACCGCCACCCCGAGCTGCCCCTTGCCGCCGTCCACCACCAACAGTTGGGGTGGGTACTGGAACCGGCCCCGCTCGGCCACCGGACGGTCCCGGTCGTTGAGGTAGTTGGTCAACCGGCGGGTCAGCACCTCCTCCATGGCCGCGAAGTCGTCGTTCTGTTCGACGGTCCGGATCTTGAACCGGCGGTACTGGTTCTTGGCGGCCAGGCCGTCCTCGACCACCACCATGGAACCGACATAGTCGGTGCCCTGCAGGTGGCTCATGTCGTAACACTCGATCCGCAGGGGCGGGACCGGCAGATCAAGCCACTGCTGCAACTCGTTGAGGGCCCGGGCCCGGCTGTTGTGGTCGGTGGCCCGCTTCATCCGATGGCGGGTCAGCTCCTCTTCGGCGTTGCGGGTCACGGTGGCCAGCAGTTCCGTCTTCGGACCCCGCTGCGGCACCCGGATCCCGACCTTCGAGCCGCGCCGCAGGGTCAGGTACTCGCGGTACAGGTCCGGGTCGGACGGTTCCACCGGCACCAGCACGGTGCGGGGCAGGCCCTGGACGGGATCGTCGTCGTAGAGCCCTTCGAGGACCTTGTCGACCACCTCGTGCTCGTCGAGCGGTTCCACCTTGTCGATCACGAACGAGCGGCGGCCCATCACCCGGCCCCGCCGGACGAAGAACACGAACACGGCCGCTTCGAGGTCGTCCTGGGCGATGCCGATGACGTCGAGATCCTCGTTGGTCTCCGCCACCATCTGTTGCCGTTCGACCGCCTTGCGAACCGTGGCCAGACGGTCACGGATCCGGGCCGCCCGCTCGAACTCGAGGTCGTCGGCCGCCGCCGCCATCTCGGCTTCGAGCTTGTCGATCACGGGCTGGGTTTCCCCGTCGAGGAAGGCGCACAGCTCCCCCACCATGAGCCGGTAGTCCTCGTAGGTCACATTGCCGACACAGGGGGCGGAGCACTTCTCGATGTGGAACAGCAGGCACGGCCGCCCCAGCTTGGTGTGCCGGTCGAGCTTGTTGTCGGAACAGGTGCGGATGGGGAAGGTCCGGAGCAGCTGGTCGAGCGTCTCGCGGATGGCGTACGCGTGGGCGTAGGGCCCGAAATAGGTGACATCCGCGCGTTTCGCCCCCCGCATCACCCGGGCCCGGGGCCACCGGTCACTGGTGGTCACGGCCAGGTACGGGTAACTCTTGTCGTCGACCAGACGGACGTTGAATCGGGGCCTGTGCTCCTTGATGAGGTTGTACTCCAGCATCAGGGCTTCGACGTCGTTGTTGACCTGGATCCACTCCACCGACTCGGCGGTGGCCACCATCTGGGCGGTTCGGGGGTGGAGGCCGGCCGGGTTCTGGAAGTAGTTCGACAGCCGGGACCGCAACGATCGCGCCTTGCCGACATAGATCACCCGGCCGTGGGCGTCCTTGAACTGGTAGGAACCGGGGGCGTCAGGGATGGATCCGGCGGGAGGGCGGCTGACCACGAATCCGAGCCTACTGGCCGGTCCGGTCCCGGCCCGGACGTGGCCACGGCCACGGTGGTCGCCCACGCCCCGAAGGTGACCACCCCGGCCGCCGCCTTGGCCCCCAACGCGCCCCCTGCCCCCCACAGGACCGCGCCGGTCACGGTGGCGGTCAGGTCGAGCCCGGTGGACAGGAGCCGCTGGCGGACCACCCCAACGGTTCCCGCCCCGAGCGACAGCACGTCGGACAGGGGCATGGCCGCCATCCGGGCGGCGAGGACCACCCCGGCCAGCGGATACCAGGGCAGGGCCAGCCGCCCGCTCTCCCCCAGGAACGCGGGGGGAAGGAGCCGGAGGACGAACAGGATCGCGGCCCCGACCGCCACCGCCACCACCCCGTTGAGCGCCACCACCCGGGCCGCCGTGGACCGCACCCGACCCTCCATCACGGCGCGCCGCAACCCGGGCAGGGTCACGACCCGCAGCGCCCCCAGGACCGACGCCACCGGGACGAACGGCACCTGGGCGGCCCGCATGGTGGCGGTCACCGACGGGGTCGTGAATGCGGCCACCACCGATGGCCACAGGTTGGCGTCGAGCGCCAGGACCGTCTGGCTCCACCCCATCGAGCGGACAGCCCGACGCTCGTCGCCGGTCGCGGCCACCGACGGGGAGGCCCGTCCGGCGACGGTCGTGGTGGCCGGCCGGACCCGACCGGCCAGCCGGTCGGCCACCACGGCCGAGACGGCCCCACCGAACACCCATGACGACACCACGGCCAGACCGGCCGGGACGGCACCGGTCGTCCACCACAGCGCCAGCCAACCGGCGCCCGCCAACCCCTCGGCCACCAGCCACACCCCGTCGACGGCGGCCACCCGGCGGGCCCGGCGGGCCGACCAGAGGTGGGAGCGGCCGGCGTCCTGGACGAGCAGCATCGGCAGGGCCACGGCCAGGGCACCGATCTCCACCCCGCCGTCCCCGGCCGTGGCCGCCACGGCCACCGCGAACCCCGCGAGCGCGGCCGAGGCGACCGTGCCCAGCAGGGCGGCCCGGCGGCGGACCGACGGCCAAGTCCAGTGGGGGTCGACGGCGGCCGCCCCGCCCGCCGCCGGGGTGGAGCCGGTGGCGCCGAGCGCAGCGAGCGGTTCCCCGATCCAGGCGCGCCCCAACGCCAGGGCGAGATAGTACCCCGAGGCGCCCACCACGAAGGTGCCGTACCGCTCGGCGGGCAGGGCCACCAGCATCCCGTACTGCAGGGCCAGGTTCGAACCGCTCGACAGGCCCTGGGCGGCCACCGACCATCCGAGACGTCGGACCCGTTCGCCCCGGCGGCCCGGACCAGGCCGCAGTACCCGGTCGCTGGCGTTCACCGGTGGGCGACCGGGCCGGAACCGGCTCGACCGGCCGCACCCCGGGTGGAGCGGGGCCGCCCACCCGCGATCCCCCGCCACAGGTCGGCCAGTTCGGACCGCATCTGTTCCTGATCGAACTGGGCCACCCCGCCCGCGGCCCGAGCGGCCATCCGAAGCGCCGCCTCCGGCTCGTCGTGGACCTCGACGATGGCCCGGGCCACCGCCGCCGCCGAACCCACCGGGAGGAGGCGGCCGGTCCGGCCCGGCTCGACCACTTCGGCCACCCCGCCCACCCCGGTCACCGCCACCGGAACCTGGGCCGCCACCGCCTCGATCAGGGACCGGGGCAGACCCTCCCAACGGGCCGTCGACACGAACAGGTCGAACGCGCCGAGGAGCCCGGCGGCGTCGTCCCGATGGCCGAGCACCAGGACCTGGTCGCCTACCCCGGCCCGTTCGGCGGCGGCCACGACCTCGGACCGCATCGGCCCGTCACCCACGATCACCAGGACCGCGTCGGCCAGACCGGCCCGGGCGAACCCGGCCACCAACGTCATCGGATCCTTCTGCTCGGCCAGGCGGCCGACGCTTCCCACCACGAACCGGCCCGTCAGACCGAGCCGGGCCCGGACGGCGTCCCGGTCGATCCGGCCGGCTCGGGGGACCGTCAGGTCGATCCCGCTGCGGATCAGGTGGTACCGGGTGGCGTCACCGATCCCGGCGGCCAGGCCGACCTCGGCGTCGAGTGAGGTGACCACGACCAGCGCCTCGGTCCACCCCGCCGCCCACCGTTCCAGGGCAACCACTCCGGAGCGGGTCACCGCCGACCGGGCACCGGCCGCGGTGTGGGGGGCGAAACTCCAACCGTGCACCGTGTGCACCACCGGTATCCCGGCTCGGCGGGCCGCCACCCGGCCGATCAGTCCGGCCTTGCTGGAATGGGTGTGGACCAGGTCGGGCCGGGCCAACCGCAGCCAGCGGGTCAGCCACCACAGGGCGGCGGCGTCCGACACCGGGTGGACGGCGCGGTGCAGGTCGGGGACGGTTACCAACGACCGGTCGGACAGGTCGAACACCCCTTCCGGCGGAACGTCCGGACCGCTCACCACCGTGACCTCGATCCCCCGCGCCGCCATGTCGGATGAAGCCATCACGGTGGCCTGGGCCCCACCCCGGGCCAGGGTGGTGACGACCTGGGCCACCCGGATCGGCCGGCCGGTCACCGGCCCGCACCGATCATCACGCCCCGGACGGTCCGCCACGCGATCCGGCTGTCGAGGGCCAGGCTCTGGCGACGCAAGTAGTAGACGTCGTACTGGAGCTTCTCGTAGGCGTCGGCCTCGTCGGCCGCGTACCCCTGCTTGACCTGGGCCCAACCGGTCAGGCCCGGTCGTACCAGATGCCGGACGTCGTAGAACGGGATCTTCTCCCGCAGCTCCTCCACATAGTGGACCTGTTCGGGCCGGGGTCCGATCAGCGACAGCTCCCCCCGGATCAGGCCGAGCATCTGGGGGAGCTCGTCGACATGGCTGCGGCGCAGCAGCCGCCCCCACGGGGTGACCCTCGGGTCGTCGGTGACCGTCCAGGCCGACGGGGCCCCCGGGTCGTCCCCGTTGGGGAGCATGGTCCGGAACTTGTGGACGGTGATCACGCGACCGTCCTTGCCCACCCGGTGTTGGGCGAACAGGAGCGGGCCCCGGTTGGCGAACCGGTTCCCGATCCACACCACCCCGGCCACCGGGACCACCAGCACCAGACCCACCGCCCCAACCACCAGGTCGATGACCCGACGGGTTCGCACGTACCGCAGCCGGTGGAGCTCGCCGATGTCGAACAGCAACGCCACCCGGGCCAGCTCCGCCACCGGGAGCTTCCCCAGCCACTCCTCGTAGAAGAGGGCCAGGGTCCGGATCCTGACCCCGCGCCGGTGCAACTCGGCGGCCTGGGCGACGATCCCGTCGTCGGACTGGGCGGCGGTGTCGAGCACCAGGACCGTCGCCCCCGACGCCTCGGCCCGTTCGATCAGCGGGGTGGAACCGTCCGGCCCGAGTGCCGCCTCCTCCACGGTCAGCTCCGCCACCAGTACCGCCGGCGCCTCCGGCTGCTGGGCGAGCTCATAGCGCAGCGACGCCGGCTCGGACCGTTGCTCGGCCACCACCAGCACCCGGTCGCGCAGGGCCCGCAGGGAGTGCTCGTCCCGATCGAGGTTCCAGCCGATGACCGCCCACACGGGGGAGATCACCGCCAGCAGGACCAGCGACGATCGGGGCAACAGTGGTTGTGCCAGGGCCACCTGTAGGAGGGAGACCACCACCACCCCGAGCACCACTGCGGCCCCGGCCCGACCCGCGGCGTCGCGCCGCCGAACCGGCAGGTCGGGCAGACCCAGCCCGTAGCCGGCGCCGATCACCGTCACACCGAGCACCGACCAGAACACGAGCCGGGACGGGCGCAGCAGCTGGTAGCCCGGGTCGACCACGGTGGCGTGCAGCACGGCGAGGCCGGCCACGGTCACCGCGGTGCCGGCCCGGTAGGCGGTCCCGGCCCGAGTGGTCAACGTGGCCTCTCGCCACGGTTCGTCGTCATCCCTTCCCGGTCGGCCCTGACCGGCCGATGTAAAGCCGCCCGTCGGCGACGGGTCGACCGGCTCAAGATCCGGCCGGCCGGGCCGACGCGGGCCCGAGACGATGCACCCCTTCCTCCTGTCCACGCCCCGACCGGCGGACCGTCACCGGTGACGGTCGCCCTGCTCCACGCCTACCGTGCCGCCAACCGGGGCGACGGCTGGCTCGTGGCCCTGTCCCGCCGCCTCGTGGTGGAGGCGACCGGCACCGAGCCGGACGTCTACGCCCTGGACCCGGCGGGGATGGGGAGCCGGGCCCACCCGGTGTTCACCGACCCGGTCCGGGCCCGGGCCGGTGCCTCGGCCCTCCTGTCGGCCACCGGCCCCACCACCCGATTCGCCCCGATACGCCTACCCGACCCGGGGGAGTTGACCGCGGCGATCGGCATCGGTGGCGGCTACCTCCGGTGCACCGACCCGATCCACGAGGCGGTGTTCCGGGCCCACCACCTGCCCCAGCTCCGCCTCATGGCCCGGCTCGGTCCCCGGTCCGGGTACCTGCCGGTCTCAGTCGGCCCGTTCCGGGCCGGTCTGGGCCGCACCGTCCGCCGTCAACTGGCCGCCACCGGCTGGGTGGCGGTGCGCGACGACCGGTCCGCCCGCTACCTGAGCGGGCGGGGCCTGCCCCTGCGCCATCCCGACCTGGCCGCGTGCTCGATCGGGGTCGACCGGCCCGACCTGGCCACCCGGGCCGACGGGGTCATCGGCGTCGCCCTCCGGTCGTTGCCCGGGACCACCCTGGGTTTCGACACCGTCGCCAGGCTCGAACAGCGGGGTCTCACCGTCCGCTACGGGCTGCAGAGCAGCGAAGGCCGGACCAACGACGACCGGGGCCTCTACCGGGACCGCGACGTCCTGGACCAGGCCGTCGACTTCGGTGATCTCATCTCCGGCCCGGCCTCGCCCGCCGTGGTCCTCGCCGGACGGCTCCCCGCCGCCCTCGCCGCCATCGCCGCCGGCGTCCCCACGATCCACCTGGGCTACGAACGCAAGTCGGTGGGCGCCTTCACCGACCTGGGCCTGGCCGACTGGGTGGTCGACGCCTGGACCGGCTCGGCCGACGACCTGGCCGACCGGGTCG
>JBKDZN010000202.1:0-15599 GCA_047971245.1 Acidimicrobiales bacterium
TCGTCGTTTGGCCTGGCCCCGGCGGTCACCGGGGCCAGGCGTCACTCGGGCTGGTGGGCCACCGTGGCGCCGAAGCCGACCGGGAGCTGGGCCCCGGGCAGGGTGGTGCTCAGGGCGGCCATCCGGTTGGCCGCCCGGGCCGCCTCCAGCAGCCGGTCCCCGGCGGCCAAGCGGTGGGCCAGGGCCCCGCAGAACACGTCGCCGGCGCCACTGGTATCCACCGTCTTCACCGGCTCGGGGGGAAGGATGAAACGGCGGCCACCGTCGTAGACCGCGGCCCCGTCGGCGCCGAGGGTGACCACCAGCTCGCCGACGAAGCCGAGCCGTTCGACACAACGATCGACGTCGTCGATCGACACCGGGGTCGGTCGGCCGACGAGCTGGCCGAGCTCGCTCCGGTTGGGCACGAGCAGGTCGGCCCGCTCGATCAGGGTCCTGATGTCATCGAACGGTTCGGCCATAGGGGCCGGGTTGATGACCATGCGGCACCCGGGGGGCCGGGCGTCCGCGGCGGCGGCCACCGCGTCGAGCGGGATCTCGAGCTGGGCGAGGACCACCGCCGGGCGTTGGGCCCGGATCCGGCGCCGGGTCTGGTCGGGGCTGAGCTCCAGGTTGCCACCGGGCGACACGACGATCATGTTCTCCCCGACATCGTCGACCACGATGAAGGCCGTCCCGGTCGGATGGCCGAGCCGGATCCCCACACCCCCCGTGCCCACACCCCAGTTGCGGAGTGAGTCGAGAGCGTCCTGGCCGGCCCGGTCGTCACCGACCGCGGCCACCAGCTCCACCGTGCTGCCACAGGCGGCCGCCGCCACCGCCTGGTTGGCTCCCTTGCCACCGAGGCGCCGGACGATCGACCGGTCGGCCAGGACGGTCATGCCGGGCGTCGGCAGGATCGGCACCCGGAACGTGAGATCGACATTGATCGATCCAACCACAGTCATCGTCGGCGTATCGTTCGCGGTCATCGTTCCTGTGCCGTCTTCGGTCGTTCGGTCCGCCCGGCCTCGGGTTCGTGGCGCGCGCCGGTCACCATCGTCCGAACGGTGAACGATGAACGCGGCCGAATCGTCGGCGTGTACCCCCCCGGGAACCGCGCCGTCTTACGGGACATGAACCCCGTTCGCGCCGTGGTCTTGCGGAGGCACGACGGCGAGCGTAGATCGGATTTCGCCCGAGGTCCGCCCGCGGCGACCAAATCGGCACAGAACTCGACGCGATCCGACCCCTCGACCGTCTCCGGCGTGGCCATAAAGGCACTGTTCATCTTCCGGCCTTCCACCGGAAACCATTGCATTCAGCAAGCAATCGATTATGAATAGGTGAGCTGCTATTTTGGGTGGCCAGATCGGGGGAGGGCCTTATGCTGCGATTGGGGCCCAGCGGCAGCGCACTCGCCGGATGACCAATTGAGGCGGCTCGGCCCACAACCAGGGTGGTTGCGCGCTGCTGCTCGACTTGGAGGACACGGCACGTGAGACGACCCGGTGATGGGCAGTCAGTGACCATGAACGATGTCGCCCGGCTGGCGGGGGTTTCGCCGGCGACGGTATCGCGGACCCTCAGCGGCAGCCGACGGGTCGACCCCGAACTCCAGTCGAGAGTGAAGGCGGCGGCCAAACAGCTCGGCTACCGCGTCAACCTGATCGGCCGAACCCTTCGCCGTCAACAGAGCTCCGTGATCGGGCTGATCATTCCCGATCTCGAGAATCCGTTCTTCGCCTCGGTGGCCCACAAACTCAGCGAGGCGTTCATTCCCTTCGATACCGACCTGCTGGTGTTCAACGCCGCCTCTTCACTCGACGCCGAGTTCCGTGGCGTCCAGTCCTTCCTCGGTCGTCAGGTCGACGCCCTCATCATGACCCCGGTCGATGAGATGGCCAGCCGGGCCGCGGTCGAACTGGCCGCCGCCTCGGTCCCCACCGTCCAATTCGACCGTCGGGTCGAGCGAACCGACACCATGTTCGTCGGCTGCAACAACCAGGAGGGTCTGGAGTTGGTGGCCCGACATGTTCACGATCATGTCGACCTCAACCGTTACCCGCCGGTCTACATCGGGGCCACCATCTCCACCTCGACGGCCTCGGAACGGCTCGACGGGTTCCGCCTCCAGTTCGGCACCGACCAGCCTGAGCTGCTGGGCGCCTTCGACGCCGCCACCGGCGAGGCGGGGGTGGAACAACTCCTCGACGGCGGCTGGACCTCCGCCACGGTGGTCACCGCCGCCGATGTCATCGCCCTCGGTGTCGTCCACCGGTTGTCGATCGCCGGCTACCGCATCCCGGAGGACTTCAAGATCATCAGCTTCGACGGTCTGGCGATCTCACAGATGGCCAACCCGACCCTGACCACGGTACGGCAACCGATGGAAGCCATGGCCCGCACCACCCAGAGCGTCCTCTACGAGGCGTTCGAAGGCGACGGAGCCGACCGCCGGGCCGACCGTCTCCTGACCCCGACCCTCATGGTCGGCCAGTCGTGCCCGTCCTCCTCGATCCGGTCGGCCCCGGCCGGTCGGCCGCTCCCCCCCGCCCGGCCGGCCGCCGCCCATTGACGGCGACCGGCCGACCTGGGGCCGGACTCGTCGGGAGGGCTAGCTCCGGGGCACCTCGACCCACGGCACATCCTTGTCGACCCGGGGCTCGCCGGGCAGGCCGAGCACCTGCTCACCGAGGATGTTGCGCATGATCTCGCTGGTGCCGCCCTCGATCGAGTTGGCCCGCACCCGGAGGAACCCGTAGCCGATCCCGTGCTCGGTGCCCGACACCGACAGGCTCTCGGGGCGGCGGAAGGTGTAGTCGTAGCCGACCAGGCCGTCCGGGCCCTCGAAGGTGACGGCGGTGTCGAGGATCTCCTTGTTGAGCTCGGCCATGGCCAGCTTGCCGACCGACCCCTCCGGCCCGGGGTTCCCGGCCCGGCGGTTCCCGGCCGCCCGCAGGTTGGTGAGCCGGGCCACCTCGGCCCGGACCCACAGCTTCATCAGCTCGTCCCGGCGGACCGCGGTCCGCTGGTCGGCGGGCAGCCCGTTCCACACCTCGACCAGCGAGCCGATGGGGCCCGACCCCCGCTTGGGGGCACCGCCACTGCCGATGGCGGTCCGTTCGTTCATCAGGGTGGTCAGCGAGACCCGCCATCCCCCGCCCACGTCACCGATCCGGTTGGCGTCGGGCACCCGGGCATCGGTCAGGTAGACCTCGTTGAACTCGGCCTCACCGGTGATCTGACGCAGCGGGCGAACCTCGACCCCGGGGCTGCTCATGTCGATGGCGAAGTAGGTCATGCCGGCGTGCTTGGGGAGCTCCGGGTTCGACCGGGTGACCAGCATGCCCCAGTCAGCCAGATGGGCCATGGTGTTCCACACCTTCTGGCCGTTGACGATCCACTCGTCACCGTCACGGACCGCCCGGGTGGCCAGACCGGCGAAGTCGCTTCCGGCGCCCGGCTCGCTGAACAGCTGGCACCACCGCTCCTCCCCGGTGAACATCGGCCGGAGGAACCGTTCCTGCTGTTCCGGGGTGCCGTGGGTGGCGATCGTCGGACCGGCCAGGTAGAGGAAGAACATGGCCGGGTCCATGGCGGGAACGCCCGCGGCCCGGAGCCGTTCGTCGACCCGGCGCTGGAGCTGGGGAGCCACCCCGAGCCCCCCGGCCGCCTTCTCGTGGTGAACCCACGCCAGACCGGCATCGAATTGATGGCCCCGGAACTCCTCGACCGTCATGGCGGCGGGATCGTGGTCGGCCAGGAGGGTGTCGATGGCCTCGTCGACCAACGTCTGTTCGGGGTTCGTGCTCATGGCGACATTGTGGCCACCGTCGGTCGATCTTCACCACCCCGCCGCCCGGCGACGTCGGTCGCTCCGGGCGACGGTGACCGGCGGCTCAGGCCAGCCAGGTGTCGATCAGGGTCCCCAACCGGTCGATCCCCTGTCCCGTGGTGGCGCTCACCCAGACGATGTCGGCCTCCTCGAGGCGGCATCCGGCGGCCAGGTCACGGCGGCGACGGACCCGTTTCGACGCCTTGACCTTGTCCTGCTTGGTGGCCACCACGGTGTGGGGCAGGCCGTTGGCCCGCAACCAGTCCAACAGGTCGGTGTCGAGCGCGGTGGGGCCGACCAGCCCGTCCACCAGGACGACCACCATGACCAACGTCTCCCGTTCGAGCAGGTAGCGCTCGATCATGGCCTGCCAACCGGCCCGCATGGCCTTGGAGGCCTTGGCGTAGCCGTAGCCGGGGAGGTCCATCATGGTCCCCCCATCAGCGAAGGCGAACAGGTTGAGCAGCCGGGTGCGACCGGGGGTGGAACTGACCCGGGCGAGGTCCTTGCGGCCGGCGAGCGCGTTGATCAGGGACGACTTCCCCACATTCGACCGGCCGACCACGGCCACCTCGGCCGGGCTCGGGGGCAACCCCTCGACCCGGTCCGCGGAGGTCACGAAACTGAGGGCACGCCGTCGGGCCATGGCAGCAGAGCCTACTGTGGCCCCCGCCGCCGCCGGTCGGGCGGACCGGGCCGGCCGGCGGTGTCGACCGGAGCGGTCAGCCGATGTGCTCGGCGAAGAAGGCCACGGTCCGCTCCCAGGCCAGGGCGGCCGCGTCGGCGTCGTAGCTCGCCCGCTGGTCACAGTTGAAGCCGTGGCCGGCGTCGTAGAGGTGGACGGTCACCTCGGGGTGAGCGGCCTGGACCGCCTCGACCTGATCCAGGGGTGCAGACTGGTCTTCGCGCCCGAAGTGCAGCATCGTCGGCACCTTCGGTTCCAGCTCGTTGAGCCGGGGAATCCCGCTGCCGTAGTAGCCGACGGCGGCCGCCACCGGCACCTTGGCGGCGGCCATCCAGGCCGCGGTGCCGCCCCAACAGAATCCCATCACCCCGCAGGGCCGGTCGAGGTCGGCCACGGTGGCGTTCAGGTCGGCCAGGGTGTCGTCCCAGGCCAGCTTGCCGGCGATGGCCAGGCCGGCGTTGAGGTCGCCGGCGTCGTAGCCGAGCTCCAGGTTCCGTTCGACCCGGTCGTACAGGGCGGGGGCCACCACCCGGTAGCCGGCCTCGGCCATCCGGTCGGCCACCGATCGGATATGCCCGTTCACCCCGAACACCTCCTGGACCACGATGACGCCGTGGGCGGCGTTCTCGGGGCCGGTCAGGTAGGCGGAGAACCGGTGACCGTCGGCAGCGGTGAGGTTGATCGTCGTCATGCTGTCTCCCTAGTCGACGGGTTCCCCTGGGGGCAAGGCCCAACGGGGGGCGGACGATCCCCCGTTGTGGGGTCATCAGGTCGGGTGATCGGCCGCGAACCGGTCGGGGCCGGCGTCACCGGGACCGACGCCGGGGGAACCGCCCGGACCTCACCGGTCCGCCGCACGATCCGCTCCTGGGCCTCACCCCACGGGCGGTGGGTGCGGGAGATCCCCCGTCGCTCGGCGTAGACGACGTTTACCGTGCCCCCGATCAGGAGCACCTGGGCGGCCAGCCACAGCCAGGTGAGGCCGAGCAGGCCGGCACCGACCGCGGCGGTCACCCCATTGGAGCCCGCAGAGATCCGTACGTAGAAACCGAAACCCTCGGTCAGCATCCACCACATGACCGCCGCCGTGATCGCCCCCGGCAGGTCGTAGCGCCATTTCGTCCGGCTCGCCGGGGCGTAGTGGTAGACCGTGGCCGCCCACCCGACCAGGATCGACATCCCGACCAGGCCCCGCAACGAACGCTCCAACACCCCATCGGGGAACACATCCCACATCAGGCGTTCGAACAGCACCAGCGGCACCGAGACGAGCAGGCTGCCCAACCCGAGCACCACGGCCATGATCCGGTCGTTGTACCACGGCCGACGATCCTCGATGAGGTAGATGTCGTTCAGGGCCCGGATCAGGCCGGCGAATCCCCGGCTGATCGACCACAGGGCGACCACCAGCGAAACGGTCAGCAGGCTGGAGTTGGCGCCACCGACGAACAATCCGGCGACCGCGTCACGGATACCGGACGCCTCCTCGGTGAACACCCGGTCGACGAAGTCCAGCACGGTGGTCTCGATCTCGGTCCGGAACCCGAACCCGATCCACGAGTCGAGGGATCCGAGCGCGGCCAGCAGGGCCAGGATCGACGCCGGCAACGACACCAGGATCCAGAAGGTGACCCCGGCGGCGAGATCCCCGATGCCCCCGTAATACCAGCGGCGGGCCACCTCGACCACGAAGCGCCAGCCTCTGGCCACGGCACGTAGGAAACCCGGCACGGGCTCCACCCTACGGACAACCGGGCGGCAAGTCATGGAACCGACGTTGTGGCCGGATCGCCGGGACCTCGGCCCGGGTCCCCGACCTGGCCCGGGGCGTTCCCGGTCGGGCGCCATTAGGGTCACAGGCATGGCCGAGCCCACGTCGCCGTTCACCAACCGCCGGGCCGGGGAGGCCTTCCTCGTCGACCCGCCGGGGGGTGAGCACGGTCCGGGGGTGATGGTGCTCCATTCCTGGTGGGGCTTGAACGACTGGGTCCGTTCGTTCTGCCGGCGGGTGGCCGCCGAGGGCTTCACCGTGCTCGCCCCCGACCTGTTCGACGGGGTCCAGCCGATCACCGAGGCTGAGGGGGAAGCCGTCCTCGCCGGCCAGAACGCCGACGAGCTGTCGGGCCTCGTGATGTCGTCGGCCCACACCCTGCGGGCCATGAGCGCCGACCCCAACCGCCCCATCGCCGTGATCGGCTTCTCGATGGGGGCGTCGTTGGCCTACTGGATCGCGGCCCGGCTCGGCTCGGTGATCAACGGGGTGGTGGCCTTCTACGGGACCCAGGCCATCGACTTCGACGAGGCGGGGGCCGAGTTCCTCGGTCACTACGCCGAGGACGACCACATCGTGACCGAGGACGAACGGGTGGTCACCGAATCGTTCATCCGACTCGGGGGCAAGTCGACCGAGTTCCACATCTACCCCAGGACCCGCCACTGGTTCTTCGAGGACGGGGACACCTTCCACCCCGAGGCCGCCGAACTGGCCTGGGACCGCTCCATCGCGTTCCTGCACCGCATCAGCGCGACCCCCTGAACCCTGTACCCCGGGAGCGGGTGGCATAGTGGGCGGGTGCAGCCGACCCCGTCCGCCGCCACCGTCGCCCCGCCCGACGCCGGCCGTGCGGCTCCGGTCGTCTCCGCCCGGGGGGTGACCAAGGGCTACGCCTCGGTGCCCGTACTCACCAACCTCGATTTCGACGTGTTCCGAGGCATCACCGGTCTCCTGGGGGCCAACGGGGCCGGCAAGACCACCCTGCTCGGCCTGATCCTCGGTCTCCACCCGGTGGAGTCGGGCACCCTGCGGGTCGGCGGCCACGACCCGTGGACCGCGGGTCCCGAGGTCCGGGCCCTCATCGGGTACGCCCCCGAGCACCACACCCTGCCCCCGGATCTCCGGGCCGAGGAGTTCGTCCGGCATGTCGCCCTGCTCCACGGCCTCCCTCCGGCCGAGGCCATCACCCGCTCCAGCGATGCCCTCTGGCTCGTGGGCCTGGGCGAGGAGCGGTTCCGTCCCCTGGGCACCATGAGCACCGGCCAACGGCAGCGGGTCAAGCTGGCCCAGGCCGTCGTACACGACCCCCGCCTGATCATGCTGGACGAACCCACCGACGGTCTCGACCCGGTCCAGCGGGACGCCATGCTGCAGCTCATCGCCCAGATCGCGTCGGACTTCGAGATCAACGTGATCCTGTCATCACATCTGCTCGACGAGGTCGAACAGATCTGTGACGGCGTGGTCATCCTCGGCGATGGCCGGGTCCTGGCCTCGGGCCCCCTCGACGAGCTGCGGGGCAGCGGCGAGGCCGGGATCACCGCCGAGTTCGACGGCACCGCCGAACAGCTCCACCGGCTCGCCGGGATCCTGCAACACCAGGGCTGGGACGTGGTGATGGAGGGTCGGCAGTTCCGGGTCCGGGGCGAGGGCACCGCGGTATTCGATGCGGTCCGGGACGCCTGCGTCGACAGCGGCGTCGGCATCGTACGGTTCGCCCCGTCCCGGCTCTCGCTGGAGGACGTCTTCCTGGAGCGTCTCGGATGACGGTCCCCGGTTCGCCCGACGTGGCCACGATCTACGAGCGGGGCTACCGCCGGTACGACGGCCCCCGCACCGGGGTGCGGGGAGCGGTCCGGAGCCTGGTCGTCCACTCCCTCCGTCACGCCGTCGGCCTGGGCCGGTCGGCCCGTCACAAGGTGGTGGCCCTGGCCATCATCCTCATGGCCTACATCCCGGCGGTGATCATAGTGGGCGCGGTGGCGATCCTGCCCATCACCCAGGAGTTCCTCCCCTCCTACGCCGAGTACTACGGCACCGTGGCCGCCACCCTCTACCTGCTGGCCGGCTTCGCCGCCCCCGAACTGTTGTGCCGCGACCGGCGGACCGGGATGCTCGGGGTCTACCTCGCCTCGCCCCTGACCCGGCTCACCTACCTGGTGGGCAAGGGCACGGCCATGGTGATCATGATGCTGACCGTCACCTTCGGCCCCCCACTCCTGCTCCTGCTGGCCCACACCCTGCAGGGCATCGGGCCCGACGGGTTCGGCAACTGGCTCGAAGTGTTGTGGATCATGATCGTCGCCGGCATCGTCATCGGCGGTCTCTACGCCCTGATCGCCATGGCGGTATCGGCCAGCACCGACCGGGTCGTGGTGGCCACCGCCGCCATCCTCGCCCTGATCCCCGGCTCCGGGCTCGTCACCGACGCCCTGGTCCTCGAGGCCGGCCTGTCACCCCAGCTCCGACTGCTCAACCTCCTGTTCCTCCCCCGGGCCCTGGTCTACCGGCTCTACCACGACACCGGCGGCTGGCCCTCGGCCACCAACCCGACCTGGTCGTTGTGGCTGGCCATCCTGGCCTGGGCCGCCCTCGCCGTGGCCTGGATCTGGTTCTGCTACCGGCGGCTCCAGGTTCGCCGATGACCGATCATCCCGTGCCGGCCGCCCCGGCGGCGCCGCCCGGTCATCCGGTGCCCACCGGTCGGCCCGGTCCCCCGGCGGTCCCCACCGACGGCCCGGGGCCACAGCTCCCGCCCCCGGCCGCACCGGCACCCCAGTGGCCGCCGTCGGACGCCACCGTGGTCGCCCACGGCCTGTCGTACGGGTTCGGCAACCTGGTGGCGGTGTCACAGGTCACCTTCGCCGTCCGGCCCGGCGTCACCGCCCTGCTCGGCCCGAACGGCGCCGGCAAGTCCACCCTCATCCGCCTCCTGTGCGGCCTCCTCCCCCCGAGCTCGGGAGCCGTCTGGGTGGCCGGCGGCGACCCCCGCCACGACCAGGAGATTCGGGGCCGGATCGGCCTCGTCCCCCAGCAGGACGGGGTGTTCGAACGGTCCCGTGGTCTCGACATGGTGGTCCTGTCGGCCAAACTGAACCGCCTCGACAACCCCGAGGAACGGGCCCGGGCCGCGCTCGCGGCCGTGGAGCTCGATCCCGACCTCGACCGTCCCATGGGAGCCTACTCGAAGGGGATGCGGCAACGGGTCAAGATCGCCCAGGCCATCGTGTTCGACCCGCCGGTCCTGGTCCTCGACGAACCGCTCAACGGGCTGGACCCCCGCCAGCGCCGTCACATGATCGAGCTGTTCCACCGGCTGGGCGATCAGGGGGTCACCGTCCTGGTCTCCAGCCACATCCTGGAGGAGGTGGAGCGGTTCGGTTCCCACATCCTCGTCGTCGCCCGGGGCCGACTGGCCGCCCAGGGCGACTATCGAGCCATCCGGGCCCTCATGGACGACCAGCCCCTGCGGGTGCGGATCCGGTGCACCGGGGCCCGACGGATCGGTGCCGTCCTGCTCGACACCGGCGCCGTGCAGTCCTGCACCGTCGTCAACGACGAGGAACTGGAGGTGCGCTCGGCCGACGTCGCCGCCCTCCGACGGCAGATCGCCCCCGTCTGCCAGCAGTACCGATCCCGCCTCGAGGAGGTCGCCCCCCTCGACGACGATCTCGACAGCGTGTTCCGCTATCTCGTGGGGACCTGACCCGTGGCCACATTCACCGCCCTCTACCAGACCCTGTTGCGCCAGCAGCTGACCCGCGGCCACCTGATGCTCGCGGCCGTGTTCACCGCGGCCATCGTGATCCTCACGATCGCGGTCGGACGGTCCAACCCGTCCTCGGCGGTGGTGGAATCGATCGCCATGTTCGGGGTCGGCTTCTCGATCCCGATCCTGTCCCTCCTGCTGAGCAGTTCGGTCTTCGGCCAACTGGTGGAGGACGAGACCCTCGTCTACCTGTGGCTCCGGCCGATCAACCGTCTGGCCCTGGCCGCCGCGGGCTGGCTGGCCGCGGCCACCATCGCGGAGCCGACGGCCACGATCGCCCTGGGCGCCGCCGGCCTCCTGGCCCGGAGCGGCGATGGCCGGATCGCCGCCGCCGCCGCGCTGTCGGGTGGCCTGGCCGCGATCGGCTACACGGGCGTGTTCACCCTGCTCGGCCTGATCGTCCGCCGGGCTCTCATCTGGGGTCTCGTCTACCTGCTGATCTGGGAGCTGTTCGTGGCCCAGGCCGGCGCCGGGGCAGCCCGCCTCTCGATCCAGACCTACCCCACGTCGGTCCTGTCCCGGATCACCGACGTCACGATGCCGCTGGCCGAGCGGTCGATGGCGGCCGGCCTGATCGTCCCCGTGGCGGTGGCGGCGGCCGCCGTCGGCCTGACCGCCTGGCGGCTGGCCAACGCCAAAGTCGCCTGATCCCCGCCGGACGCGGCAGGCTTCCCGGGGTGCGCCTCCGCTCCCCCCACGACGGCGAGATCGCCCGCCTGGCCATCCCCGCCCTCGGCACCCTGGTGGCCGAACCCCTGTACGTGCTCGCCGACACGGCCATCGTCGGCCACATCGGCACCCCCGAACTGGCCGGTCTCGCCCTGGCCTCCACGGTGCTCCTGGCCATCCACGGCCTGATGATCTTCCTCGCCTACGGCACCACCGCCGGCGTGGCCCGGCTCATCGGGGCCGACAACCCGGTGGCCGCGGCCCGGGTCTCCCTCCAGGGAATGTGGCTGGCCGCCGCGCTCGGGGTGGCGTGGGCCGCAGCGCTGTTCCTGGCCGGCAACCCCCTGCTCCGGCTCCTCGGGGCCGACGATCCCGAGGTGCTGGCCGCGGCCGGGACCTACCTGCGGGTCAGCGCCGTCGGCCTGCCCGGCATGCTGATCATGCTGGCCGGAGCGGGCGCCTTCCACGGGCGGCAGGACACCACCACCCCCCTGATCGTGGCCGTCGGCTCCGCCGCGCTCAACCTGGTCGTCGAGCTGGTGCTCATACCCGGGCTCGGCTTCGGGATCGGGGCATCGGCCCTGGCCACCGTGGTAGCCCAGACCGTCGCCGCGGTGATCTATGTGGTCCGGGTGCACGGCCTCACCCGGCAGGCATCCCTGCCGATCCGGCCCGATCCGGCGGCCATGGGCCGCCTGTTCCTGGCCGGTCGGGCCCTGATGCTGCGGACCCTGGCCCTACGGGGCACGTTCACCGTGGCCGCCGCCATGGCCGCCCGGCTCGGACCGGCCGAGCTGGCCGCCCACCAGATCGGCCTGCAAACCTGGTCGGCCCTCGCCCTCGCCCTCGACGCCGTGGCCATCGCCGGCCAGGCCCTCACCGGCCGGTGGTTGGGTGCCGGGGACACCGCCCGGGCCCGCGACGCCGCCCGCCGCATGATCGAGCTCGACGTCGCCGTGGGCGCAGCCGCCGGGGTTGTCGTGTTCCTGGCCCGTGAGCCGATCGCCCGCATCTTCAGCGAGGATCCGGCGGTGATCACCGCGGCTGCCACCGTGCTGACCCTGGTGGCGGTGTCCGAACCCGTCAACGGCTACGTGTTCGCCCTCGACGGGGTCCTGATCGGGGCCGGCGACCTCCGCTACCTGGGCCGGGCCATGGCCGCCTCCGCCGTCGTTTTCGTGATCCTCGCCGCGGCCGCCGAGGCCCTCGACACCGGCCTGGCCGGGTTATGGTGGGCCCTCACCGGGTTCATGCTCTTCCGGGCCGTCACCCTCTGGTGGCGGTGGCGCAGCGAGCGGTGGCTGGTCGTCGGCGAGACCGTCTCCTGACCTGACCCGCGTGGCGGAGCCCCGGCTCAGCTCCGCTTCACTGCCTCCCGGGCTCAGCTCCGCTTCGCGGTGAGCAGGCGGGCGACGGCGGCGCCGTCGGCCTGGCCCTTGGTGGCGCGCATGATCTGGCCGGTGAAGAAGCCCTGGAGTTTGCCCCGGGCCTTGTCGTCACCGGTGCAGAACCGCTCCCACTCATCGGGGTTGGCGGCGATGATCTCGTCGAGCATCGACTCCAACGCCCCGGTGTCCATGGCCTCGAAACCCTTCTCGGCCGCGATCGTGTCGGGAGCGCGGCCGGAAACCACCATCTCGGCCAGGACCTGCTTGGCCTGGGTGGCGGTGAGGTCGCCCCCGGTCTCCATACCGACGAGGGCGGCCAGGTGGGCGGGGTCGAGACGCTCCGCCCCGTCGACGGCCAGGTTGTTGGCCACATGGGTGAGGACGCGGGCCGGGTCGGCGCCGGCGGCGATGGCGTCCAGGGCGAGACGATCGAGCCCGCGGTCCACCGCGATGGCCGCCGCGGCCGGATCGCCCCCGGCGTCGACCAGGGCCTGGCGGCGCCGGCGCGGCAACGGCGGCAGGGACGCGGCGATCTCCTCGACCCAGGCCGGCTCGGGGGCGAACGGCACCAGATCGGGATCGGCGAAATAACGGTAGTCCTCGGCCTCCTCCTTGGACCGTCCGGCCCGGGTCCGGCCGGACTCCTCGTCCCAGTGCCGGGTCTCCTGGATGGGCGGTTCCCCCGCCTCGTACAGGGACACATGGCGCCGGGCCTCGTAGGTGACGGCCCGGCCAAGCGACCGCAGCGAGTTCACGTTCTTGATCTCGCACCGGGTGCGAAGCTCGTCGGAGCCGACGGGACGGACCGACACATTGGCGTCGACCCGCAGCGAGCCCTCCTCCATCTTCCCGTCGCTGGCCCCGACGGCGACCAGGATGGAGCGGAGCTCTTCCACATACTCCTTGGCCTGGTCGGGGGTGCGGATCTCGGGCCGGCTGACGATCTCCAGCAACGGCACCCCGGCCCGGTTGTAGTCGACCAGGGAGTAGCCGGCGTCGTGGATCCGGCCTGACTCCCCGATATGGGTGGTAGAGCCCGTGTCCTCCTCCAGGTGGGCCCGTTCGATGCCGATCACGGGACCCGACGGGAGCTCGAGGCGGCCGTCGACGTTGAGGGCCAGATCGTATTGGCTGATCTGGTAGTCCTTCGGCATGTCGGGATAGAAGTAGTTCTTCCGGGCGAACACGCAGCGCTGGATGGTGCACTCGAGCGCCAGGCCGATCCGGACCCCGAGCTCGACGGCCCGCCGGTTCAACACCGGCAAGGTGCCCGGCAGCCCGAGGCACACCGGGTGGACGTTGGTGTTGGGCTCCGCCCCGAACCCGTTGACGGCCGGGGAGAACAGCTTCGTGGTGGTGGCCAGCTCGGCGTGGACCTCGAGCCCGATCACCAGCTCCCACCCGTCGGGCAGGATCGATTCGCTCGTCTTGGTCGTCACGGAGCCAGCTCCTCGATGGCAGCGGCGACCCGGAACATCACGGCCTCGCCCCGCATGGGGGCCAGCACCTGGACCCCGACGGGGAGGCCCTCGGCGCCGGTGCCGAAGGGGACGGACATGGCCGGGTGGCCGGTGAGATTTGACGGGATGGTGCACACGTCGTTCAGGTACATGGTGAGGGGATCGGCCTTGGCCCCCAAGGGGAAGGCCACGCAGGGGGAGGTCGGCGTGAGCAGGACGTCGTAGTCCCGGTAGACCCGCTCGAACTCGTCGATCATGACGGTCCGGACCCGTTGGGCCCGACCGTAGAAGGCGTCCCAGTAGCCGGCCGAGAGGGCATAGGTGCCGAGCATGATGCGGCGTTTCACCTCGTCGCCGAAGCCGGCGGTTCGGGTCGCCCGCATCATGGCCGCGGTGGAGGGGCCGTCACGCCGGAGTCCGTATCGGACCCCGTCGAACCGGGCCAGATTGGACGACGCCTCCGCCGGGGCGAGCAGGTAGTAGGCGGACAGGCCGGCCACCGCGGACGGGACCGATACCTCCTCCACCTTCGCCCCCGCCCCCGCCAGGGCGTCGGCGGCCTCGTGGAGCCGGTCGAGGACCTCGGCCTCGATGCCTTCCACCCCGGCCCCGGCGGCGCCCCCGCTGAGCTCACCGACGACCCCGATCCGGAGCCCATCGACCCCGACGTCCAGGCCGGGACGGACATCGGCGAACGAGTCGGGGATCGACGTCGAGTCCCGGGGGTCGGGCCCGGCGATGGCGGTCAGCGCCTCGGCCGCATCGGCCACGGTGGTCGCGAACGGGCCGATCTGGTCGAGCGAGCTGGCGAAGGCGACCAGCCCGTACCGGCTGACCGCCCCGTAGCTCGGCTTGACCCCCACCACCCCGCACAGGGCGGCCGGTTGGCGGATCGAGCCACCGGTGTCGGAACCGAACGACAGGGGCACCATGTCGGCGGCGACCGCGGCGGCGGATCCGCCCGATGACCCACCGGGCACCCGGTCGAGGTCGAGCGGGTTCCGGGTGGGCCCGTAGGCCGAGTTCTCGGTGGACGACCCCATGGCGAACTCGTCCAGGTTGGTCTTGCCCACGGCGATCGCCCCCGCGGCCCGGAGCCGTTCCACCACGGTGGCGTCGTAGGGGGGACGCCACCCCTCCAGGATCCGCGACGAGCAGGTGGTGGGGGTCTGCCGGGTGCAGAGGTTGTCCTTGAGGGCGACCGGCACCCCGGCCAGCGGCCCGGGATCCCCCCCGGCGGCCACGACCGCGTCGACGGCGTCCGCCTCGGCCAGGGCCTGTTCGGTCATGACGTGGAGGAAGGCGTTGACGGACCCGTCGCGCTCCGCCATCCGGGCCAGATGGGTCTCGACCACCTCACGGGCCGTCCGCTCACCGGAGCGGACGGCGGCGGCGATGCCCCGCGCGTCGCCGGTCATGGCTGCTCACCCAGCGCAGGCGGTACCCGGAATCGGCCGTCCTCCACCGCCGGGGCGGCGGCCAGGGCCTCGTCGCGCACCCAGGGGAGCACCTCGGGTTCGTCGTCACGCAGCACATTGCTCAGCTCGTAGGGGTGGTAGGTGGGTTCGACCCCGTCGAGACCGACGGCGTCGAGCTCGCGGGCCCGATCGAGCACCGCGGCGAGTTGGGGGGTGAACCGGTCGATCTCGTCGTCGGTGAGGTCGAGCAGGGCCAGGTCGGCCACCTCGGCCACCTCGGCCCGGGTCAGGATCTCGTCGGAAGCTCGGTCAGCAGGAGGCACCCGCCCCAGGCTAGGGGCTCCGTCGCGGCCGCGACCCACGACCTCCGCACCGTCCCGGGCCCACCCACCCGTCACCCCTGTTCTGACCGTGGACCCTCCAGGTTCTCGAAGCATCCACGGTCAGAAGCGGGAACGATGACCGGTTATGGTTCTATGATGCAACTGAGGCTCCGTTTCGGGAGTCGCGCCGGAGGAAGGGAACCCCACAGATGGACCACACCGTTGTCTCCCGGGAGGAGTGGCTGGCGGCCCGCCGCGAGCTGCTGGCTGCCGAGAACGAGGAGCTTCGCCTCCGG
>JBKDZN010000203.1:0-2583 GCA_047971245.1 Acidimicrobiales bacterium
TCGGATCGGCACCCCGGCCGCCTCGGCGGCGGCGAAAACGGGGTGGTGGTCGGGCACGCCGGGGCTCGGCAGGACCACGGTGCTCCGGCGCACCTCCCCGGCCAGGGTCAGATCGTCGGGGGCCAGCAGGAGGGTGACCCCGAGGGCCTCGGCGACCGGTGCGGTGGCCTCCCCCGGCCGGTCCTCGATCACCACCGGATGGTGTCCCCGGGCCGTCAGGGCCCGGGCCAGCGCCTGACCGACCACACCGAATCCGATGATGAGGGGTGCATCGAGCAGTCGATCGTCGGCCCCGGGCCCGGTCGTCGCTGACCCGGTCCCCGGGCGGTCGTGGGTCGGACGGTCGTCGGTCGGGCGGTCGGTCATCGGATCTCCACGTTGGCTACCCAGTCGGCGTAGAACACGGCGAGACCGAGCAGGGTCAGGCCACCGGCGATCAACCAGAACCGGATGATGACCTTGGTCTCGGCCCATCCCAGCAGTTCGAAATGGTGGTGGATGGGGGCCATGCGGAACAGGCGCCGCCCCCTGGTCGCCTTGAAGAACCCGACCTGCAGGATGACCGAGCTCGCCTCGAGCACGTAGACCCCACCGATGATCGGCAACAGCAGGTGGGTGTTGGTGACCAGCGCCAGGCTGGCCAGGCCGGTGCCGATGGCCAACGAGCCGGTGTCCCCCATGAAGATCTCGGCCGGGGCCGCATTGAACCACAGGAATCCGGCGCAGGCGGCCAGCATGGAGACCGCGACCACGGCGAGATCGAGGGCGTGGGGGACGTCGTAGAGGGCGCCCTGCGCCCCCTGGCGGAAGATCCAGAACCCGATGAGTGTGAAGGCGGCGAAGGTGAAGATCCCCGACCCGGCGGCCAGGCCGTCGAGCCCGTCGGTCAGGTTCACCGCGTTCGAGGTGGCGTAGATCAGCACCACGGCCCAGATGACCCAGCCGACCGAGCCGATCTGGATCCCGGGCTCACCGAACCGGACGAACGAGATCTCGGTGTGGACATTGGTCAGCTGCAGGGTCAGCAGGGCGAACCCCACGGCCACGATCAGCAGACCGAGGGTCTTGAGGCGGGCGTTCAGCCCCAGGTTGCGTTCCCGGCTGACCTTGATCCAGTCATCGACGAAACCGACCAGACCGGCCGATCCGATGGCCGCCATGACGAGCAGGCCGCTCCGGGTGATCGTCGACTGGAAGGTGGGGCTGATCTCGCTGATCAGGTCACTCAGGCCGTAGCCGGCCAGGGCGCCGGCCACGATGGCCAGGCCGCCCATGGTCGGGGTGCCGGCCTTGATCATGTGGCCCTGGGGGCCGTCCTCCCGGATCGGTTGGCCGATCTTGGAGCGGGTGAGGATGTCGATCAGGATCCGGGTCAGTACGGCGGAGGAGGTGAAGGCGATGGCCGCGGCCAGGATGAGCCGGATCACCGGGTCGACCCGATCGCCTCGATGGCCACGGCCCGATCGTCGAACGGCAGCACCCGGTCGCCGATGATCTGCTCGGTCTCGTGTCCCTTGCCCGCCACCAGCACGAGGTCGCCTGGCCGGGCCTCAGCGACGGCCCGGCCGATCGCCTGGCGACGATCCGGCACAACCGAGACCGTGGGTTCCTCCGGGGCATCCATTCCGTCCATCACGGCGCCGATGATGGCCGATGGATCCTCACCGCGCGGGTTGTCGGAGGTGACAAACACCAGATCAGCCCGCTCCTGGGCCACGCGACCCATCTCGGGTCGTTTCTCCTGATCACGGTCACCGCCACAGCCGAACACCAGGATGACCCGGCCCGACGCGATCTCACGGCTCGCGGCGAGCACCGCCTCGAGGGCGTCGGGGGTGTGGGCGTAGTCGACCGCGACCATGAACGGCTGGCCCACGTTCACCAGCTCGAACCGGCCCCGGACCGGCTCGACCCGGCACAGGGCATCCGCGATGTCGTAGGGATCGATGCCGAGGTCGGCCGCAGCGGCCGCGGCGGCCAGGGCGTTGGCCACATTGTGGCGGCCGGGCAGGTGCAACACGACGGGGATGTCCCGCCAGGTGAATCGGGACCGGGGGCCCTCCAGCACCAGGTCGACGGCGTCGTCGAGTCCGTAGCCGACCACGGTCAGATCGGTCCCGGCCACCTCGGCGGCCAGGCGGGCCCCGGCCGGGTCGTCGATGTTGATCACACCGAGCGGGGTGTAAGAGGGATCGAACAGGAGCCGCTTGGCCCGGTAGTAGCCCTCCAGGTCATGGTGGAAATCGAGGTGGTCCCGACCGAGGTTGGTGAAGATCCCGGCGGCGAAGCGCGTGCCGACGACCCGGCTCAGCACCAGGGCGTGGGAGGACACCTCGATGGCCACCATGGCCACCCCACGGTCCCGGCTCGCGGCCAGGCGCCGTTGCAGATCGGTGGCCTCGGGCGTCGTGCGGGGCCCGGTAAGGGTGCCGTACACCTCACTCCGCAGACCGGCCTGGGTCCAGATGTCGGCCCACAGCTGCACTACCGCGCTCTTGCCGTTGGTGCCCGTGACACCGATGACGGTCAGGGCCAGCGACGGGTGGCCGTGGATCTCGGCCGCGGCCGAGCCCATCACCGCCC
>JBKDZN010000204.1:0-15622 GCA_047971245.1 Acidimicrobiales bacterium
CGCCCACCCCGCCACCGACGCCCGAGGCGGGGGTCGGGCCGCACGGTCGGAGCAGGCAGGCGAGAGCGGGACGTGAGCAAGAAGCACAGTCGACCACGAGCACGGCTGCCCCGCGGGTTCGTCGACACCACCGACCGGCTCGCCACCCACCGGCGGGACATGATCGACACGGTGACCGCCGTCTACCGGCGGCACGGCTTCCAGACCCTGGAGACCCCGGTCGTCGAGTACCTCGACGCCCTCGGCAAGTTCCTGCCCGACGTCGACGCCCCCGATGCCGGGGTGTTCGCCCTGCGGGACGACGACGACCAGTGGCTGGCCCTGCGGTACGACCTCACCGCGCCGCTGGCCCGCTACGTGGCCGAACAGCGCAACACCCTCACCCTGCCGTTCCGCCGCTACCAGGTGGGTCCGGTGTTCCGGAGGGAGAAGCCCGGCCCGGGGCGTTTCCGCCAATTCCTCCAGTGCGACTTCGACACCGTCGGCAGCCGTTCCATGGGCGTGGAGGCCGAGGCCTGCGGCATCCTGGCCGAGGTGCTCGAGGCGATCGGGATCCCGCCCGGTGACTACCAGATCCGGATCAACGACCGGCGGGTCCTGAACGCGGTGCTCGACCGCGCCGGCATCACCGGGGACGATCCGGCCACCACCCAGGCGTTGCGGTCCCACGTCCTGCGATCGGTCGACAAGCTCGACCGGGTCGGCCTCGACGGGGTGCGCCTCCTGCTCGGGCCGGGCCGCATGGACGACAGCGGCGACTTCACCGCCGGGGTCGGCCTCGACCCGGACCAGATCGATCAGGTGCTGGCCTTCGTTGCCGCCGGAGCGCCCGACCACGACGCCGACGGATCCCGGACCGCCGTGATCGACCGCCTGGCCGGTCTGGTGGGCGACCAGGCCTCGGGCACCGACGGCATCGAGGGTCTTACCACTATCGACTCGTTGCTGACCGCCATGGGTATCGACGCTGGTCGGGCCGTGATCGACCCGACCGTGGTGCGTGGCCTCGACTACTACACCGGCCCGGTGTTCGAGGCCGCCCTGACCTTCGAGACCCATGCCGACGGTGAGCGCCGCTCGTTCGGGTCCGTGGCCGGCGGTGGCCGCTACGACGACCTGGTGCAGCGGTTCACCGGCCAGGAGACCCCGGCCTGCGGCGCCTCGGTGGGCATCGACCGTCTCTTGGCCGCCCTGGAGGCCCTCGGCCGCACCGACACCGACGCCGCCGATGGCCCGGTGGTGGTCACCGTGATGGACCGGGAGCGCCTCGCCGAGTACCAGGCCATGGTCTCCGACCTGCACCGCCACGGCATCGCGGCCGAGCTGTACCTCGGCAGCAAGCGGAACCTGGGTGACCAGCTCAAGTACGCGGACCGGAGGAACGCCCCGGCCGCTGTCATCGCCGGCAGCGACGAGTTCGGGGCCGGCACGGTGGTGGTGAAGGACCTTCGGTACGGAAAGGCCGTGTCCCAGGACATCACCGACCGGGCCGACTGGCTCGGCGCCGCCGACGTCCAGCAGACCGTGGCCCGCGCCGCGTTGGGCCGTGCGGTGGCCGAGGTGATCGCCCGCCCCCGGTGAGGCCGCACCGGCCCCGGGGTTGGCCAGCGTCGGCGGACCGACCGGACAGCCGGGCTACGGCACGGTGAACCAGTCGGTCACCACCGCCACCCCGTCGCCGGTGGTGAGCTGGATCCGGGTCGGGCCGCTGGGCAGGTCGAGCACGGTGAACTGACCCACTGCGTCGCTCTCGGCCACCCGTTGCTGGCCGTGGGCGGTGTCGAAGATCAGGGTGACCCCGGTCGGCACGACCTGGCCCACGATCGCCCCGTCCACCAGTTCGGCCTCGACGACGGCCTGTCCGGACACGAAACGCAGCAGCACCGAGCCGGTTGGCACCACCGTCGCCTGCCGCACCCCAGCCGGCGACGACGCGGCCGCTTCCAGTTCGGCCAGCTCACGATCGATCGTGCGCCAGGCGTAGGCGCCGCGGGCGGCGGCGAGCACGTGCTCGGGCACGTCGTCGTGGCCCTCAATCGCCAGCCGTAACTCGTCGAGCAAGGCCGCGTCGGCCGGATCGATCTCGTCGTCGCGGCGGGGTTCGTCGTGGAGGCTCATCGGTCCGGTCCGATCTCGGCGATGCCGCGGGCGGCGCGGAGCTTGTCCAGGCAGCGGGCCCGGGTCGGTCCGATGCTGCCCACTGGCATGTCCAACAGGGCGGAGATCCTGGCGTAGGAGAGGGGCGGCTCGGCGATGAGCAGCCGGAGCAGTTGCTGGCACCGGTCGGCCAGGGAGGTGAACGCCCGCCACAGCACGACCTGGCGGTCCTCGTTGTCAACCAGGGCGAACGGGTCGGTGGTGTCGGTCAGGTCGAGGTCGTCCTCGGCCCGGGGTTGTTCCCGGCCGCTGGTCTTGATGACCCGGAGGCACTCGTTGCGGGCCGTCATGGCCAGCCATCCCCCGAGCCGTTCCGGTTCCCGGATGCGGTCGAGGTGCTCGGCCAAGCGGAGCCAGGTGGTCTGGGACACGTCTTCGGTGGTGGCGTCGGAAAGCCGGAATCCCCGGATCACATGCCACACCAGACGCGAGTACTGGGCGACGAGCTGGTTCCACGCCCGCTCGTCGCCGTCCCGCGCCCGCGCCACCAGGCTCGCCAGTTCGGTCACGGGAGCCATCCTAAGGCCCGTGGAGCGCACCGTTCGATGTGGATCCGGGTTGGGGCGGACGGCCGGGCTCCCCGGAAGGCACCGGGTCGGGGGGGCGGTGGCGCCGGCTGCGCCCGCCCGGGCTGGGCCGGTGGCGGGCGGTGGGGCAAGGCAGGTGGTCATCGGCGGTCTCCTACTGCGGAGCGACGGGCGCCCCGCCTGGTCTCAGGGATGAGCGTTGACGATGGTGCCCAGTGCCGGCATCCGGGCGGCCTGGGGATCATCGATCAGGGCCCGAACACAATCCGGCAGGCTGCGACCGGTGGCCCGCTGGTGCTGGAGCAGGGCGCCGATCACGACCGGGGCGGCGAAGGACGTACCGCTCCAGGCGGCCCACCCGTGGAACTCGGCGTCCTGTCCGTCCTCGGGGACCTTGGGGGAGGTCCCGTCGGTGGGCTGGGTGAAGTAGCGGCTGATGATGTTGACGCCGGGGGCGCAGGCCCGCACCCAGGGACCGAAGTTGGTGAAGGGTGCAGGGCCGAGTGGCCCCAAGGCCCCGACCGAGATCACCTGGGGCAGGGCGGCCGGCCAGGTTCGGCGGCTCGAGGCCGAGTTGCCGGCCGAGGCCACCACCAGCACGTCCGGCTTGGCCATGGCCACCTGGCTGAGGGCCTCCTGCAGGGCCAGTGGCGGTTCGTCGTCCATGGTGTAGGCGCTGAACGACAGGTTCACCACATCGATGTTCTCGCTGGTCACGAGGTGGACGAGGCGCTCGGCGATGTCGGCGTCGTTGCCGACCCCGGTGGTGGACAACACCCGGTCGATCAGGATCTCGGTTCCCGGGGCCATCTGGTCGATGATCCCGGCGATGAAGGTCCCGTGACCGGCCGCCGTGTCACAGATACCGTCGTCGTTCTCGTCGGGCCGGTCGGTGTCGGCGTCACCGTCGACGGGCACGGTCGAGCCGACGAAGTCCGGTCGGTACGGACCGGCGGCCAGGCCGGTGTCGAGCACCAGGACCCGGCGACCCGCGGCCGACCGGGGCGGGTCGGGCCAGTGCTGCTGACCGGCCGGGGCGGGGGTGGCGATGGCCAAGGTCTGGCGCGGAATCCGGCCGGGAACGATCGGGGGGTCATAGGTTCCGAACGCCTCGGGCAGGATCGAGGCCATCCCGGCCGGATTGGCGAACGTGGCCGGATTGGCGAACGTGGCCGGGTTGGCGAAGGTCGCCGGATTGGCGAAGGTCGCCGGATTGGCGAACGTCGCCGGATTGGCGAACGTGGCGGGGTTGGCGAACGTGGCCGGATTGGCGAAGGTGTCGACCCCCGACGGGTCGGCGAACACCACATGGTTCGGCTGGGCCCGGATACCCCTCACCTGCAGCGCCCGGGCCACTCGGACCGGGTCCTCGGTCCCGGTGATCAACGACAATCCGGGGAACAGGGGCCGAGCCTCGCTTCGGGCGCCACAGGTGCTGACCACCTCCTTGACCACGGTGTCGTCACCGGCCACCACCAGCTCCCCGGGCTCGAAGACGAACGCCCCGCCACCCAGTCCGGTGGCGTAACCGACCCGCTCGTCCCACGCCGGCCGCCGGTGATAGCCCCGATCATCGTCGTTTTTGCGCGCCCGTCGGGTCCGGTTGCCGTGATGATCCTTGTGCCCCATGGTGTACCTCCGCCCGGTGACAAATGCTGCTTGGCTGACTGGAGCGCGAACGACGCCCGCAGATACAGCCATCTCCTCGATCGTGCTCTGATTCTTGCTTGGATCCTGCGTGGATCTTGCTTTGATCCTTGCTTTGATGCTTGCTTTGTAAGGTCCAGTCCGTTCGTCCTGTCGAGCATGGCATGGCCCGTCCGACCGGTCAGCACATCGCCGATTTGCTTCGCCGTCGGCGGCGGAATCCTGCACACTGGTGTCGTCGCCGAGGGAGGGAACCGGTGGTCGATCGCGCACAACGGGCGCTGAACAATGTCCACAATCAGCCCCGTGAGGTGGTCGAGTGGTGCGGCGACGAGCTGGGCCGAGTCGATCTGTCCCCCCTGGAGCGGGCCCGCTGGCTGTGGGCCCTGGGCCGGGCCCGGAGTGAGCTCGACGAGGTGGCCGACGCCATCGAATCGCTCCGCGACGCGGTCGGCCTCGCCCCTACCACCGAGCTCCGGGCCGAGATCCGCATCAGCCTGGCCGCGGTGCTGATGACGGCTGGCGACGACGTCGGCGCCGAGACCGAGCTCGGACAGGCCGAGACCGATCTGACCGCACGACCCGGACGGGGCCGGCTCGTCATGCAGCGAGGTTTTATGGAGATCCATCGGGGCAATCCGGTGGACGCGGCCCGGCTGCTCGACGAGGCGGCCGTCCTGATCGGCGCGGACGACGACCACACCCTGGCCCGCCTGCTGGTCAATCGGGCCGTGGTGGCCATCATGCTCGGCCGGCCGGACCAGGCCGAGGACGACTGCCGGACGGCGGTGACCCTGGCCGACCGACTCCGGCAGCCGATGATCGCCGCCGGTGCCGCCCACAACCTCGGCTACCTGGCCGGGCAGGCGGGCCGGATCCCCGAGGCGCTGCGCTGGTTCGACGAGGCCCGTGACGCCTACCGCCTGGTCGGTTCACCCCGCCGGCTGATGGTGGCCCTGGAGACCGATCACGCCAGCGTGCTGTTCCTCGCCGGGCTGCTCGTCGACGCCGCCGCGGCCGCCCGGCGGGCCGCCCGCGCCGCGATCGATACCGGCAACCGGTTGGCCGAGGCCGAGGCCCGCCTGCTGGCGGCCCGGATCAATCTCACCAACGGTGCCTCGGCCACCGCGGCAGCGGAGGCCGAGGCCGCCCGGGCGTTGTTCGACCTGTCCAACCGGGCCGGTTGGGCGGCCATGGCCGACCATGTCGCGGTGCGGGCCGTCACCCGACAGCTCGATCTCGACCTGTCGGTCCCCGTCACCACGGGTACCGGACCGGAGGCCCCGTCGTCCGCTGACGGGATCGACCTGGCCGGCCTGGACGGGCTGGCCCATCGGGCCGCCACCACGGCCAAGGCCATGGTGGCGGCGGGATGGCACCGTGAAGCGCTCGACGCCCAGCTCCACGCCGGCCGATTGTGGCGGCGACTCGGCCGGGCCGATCTGGCCCGGGAGCACTACGACGCTGTGGCCGAGGCGCCGGGTGGGGCCTCCCTGCTGGTTCAGGCGACCAGAGCGTTCGCCGCCGCCTTACGGGCCGAACTCGACGGCGACGAGGCGGCCGCCCTGGATGCGGCCGACCGGGGGATGCGGGCGATCGAGGAGCACCGGGCCCGACTCGGTTCGACGGAGCTCCGGGCCTCGGCGTCGGCCGGAGGGGCCGACCTGATGGACCTCGGCCTGCGACTGGCCCTCCGGGCACGCGATCCCGAGGTGCTGTTCGCCTGGGCCGACCGGTGGCACGCCGGGAGCTTCGTGCACGCCGACCGGCCGACCGGCAACCCGGATCTGACCGCCGCCCTCGCCGCCCTCCGCCAGGCCCACACCGATGCGTTCACGATCGTGGACGAAACCAGCCCGGCGTCGTTCGACACCGAGGTGGCGCGTCGGGAAGAAGCGGTCCGCCGCCTGGCCCGCCGGCGGTCCGGGTCGGGACTGCCGGTGACCACAGTCGAGCTGGAGCAGGTGATCACCGAGCTCCGCCGGGACGGCGCCCAGCTCGTGGAGTTCGTCGAGATCGACGGCCGCCTCCACCGCCTGGTCGTGGACGACGACGGGGTGCACCACCAACGGCTGGGCCCCACGACCGAGGTGATGAGCGTGGCCATGCAACTACGCTCGGCGGTCACCCGCACCGCCTACGCCTGGGCGGAGGGCAACAACACCGCCTACGCCCGGGCGGAGGGCAACAACACCACCTACGCCCGGGCGGTCGGCGACAACACCGCCGACGCCCGGGCGGGCGGGCGGGAACAGGCCCGGGAGACGGTTCGGGAGCCCCGGCCGGGATCGGACGGCCGGGCGACACGAGCGGGGACGGTCAGCCGTCCCGACCATGCCGCGGCGGTGGCGGCCGGTGCGATCCGGCTCGACGATCTGTTGTTCGGTGACCGGGCGTGGCCAGACGGTCCGCTGGTGATCGTGCCCACCGGAGCCCTCCAGGGCCTGCCGTGGGGGGTGCTCCGGGGGTCGGCCCGGCGGGCCACCACGATCAGCCCGAGTGCCTGGCTGTGGTCGGGCCGGCCGGCGAACGCCGCGGCATCGGGGACCGGGGCGGCTCCGCTCCCCCGGTCGGGCCCGGGAGATCGGGGCGCGGCATCACCCCCACTGCTGGTGGCCGGCCCGGGTCTGGACGCCGCGGACGACGAGGTCGACGTCCTGGCCCGACTCCACCGCGGCGCCGTGGTCCTGCAGGGGCCCGACGCCACGGTGGCCGCGGTGGTGGACGCCATGGGCGGCGCCGATCTGGCTCATCTGGTGGCTCACGGGATACTCCGGTCCGACAACCCGATGTTGTCGTCGCTGCAGCTGGCCGACGGCCCGATGACGGTCCTCGACATCGAGACGATCGGCCGGGCGCCCCGGGTCGTGGTGCTGTCGGCCTGCGACGCCGGCCGGTCGTCGGTGCACGCGGGGGATGAGCTCATCGGCACCGCGTCGGCCTTGCTCCAGGTGGGGGTGGGCTCGGTGATCGCCCCGGTGACGGTCATCCCCGACCGGGCAGTCGTCGAGGCCATGCTGACCGTCCATCAGGGCCTCCGAGACGGCTACGGTCCGGCCGAAGCGCTGCTCGCCGCCCGCACCGCGGCCGTCGGCTCCGGCGCGGTCGATGCCGGCTCATGGGCCACCGGGGCCGGGCCGGCCAGCCTGTTCGTGGCCGTCGGCCGTCGCGGCTGACCGGCCCGGGCGGGGCTGCTGATCCGGGCCGGGGTCCGACGCCGGGAGCGCCCGGCGGTTCACTCGAGGGGACCGGCGGCGACCGGATCAGGGGCGCCCAGGTGACCGTCGCCCCGGACCGTGTCGAGGTCGCACAACAGGCCGACGATCCGGGCCCGCAGATTGGCGTTGTCGGCCTCGAGGGCCCGGACATCCTCATTGAGATCGATGAGCGCCGCCCATTCCAACGGGGTGATCAGCAACCGGCGCCATCGCCAGGTCAACCACCCCATGATCAGCCATCCGGACAGGAAGGCCATCGTTGTCAACACCAGGGTGGATCCCATCTCGTGCTCCCGTTCACTCGCAACCCGATCTGTCGACGTCGAGAACGGGGTGGAGGTCGCGGATACCAACCCGGGCAGATCGTCCCAGGGCGCCTCAGGGCTCGAGGGACACCGCAGGGGCGAAACCCCCGGGACCGGTCGCCCCGCCTGGTTCCGGGGCCACGGAGCGGAACCAGCCGCGCAACACCGACCGGTAGGCGGTGTCGAACCGGTCGTAGGCGGTCCGCAGGCGGGCACCGGGCCAGTCGTCGGGCAGGAGCTCGTCGGGTAGGAGCGGGTCGCGGCGGAACAGCCGGAGCCCGGCGGCGGCCACCATGAACCCCCGGGCCAGGGTGTCGGTCCGACCGTGTTCGAGACCGGTGGTGAGCCCGGCGAGCAGGGTGATGAGAGCGTCGGCGTCCCGGCGCCAGCGGGCCAGGTCCCACAGTCCGGCCGGGTCGATGGGGTCACCAGGGATGTAGTGGCCCCGGATCAGCTCGGACGGCAGGGCCAGCTCACCCAGGTTGTCGGGTCGGGCCCAGACGCCGTCGCGTACCTCACCCATCCGGACCCGCAGCAGGGCGGCGCGTTGCCGGGCCCGATCGGGGGCCGGCCGCCCACCGGAGGGGATGATGGCCAGCACCCACCGCCCGTCCCAGGCCTGGCGATCACCCCGGCGGCCCCGGTCCTGACTGCGTTGACGATCGAGGAGGGGTCCGACCAGGTGGTAGCGGGCGTCGACCACCTCGAGCTCTCCAGCCGCGGTCATGCGCGACATCGCGGTCCGGGCCGCCGACTCCGAGACGCCGAACAGTTCGGCCGAGGCCACCAGGACCCGGGTGGGCAGCACCGGTGGGCTGGAACCCAGCAGCATGGAGGCGATCACCGAACGGGCGGTGAGGGGCCGGATGTCGAGGGCCGCGTCGTCGATCAGGGCCGGATCGGCCGATGGAACGGGATCAGAGACAGGAATCTCGCCAGTTTGCCCGACCGGGGCCGTCTTGGCGCGACCTGGATGCCACACACCGGGACACCCCGCTTCATCACATCTTGCGGACAGCCGTCTGGCGAATGTGACTCAGGGTCCGGCCTCGGCCTACGCTGAGCTCATGACCCCACCGGTGCCCGCATCCGCCCCCACCGCCGAGCCCCGCGATCCCCGGCTCGATACCGGGCTCAGTGACGAGGCCCGGGCCGCGATCGACCGGCTCCGGCGGCCCGACCGCTCGGCCGACGTCCCGGTCGACCCGCGCCTCGGTGGCATGGTCCCGCCGGATTCCGTCCTGCCCGACGTCCTGCCCACGGATCGGCTGCTGGCCAACGGCAAAGCCATCCCCGAGATCAGGGCCGGGCTCCGGGATATCCCCGACGCCCGGGCCGCGGTGGCGGTCGGGTCGCTGTGGGCCGAGACCATCGCCGTCATGGCCGCCGTGGCCCTGACCGATCACCCGGCGGCCTACGCGGCCGGTTTCGTCCTGGCCACCCGGTCGATCGTCCGGTTCAACGTGCTCGGCCACGAGGCCGTGCACCGCACCCTGTTCTCCAACAAGAAGATCAACGATTTCGTCGGCCGCTGGCTCCTCTCCTACCACGCCTTCGTCCCCTTCGAGCTCTACCGCCGGGGCCATCTCGACCATCACCGCGACGAGCTCGGCCCCGATGAGCCCGACACCGACCTCTACGCCAACTACCCGATCACCCGGGCGTCGCTCCGGCGCAAGCTGATCCGTGACGCCACCGGCCAGTCGGGCTGGAAGATCTTCAAGGGCCTGCTCCGGGGCACCCGCAACAAGCGGACCCGCCCGGTGGCGGCCCGGATCATCGGTTTCCAGGTTGCCCTGCTGGCCGCGGCCACAGCGCTGGGTCATCCGGAACTGTGGCTCCTGCTGTGGTTCCTGCCGTGGTTGACCTCGTGGCGGGTGGTGAACCGGTTGCGGGCCATCGCCGAGCACGGCGGCATGACCCGCTCACCCGATCGGCGCCGCACCACCCATCAGGTTCGCCAGGGTCCGCTGTCGCGGTTCTTCATGGTGCCCTACAACGTCGGCCTCCACCTCGCCCACCACGTCGACATGGGCGTGCCGTGCTGGCATCTGCCCCAACTCCACGAGGAACTGGTGGCTTCGGGCTGGGTGACCGACGAGTACGAGTGGGACAGCTACCGGGATCTGTGGCGGGCCCTGAGCGCCAGGCCTGAGCCCGACACCGCCACCGGTTGACCAGCCACCACCTCACCCGGTGGACTGGCGCCATGACCAGCCCCCTGCTTCCCGCCCTGCTCGACGACCTTCGCGCCCTCGACACACCCACGGTGTGCAACGCGCTCGAGATCGTGGCCCCGCTCCGGCGGGGCGGGGCCGGCGCCTACACGGTGGCCCCGTTCGTGGTACCCCGGCCCGAGCTCGGACCGATGGTCGGCCTGGCCCGGACGGCCACCATCCGCTCCATGGTGCCCTCGGACCGATCCGCGGCCGCACAGACCGAGACCCGACTGGCCTACTACGAGCACATCGCGGAGCCCCCCGGCCCCACCATCACCGTCATCGAGGACCTCGACCCGATACCGGGCTACGGCTCCTGGTGGGGCGAGGTCAACACCTCGATCCATCTCGGCCTGGGTTCACAGGGGGTGATCACCAACGGGTCGATCCGGGACCTCGACGACTGTGCCCCCGGCTTCCGGCTCCTGGCCGGGATGGTGAACCCGTCGCACGCCCACGTCCGGGTGGAGGCGTTCGGGGTGCCAGTCACCGTGCACGGCATGTCGGTGCGGCCGGGCGACCTGGTCCACGCCGATCGGCACGGCGCCGTGGTCATCCCGATCGACGTCGCCGACCAGATCCCCGCCGCGGCCAACGGGATCGCCGCCCAGGAGCTGACCCTGATCGAGGCCAGCCGCCAACCGGGCTTCAACCCCGAGGTGCTCCGCAACCTGCTCGGCGGTGGCGCCGGCCACTGAGCCACACCCGACCCGGAATCCGTTCCCGGGTCCAGCCGTTGGCCCTCGACGGACCGGCTGTGTTGGACTTGCCGAGTGACCTCCGCCACCGAACCCCGGGACGACCCGGCACCGACACCGGCCGGCGGCCCGCTGCGGCAGCCGAACTTCCGCCGCCTCTGGTTCACCAACGTCGGCTTCTTCATCGTCGTCAACGGCCAGCGGTTCGTGTTCGGCGCCCTCGTCCTCGACGCCCTCGGCCGCGACGAGGGTGCCCAGGCCCTGGTGGTGTTCGCCCTCGGCATCCCGGCGGTGTTCCTGGTGCTGCAGGCCGGGGCGTGGGCGGACCGCTACGACCCCCGCCGGATCCTGATCGCCACCCAGATCGCCGCCGCCTCGGTCATGGCGGGCACCGGTCTGCTGGTGGCGTCGGGGCGGGCCGGCTTCGGCCTGGTGGTGGGGGCGGCCCTGCTGGCCGGCGCCACCGCCGCGGTCGGCCAACCGGTCCGGGCCTCGCTCGTACCCGCCCTGGTGGACCGATCGCTGCTGTTCGGCGCCATCGCGGTGAACGCCCTCGCCATGACCGCATCGATGATCGCCGGCCCGGTCCTGGTGCAGATCGTGGCCGAAGGGTTCGGGTTCGCCGCGGCGTTCTTCTTCCAGGCCGTGCTCCTGGCCGCCGGTCTGGCCTTCCTGATCCCCCTGCGCATCCCACCCCGCGCCGAGGCCGAGACGACCCGACGGTCGGTGTGGGCCGATACCCGCGACGCTGTGGGCCATGTCTGGGCCGACGCCCACCTGCGGACCCTGTTCGGCCTGCTCGTCGTGTCGGGCTTCACCATCAACCCGTCGGTGATGGTCACCCTCCAGGCGTTCGTGAACCAGGAGTTGGGCCGCACCGCGAATGACGCCGCACCCCTGTACGCGGCCATGGGGGTGGGGATCGCCATCACCTCGATGGTGGTGATGCGGCGGGGCGACATGGCGAACAAGGGGGCCCTGTTCCAACGGGCCATGATGGCCGGCGCCGTCCTCACCTTCTTCATGGGCCGCACCGACGAGTACTGGCAGCTCTTCCCCCTCACCTTCCTGATGGGCTTGACCGGCGGGTTCTACATCAACATGAACCAGGGCCTGATCCAGGCCTCGACCCCCCAGGAACTGATGGGCCGGGTCATGGGGCTCTACACAATGGTGCAAGCCGGGTTCCTCCCCGTCGGGGCCCTGCTGCTCGGCCTGATCGCCCGCAGCGTCGGGATCGGCAACACCATGTCCGGGGCGGCGGTGGTGGCTCTGGTGGTCGTGCTGGTCACCTATGTCAGCAACGCCGAGCTGCGCCGCCTGGCCTGACCGGCGCCGGACCCGGTCCGGGCCCGGCTCGACGGCGACCCGACCGGTGCGTGAGACTCGACCGCATGGCCCAGGACCTGCCCACGGCGTTCACCCACCCCGAGTATCTGGTGTCGACCGAGGGGCTGGCCGCCCGGCTCGACGACCCGGACGTCCGGATCCTGGACGTCACCGCCAAGCTCACCTCGTCGCTGGAGAACCAGCCCGGGGTCGAACTGGTGGCCGGGGCCCACATCCCGGGCTCGTATCCGTTCGACGTGGCCTCCGGGCACGGGGTGTTGTCGGATCCGGCGGCCGGCCTGCCGTGGATGTGGCCGCCGGACGAACGGCTGGCCGACACCCTCAACCGGTTCGGGATCGGCGCTGACACCCAGGTGGTCCTGGTGGCCCGCACCCCACGGACCGGGATCGACTCGGGCACCATGTGGTGCACCCGGGCATGGTGGACCCTGCATCGTTCCGGCGTGCGCTGCTCGATCCTGAGGGGCGGTGTCGAGGCCTGGGCGGGCGAGGGTCGACCGCTCACCGACGTGCCGGCCCCGCCGCCGGATCCGCCGGCCACGCCGCTGACCATCGACCCCGGCTGGGCCCGGTTCCGGGCCATGAAGGCCGACGTGGAGGCGGCGGTGGCCGAGCTGGCCGGTGACCGGCCCCAGGTCTGCCTGGTCGACGCACTGACCGCCGAGAACTTCGACGGCACCGCCCCCGGGTACGGGCGGCCCGGCCACATCACCGGGGCCCGGAACGTCCCGTTCCGGGATCTGATCGCCGGGGAGACCGCTGATTTCGTGGATCCGGCGTCGATGGCCCGCAGCCTGGACGGTGCCGGCCTGTTCGACGCCCCCCGGATCATCACCTACTGCGGCGGGGCCATCGCCGCCACCGTCGACGCCTTCTGCCTGGCCCTGTTCGGCCGCGACGAGGTGGCCGTCTACGACGGCAGCCTCATGGAGTGGACGGCCGACCCCGACGCCCCGATGACCGATCCGGCCTCGGCGTGATCAGCCTTCGGTGGGGTGATTGATCATCCAGCGGATTCCGAACCGGTCGCACAGGGAACCGAAATAGTCCCCCCAGAACATGTCCTGCATGGGCATCACGTCGCTGGCCCCGTCCGCCAGACCGGCGAAGATCCGGTCGGCCTCGTCCCGGGAGTCGGGCATCACCATGATGCTCACGTTGTTGCCCTGGTTGAGCACGTGACCGGCCGATTCGATGGCGTCGGTGCCCATGAGGACGTGCCCCCCGGTGATGGGCAACGCCACGTGCATGACCAGGGCCTTCTCGGCGTCGGTCATCTCAGGCTCGCCCGGCTGGGTGGGTACATCACCCATCCGGACGATGTCGCCCTGGTAGTCGGTGCCGAACACGGTGCGGTAGTGCTCGAACGCCTCTCCGGTGGTGCCCATGAAGTTCAGGTAGGTCGCAACCGTGGCCATGATGCTCCAGTTCCTCGGGTTCGGATGCCGGGACGGAACGCACCCGGTCATCAGGGCCCCGAACGGGGGATACCGGTTCCCCGGTGGTCCGGGATCCGGGGCGCTCGCGGCCGTTGAGCAGCGGCGATACTAGTCGGCGGATTCGAGCCGGCCGTGTCAGCGATCTACCGTCTTGGCATGACCGACCGGACGAAGAACCCCATCGACGACGCCAAGGTGGCGGACTTGTTGGACCGCGCCCAGCGCGAAGTCGACGCCGGGTTCCTGCCCTCGGTGCAGGTCGCCCTGGCCCGCGACGGGGAACTGATCGTGGCCGAGACCTTCGGCGACGCCGACGCCGACACCCGGTACTGCATCTTCTCGGCCACCAAACCGTTCGTTGCCTCCACCATGTGGACCCTGCTCGGCGAGGGCACCGTCGAGCTCGAGGCACCGGTCACCAAGTACTTCCCCGAGTTCGGGGAGAACGGCAAGGAGGACATCACCGTGGAGCAGGTGATGCTCCACACATCGGGCTTCCCCCACGCCCCCCTGGGCCCCACCATCTGGGCGGATCGGGAGGCCCGCCGGGCCCGGATGGCGTCGTGGCGGCTCAACTGGGAGCCCGGCACCCGCTACGAGTACCACCCCACCTCGGCCCACTGGGTCCTGGCGGAGATCATCGAGATCGTGACCGGGACCGACTACCGGGACGTGGTCCAGCAACGGGTGACCGACCCGGCCGGGCTGCCCCGGATTCTCGGTCTCGGCCCGGACGATCACGACAACCTGGCCGAGCTGGTCCTGGTGGGCGACCCGGCCACCCCCGACGAGCTGGAGGCTGCGTTCGGGGTCAGGGAGCTGCCCGGCAGTGAGGTGAACGACGAGGTGGTGCAGCGGTTCAACACCTCCGGGAACCGGGAGGTGGGCATCCCGGGCGGGGGTGGGTTCGCCCGAGCGGTCGACCTGGCCCTGTTCTACCAGCAGCTGCTGCACAACTCCGCCGGCATCTGGGACGACGCGGTCCTGGCCGACGCCACCGGACGGGTCCGCAACAACCTGCCCGACCCGATGGGCGTGCCCGCCAACCGGGCCCTCGGCGTGGTGGTGGCCGGCGACGACGGCAAGACCAACCTCCGGGGCATGGGGCGGACCGTCTCACCCCGCACGTTCGGCCACAACGGGGCCGGCGGGCAGATCGCCTGGGTCGACCCGGAATCGGGCCTGTCGCTCGGTTACGTCACCAACGGGTACGACCGCCACGAGATCCGTGAGCCTCGCCGGGGCACCGCCATCTCCAGCATCGCCGCCGCCTGCGTGGTCGACTGAGGCCGTCCCGTGGCCACGGCCCCGTCGACCGCTGACCGTCAGCGGGCCGGGGCGGGAAGGCCCTGGCTCCAGTCGGGGAAGGTGGCGAGGGGATCACCGGCCACCTTGGCCACCAGGGCGACCTCCCAGTCGAGGTAGCCCTGCATCCGTTCGGCCACCGCCCCGGCGTGCTCGTAGGGCTTGTACCAGCGGTCGTCCACGGTGGTGGTGGCCCGATCGAAGCCCGGCTCCATGTCGTAGCCGGCGTGGCGCCAACCCTTGTTGCCGGCGGCGAGGGCCGCCACCTCGGCGTCGGGCCACTGGGCCACGGCGTCGGCCACGGCCAGGCGGGCCAGGACCCCGTCCGACGAGGTGAGGACCACGGTCCGGGCGTCACCGATGGCGGCCCGGGCCTCGTCGAGGCGGCTGCGGATCCCCCACCACGCCCCCGGCAGGTGGCCGCGGCGCCGGTACTTCTCGCTGTCGTCGACGTCGATGATCACCAGGCCGTCCTCGACCGGTCCGGCCGGGGGGCCGCTGCCGGGCTCCACCCCGAGCCGGGCGGCCAGGTCCGGCGGCCGGATGGTGGGCACTGACAACCGGGCCAGGTCAGGCCGCGGTTCGGGCCCGGAGACGAGGGGATCGATCGAGTCCAACGCCCCGGGGGTGAGGACGACCGTGTCGATCCAGCCCATGCGCCGCAACCAGGCCTCCGTCATCTTGGCCCGCACCCCGTCGTCGTCGACCAGGACGAGGCGGGCCCCCAGGGGGCCGAGGTACTCGTCGGTGGCCTGGA
>JBKDZN010000205.1:0-16421 GCA_047971245.1 Acidimicrobiales bacterium
GTCCCCGCCTCCCGGTGTCCGAGGTCCCTTCCTCAGGGTTCGGTTTCGACATCTACCAGCAGCTCCTCAAGGAGCGGATCGTCTTCCTGGGACGCCCGGTCGACGACGAGATCGCCAACTCACTGTGTGCACAGATGCTGTACCTGGCCGGGCAGGACCCGGACCGGGAGATCTGGCTCTACATCAACTCCCCGGGCGGTTCGGTCACCGCCGGTATGGCCATCTACGACACGATGCAGTTCGTGAAACCGGAGATCGCCACCGTCTGCCTCGGTCTGGGGGCCTCGATGGGCCAGTTCCTGCTCACCGCGGGGGCCGCCGGCAAGCGCTACGCCCTGCCCCACGCCCGGATCCTGATGCACCAGCCCAGCGCCGGGGTCCAGGGTCAGGCCACCGACATCGCCATCCAGGCCGAGAACCTGATCCGGATCAAGCGGGAGATGGCGGAGCTGATCGCCCAGCATTCCGGCCAGACCTACGACCAGATCGTCGCCGACTCCGACCGTGACCGCTGGTTCACCGCCGAGGAGGCCCGAGACTACGGCCTCCTCGATCACGTCATCACCCGCGCCGGGGAGCTCAGCGAATCCTGACCGGCAAGGTCCCGGCGGGGGAGGCGGCCCGGGTTCCCCGGGTCTCGCCACCGTCCCGGCCGGGCCCCGCGGATCAGATGCGTTCGGTCCAGGCCTGGACGGTGAGCCGGCGCAGGTCGTCAACCGCGGCGCCCATCCCGCCCGGATGCTTGAACAGGGCCGACCCGGCGACCAGGACATTGGCCCCGGCGTCGGCGGCACCGGTGACCGTGCCGGCCGAGATCCCCCCGTCGACCTCGAGGTCGATCCAGTGGTCGGCCGTGTCGAGCAGGGCCCGGGCCCTCGCCACCTTGGGTTCCATGGTGGCGATGTAGGCTTGGCCGCCGAACCCCGGGTTGACCGTCATGACCAGCAGCATGTCGAGCAGGTCGAGCACATTGGTCACCAGGTCGAGCGGGGTGTGGGGGTTGAGGGCCACCGCTGCCTCCGCCCCCAGGTCGTGAATCGCCGACAGGGTCCGGTGCAGGTGGACGCAGGTCTCAGCGTGCACGATGATCAGCTCGCAGCCGGCCTCGACGAAACGGGGCAGCAGGGCATCGGGTTCCTCGATCATCAGGTGCGCCTCGAACGGCACCGTCACCTCGTCACGCACCGAGGCGATCACATCGGGTCCGAAGGTGAGGTTGGGCACGAACCGACCGTCCATCACGTCGAACTGGATCCGGTCCACCCCGGCCTCGACCAGGCGCCGGCACTCCTCACCCAGCCGGGCGAAGTCGGCGGGCAGGACCGACGGCACGATCAGGATCGGGGGAACCCCCCGGCCGGGGCCGGTCGCCGACGCCGGTTCGGCTGCGGAGGTGGGGACAGGTGATGACGGTGGGACGTCACGCTCGGAATCCATAGTCTCGACATGATGCCAGTTTTCGAGCTCACCCCAGACCGTCCGGCCACCGGCGGCACCGCCATCGGCCCCGGTCCCGACGGTCGGCTCGGGTTCGTGGAGGGAGCCCTTCCCGGGGAACGGGTGTCGGTCGAGGTGACCGCGGAGTATCCGACCCGGTTCGAGGCCCGCACGGTCGCGGTTTTGCAACCCTCGGCCGGCCGGGTCGCTCCGGCCTGTCCCGAGGTGGCGCGGGGCTGCGGGGGCTGTGACTGGCAGTTCGCCCGTCCGGAGTTCCAGGCCGAACTGCGGCGGGCGGTGGTCACCGACTGCCTGCGGCGGCTCGGCGGCCAATCGGTGGGACCCGACGGGGCCGTCACCGTGGAGGCCGGGCCCACCCTCGATCCTTGGGGCTACCGGACCACCCTCCGGGCGGCCGTCGTGGACGGGCGAGCCGGATTCCGGGCCCACCGCTCCCACCGGGTCGTCGTCCCGGACCGCTGCCTGATCGCTCACCCCCGGGCCGAGGAGCTCCTCGTCGACGGGCGTTTCGGTGACGCCCAGGAGGTCACGATCCGGGTCGGCACGGCCACCGGCGAGCGGATGGTGGTGGCCACACCGACGGCGGCGCGGGTTCGGGTTCCCGCCGGGGTCGTGGTGGTGGGCACCGATGAGCTCGCGGCCGGACGCACCGCCCATCTCCATGAGGACGTGGCCGGGCAGCGCCTCCGGATCTCGGCCGGATCGTTCTTCCAATGCCGGCCCGACGGAGCCGCCGCCCTGGTGGCCACGGTGGGCCGGGCCCTCGACGCCGCCGGTGTCGACCCGGGCGGGGTGCTCGTCGACGCCTACGGTGGCGTGGGCCTGTTCGGGGCCACCCTGGGCCGGGATCGGCCCGTCGTCGGGGTGGAGTCCAACCGAGCCGCGGTGGCCGACGCCGGGGTCAACTACGGGCCCGATCATCGGGTGGTGCGGAGCCGGGTGGAGCGTTGGCGGGCCGACCCGGCCGCAGTGGTGATCGCCGATCCGGCCCGCTCGGGGCTCGGCAAGGGTGGGGTGGCCGCCCTGGTCGCCACGGGCGCCGCCCAGCTGGTGCTGGTGAGCTGCGACCCGGCGTCGCTGGCCCGCGATGCCCGCCTGTTGGGCGGACAGGGGTTCCGGCTGGTGTCGGTGACCACGGTCGACCTGTTCTCCCAGACCTCCCACATCGAAACGGTGAGCAGCTTCGTCCGGGCCTGATGGCCGGGGCGCCGGGCCCGGTGAGGCTCAGCCCGGGGCGGTCAGGTTCAGCCGGGGCGACTCCCCCTCACCGACGGTCACGAACCCGGGGCCGGCGCCGTCCATGAACGCCACCGCCTCCCCCTGGTTCTCGACGGCGGTCGGGGCCTCACAGGCCGGACCGGCCAGGGCGTCGGCCACCGACGCCCCGGCGGTGCGGGGGAACAGCCAAACGGTCCGGTAGGTCCGCACCGCGAGGCGGGAGCCGTCCGCGCTGATGTCGGCCCCGGTGGCCACCCCCGGCGCCCCCAACTCGGCGACCCGCCCCTCGGTGGGACCCGGCGCGGTGGTCGCCGCGTCTAGCTCGTCGAGGGGGACCGTCCCGGCCCGGCGGAGTTCCACCGGCTCGGTCGGGGTGGTCCCGGCCGCCGGCAGGTCGGCCACGTACACCGGGGCCGGGCTCGCCCCCAGGAGCCGGCCGGAGTCGCCGTCGCCCAGGCCGACGATCTTCGGGATGATCACCACCTGGTGCGTCACCGGGTCGACCAACAGGGCCTCGGCGTCGTGGGGTCCATCGGGGTAGCGGAACCGTAGGGTCTCGGCCGGGCCGGTCCCGGTGTCGTCCGGCGACGGTTCGGGCACCCGGTGCACCGCGATCGTGGATCGGGTGCCGCCGTTGTCGCCGATGTCGGCCAGGTACACCATCCCGTCCACCACGGCGAGATCCTCGATGTCGACGGGGTCGACCCCGTCGACGTCGACCACACCGGCCACCGTGCCGTCACCGTCCTCGGCGATCAGCTCGGTGGCGGAACCGGAGTCGTTGACCAGCCAGACCGCCCCGGGTCGGCCCGTGACCGCACCCGCCCCCGAGACCTCCCGGGCGGGCGGGCCGACCGGACCGGGAGAGGTCACCACCAGATCGGCGCAGAGATCCGGACCGGCCGGGGCGGCGCCGACCGGTCCGGCCCCGGGGGCTTCGGCCGGACCCGGGGACGTGGCCGGAGGGGCCGCGGGAGTGACGTCCGGGACGTCTTCCGAGACGTCCGCGCCGTCGCCCCCGGGGGCCGGTCCGATGGCCGCGCACCCGGCCAGGGCCAGCAGGATCAGGATCGCCATCACCGGGGCGAACCGGCGTCGGGTCCGTCGCCGTGGGCGGTCGACGATGCGGTCCACAGTGCCAACCCACCTCCCTGCGCCCCGGGATCGTTGCCCGGTCGGGCGGACGGGCGGAGCACCGATGGTCGAGCGTATCCAGCCCGGGGCGGGGGTGGTGACCGGGCGCTCTTGGGTCCGGACCGGTTCGCGGGTAAAAAGGAGATGGCGTGGACCGTTGTCAGGTCAGCCGGCGGGGCTGGCAGAGGGGAAACTCCTGTTGATACGACGAAACCGGCCATCAGCGGGCGACCCGACGCCCCCGAACGGATCGACCCCGTCGAACGGGGCCACGGTGCGGCGGATCCGGATGTCGGCGGATCAGGATCCTGAGCCCGGTTCCCCGCGCCGGGCCGCCCAGAACGGGCCGCGCCCGGGCGACACGCCAACCCATCCGGGTGCCCCCGGCGCCCCGGCGTCGGGCCGGCAGCCCCCGCCACCCGGTGCCCCGTCGAGCCCACCGAGCCGGGGATCGGGTCCCCGACCGGCCGGCGATCCGCCTGCGGCCGGACCCGGCCCCGCAGCGGGCAACGGGGTGTTCGACCGTGCCCCTTACCTCTCGAGTGGTCTGAGCGACGACCCGTCGCAGCCGTTCCTGAGCGAAGGCCCGCCGACCAGCGCCTCACCGGCGCGGGGTTGGTCGGCCGGCCCCGCCCGCCAGGCTCCGCCGAGCGGTCAGGACGTTCGCCGGGCCGCGCCGGGCCGTCAGAACCGGCCCCAACGCTCATCCGCGGCCCCGGCCGAGGGTTCCGCGTCGTTCCACTTCCCCAATGGTCAGCCGCCGCGGGAGGCACCCGGCGGCATGCCCCGGGCCACTCCGGATGCCCCGGGCGACCTCGGCCGCCGGTTCAAGGTGCCACGCCCGCCCGACACCGACGATGCCCCCCTCGGGGGTAACGGTCGCGGCCCCGCACCGATGGTGGGCGGCCCCGACGCGCGCCCACCACAGAGTGGCCACGGTCCCGGGTTCGCCGTCGACCGGCGGGCGTTGGACGATCTGGCGCCGACCGGGAACCCCGATTCCCCCGCCCGCCGTCCCGCCGGGTCGCCGGCGGCGACCTCACCCTGGTCCGCCGATTCCCTCCGGTCGGACGGGGACGGCCCGGGCCGCCCCACCGGTCCTGCGGCCCGGCCCGGGGGCGCTCCCCCGAATCCGGGTTCGAACCCGGGGTCGGGCTGGTCCCGGCTGGCCGACCCGTCGGGGACGGTCGAGGACGGTCCGGGCGGTTCCGGCGTCGCCGGGCGGCCCCCGGCCTCCGGCCCCCGCTCCGCCGGGCCCGCCCCGGCTCCGCCCCAGACGTCCCGCCAGGCCCGAGGGGCCCGGTCGGCCGCCGCACCGGTTCCGGGTTCACCGGCCGGACGGATGACCTCCGGCCAGTTCCCCACCCACCAGCGTCCGCCCAGTGGTGTGCCGCCGGTATCGACCCCTGCCGGATCGCCGCCGGGGCCCGGATGGCCGCGGCGTCAGGACGACGACGGTTCGCCCCGGCCCGCAGCGGCAGCGGCCGCAGCAGCGGCCGCCGCCGCGGCGACTCGTGGTGACCCGCGGAGCCGGCCTTCCGCCCGCCAGTTCGATGATGTCGGACCCTATGAAGGTCCGGACGACACGGTCCTCGACACGGCCATGGCGGCCAGCCTGGCCGCCCGGACCGAGCCCCTGGAGCCGGCGGCCAACCGGCCTCGGCGGTCGTCGAGCTCGGCCCGGCGCCGGGCCGCGGCCGGTCCGGCCGGATCCCGGTCGACCCGGCGGAAACCGAAGGATCCGCCCAAGTGGGCGATCGTGCTCGGGATCGTCGGCGTCCTGCTGCTTGGTGTGGGGGCCGCCTACCTGGTGCAACAGCTCGGTGAGGACGACACCGAATCCGCCGATCAGGCCCCGGTCAGCACCAGCAGCACCGTGGCCACCGGTGCCGCGGCCGACGGCTCGGCGTCCACCACCTCGGCCGCCCCGACCACACTGGTGGAGCCCTCGGTACGGTTCGACGACGCGGCCCTGGGCCCCATCGTCACCGGTACCGAATACCAGATCGGGATCGAGGACGGTCCGAGCGGGGCGACCTACCAGCTGTTCGTCGACGACGAACCAGTCGGTGAACCGTCGGACACCCTGCCCCCCGTGACCTTCGAGAACGGGCTCCACAAGCTCCAGGTGGAGATCAGTGACCCGTCCGGGCCCGTAGCCAGTCCCGTCCCGGTGCTCGTCTACGCGGCCGGCCCGGCCCCGACGGCGCCGGAGTGGCGGGCGAATCTCTCCTCGGTGAGCATCGAGCACGAGGGCTGGACCGAGGCGGTCACCCAATACCAGGGCTTCGTCGCCGCCGGCCACACCGACGTGCAGATGATGCCGAGCGATTGGCTGCCCAGCCTGCCCGCCGGCTATTGGAACATCTTCGTGGGCGGGTTCTCGAGTCGGGACCGGGCCCTGGCCTACTGCAACGAGAAGGGTCTCGCCGTGCCGGATCAGTGCTTCGCGGTCCGTGTGGAGCCCGGCGACGGGGCTGATGGTTGATCGGTCCGGCCCGGTCGACCTGGCGATCGCCGGGCTCGGTCCGGCCACCCTCATCGGGAGCGGTGGGTTCGCCGACGTCTACCGAGCCCGCCAGATCGGCCTGGACCGGGACGTCGCGGTAAAGGTCCTACGCGCCCCCGCCGACGACGAGCTGGCCCGGACGCGCTTCGAGCGCGAGTGTCGGGCGATGGGGGCGCTGTCGGCCCACCCGAACATCGTCAGCGTGTTCGACGGCGGCTTCACCCCCGACGGTCGGGCCTATCTCGTCATGGAGTACTGCTCGGGCGGGTCCCTCCACATGCGTGTGCGTCGTGACGGGGTCCTGAGCGCGATGGAGGCCACCGACGTGGGCCGAAAGGTGGGCCGGGCCCTCGAGGTCGCCCACCAGGCCGGCGTACTGCACCGCGACATCAAGGCAGCCAACATCCTGATCACCCCGTACGGGGAGCCGGCCCTGGCCGACTTCGGGATCGCCCGGATCGAGGGGTCCCAACACACTACCACGGGCGAGGTGACGGCCAGTTTCGCCCACGCCGCACCGGAGATCCTGGAGGGCCGCCCGGCCACCCCGCGCGCCGATGTCTTCTCGTTGGGATCGACCCTTTTCGAGCTGACCATCGGCCGACCCCCCCACTTCCGGCCCGGTGACGAATCGGTCGTGGCCCTCATCCGGCGCGCCACCACGGAGCCCATCCAGGACCCGGCCACGTTGGGGATGCCGGAACCGTTGGCCGGGGTCATCCGCCGGGCGTGCGCGTACGCGATCGACGATCGGTATCCGAGCGCGGCGGCCATGGTGGCCGACCTTGAGGCCCCGCACCGGACCGGTTCCCCCTCCCGATCGGCGACGGCGAATCCTGCCCTCGCCACCCGGTCGCTCGGACCGGACGCCTACCTGGCGGCGCCCCCCTCGACCCACGACGCACCGACCCTCGAACCCGGCGGGATGCCGGCACCGTCGGCCCACCGTGCGGTCACCGAGGCGGCGGTGGGGCCGGTGTCCGGTGTCGTGCCCACGATGCCCGGGACCGGGTCGACCGCGGATCCGCCCGGGCCCCAGTACCTCACGGCCGAGGCGGCAACCACGTCGCTCGACCAGGGTTCGGTCGGCCCCGGTCCGGCCGCCGCACCCGCCAACGATCGGATCGTCACGCCAGTGGCGCCGATGGGTCCGAGCCCGGCCGGAGCGGTCGGTCCGTCCCGCCGGGGTGGCGGCCGACGACTACTGGTGGCCGTCGCGGTCGTCCTGGGCCTGGCCGCAGTCGGGCTGGCCGCCGGGCTGACCCTGCCGACCGACGCCGATGACGCGGCCACCGACCCGACCGGTACGGCCATGTCGGTGTCGGGCACGGCCGACACCGCCCTCGCCCTTGCGTTCGACGAGGCCGCGGACGGTCCCGTCCGCTCGGGCGAGTCCTACACCCTCACCGTCGACGGTGCCGACCCGGCCGCGGGGTATCGGCTGATCGAGGACGGCTCGGCGGTGGCCGAAGGCTCGGGGCCGTTCACGTACACCCCGGTGCGGGGACGTCACGAACTGCAGCTCGAATCGTCCACCGACCCCGCCGTCCGCAGTGCCCCACTCGAGCTGTACGCCATCGGCGAGCTCCCGCCGGCCGGCTACCGGGTCAACCTGGCCTCGGTGCCCAACGGCCCCGGCAACTGGCCGGTCGCCCTGGCCCGTTTCGACGAGCTGGTGGCCGCCGGCCACACCGACCTGGAGCTGCTGCCCAGCGACTGGTTCCCCAACCTGACGCCCGGGTACTGGAACCTGTTCGTCCCCGGGTTCGGTGACCAGCCGACGCTGGGCGTGGCGTACTGTGACTCGTTCGGTCTGGCCGTGCCCGACGACTGCTTCACCTCGTTCTTCGACCCGGACGGCTGAGAACGGCCGACGCCGGCGCACGGCGCGCCGAGCCTCAGGCGGTGAACCCCCCGTCGACCACGAACTCCGAACCGGTCGAGTAGGCGCTGGCGTCCGACGCCAGGTACAGGGCGAGCTTGGCCACGTCCTCGGCGCTGGCCAGGTAGCCGACCGGGATGTTGGCCTTCACCTGGTCCCGCACCCCGACCCGGTCGAACTCTTCCGCCATCGGCGTGTCGATGATGCCGGGATGGATCGAGTTGACCCGAACCCCGTGCGGAGCGAGTTCCAGCGCCGCGCTCTTCGTCATGCCCCGGACCGCCCATTTCGACGCTCCGTAGGCGAAGGCGGCTCCGCTGCCCCGCAGGCCGGCCACCGACGAGATGTTGATGATCGAGCCGGACCGTTGCCCGGTCATGATCGGGGCCACGGTCCGCATCCCCAGGAACACCCCGGTCTGGTTGATGGCGATGATCTGGTTCCACAGGTCGTCACTGGTCGTGGACATCGGCTCGATCCGGAAGATGCCGGCGTTGTTGATCAGCACGTCGATCCGGCCATCGGCCGCCATCACGGCCGCGGTCACGTCGGCCCACTGGGCCGCCGACGTCACGTCGTGATGGTGGAAGGTGGCGCTCACCTCGGCCGCCGTCGCCTTGCCCTCGTCGTCGAGCACGTCGGTGAGGTGCACCGTGGCACCCTCGGCCGCGAACAGCCTTCCCTCGGCCGCTCCCTGGCCACGCGCCCCGCCGGTGATCAGCGCCACCTTGCCGTCCAAGGTCCCCATCGGTACTCCCATCCTTCGCCGGAACATGCGTCATCGTGAGGTCGGGGTCGACCCCGACCTCACGCATCATGGCATCCGGGACCCGGCCCGACGAAACGCCGTGACCGGAGGGGGGCTGGGCCGAGTAAATTGACCGGTCCCGATGCGAACGAGGAGATCCGTCATCACCGTTACCGTTCCCCGGCGACCCGACCGCTCACCGGCGAGCGGTTGGCGCAGGCTGCGGTCGGTGCCGGCCCTCCTGGTTGTCGCCGTGCTCCTGGCCACCGGGTGCGGCCGGGAGGACGAGTCGGCCGGACCGACGAGCGCTGCGGCCGGTTTCGAATCCCGGCCGGTCATCACCCTCGTCGTCAACGACTGGACCGCGTCCGCCCTCGACGTGGCCATCGCCGAACAGCTCATCGAACGCCACCTCGGTTACCCGGTGGTCGGCGCCCGCATCGACGACTCGGCCGAGATCTACGACGGCCTGGCCGACGGCTCCCTCGACGGCCTGCTCGAGATCTGGCCCTCGGCCATGACCGATCGGGACCGGCAGTACTTCGACAGTGGACGGGTCCACGACATCGGCACCCTGGGCCCGGTCGGGCAGGTCGGCTGGTGGGTGCCCCGTTACCTGGTGGACGAGAACCCGGCCCTGGCCACCTGGGAGGGGTATCTCGACCCGGCGGTGGCCGAGCAGTTCGCGACCCCGGCCACCGCTCCGAAGGGCACCTTCCTGGGCACCGCCGCCGGGTACGAGCAGTACGACGAGCAGATCATCGACAACCTCGGGCTGCCGTTCACGGTCATGTTCACCGGCTCCGAGCAAGCCACCACCGAGGTGTTGGACCAGCGGGTTGGCCTGGCCGAGCCGGTGCTCACCTACTGGTGGACGCCGACCGCGGCCATCAAGCAGTTCGACCTGACCCAGGTGGAGCTGCCACCGTCCACCGACGAGTGCGAGGCGTCGCGGGCGACCGGCGACGGTGGGGTGGACTGCGCGTATCCGGCCGATGCCCTGTTCAAGGCGATGTCGCCCCAGCTGCCCACCAAGGCCCCCGCCGTGGCCGAGTTCCTGACCCGCTTCGAGCTGACCACGGCCGACCAGATCGAGCTGCTCTATCGGGTCGAGGTGGAGCAGCGGAGCGTCGAGGCCGCCGCCGGAGAGTGGATCGCGGCGAACCGGGACCGGTGGCAGCCATGGGTGGACGCGGCCGTCACCGCCGGTGGTGATGATCCCCCGGGTTCGGACTGAGCGGTGGCCCCGTCTACGGTCGGGGCCCGGACACCCGAGGGGAGCACCGTGAACGACGACTTCGAGCCCGAGCGCAGCAGGGAACCCGACCCGCTCGACAGCGGTCCGCCGCTGTACACCACCATGAGCCATCTCCGGGCGGTGCGACGTCTCCGGCCCGATCCGATTCCCGACGAGGTGTTGGGCCGCGTCCTGCAGGCGGCCTGCTGGGCCCCGAGTGGGGGGAACCAGCAACCGTGGCGGGTCGTGGTGGTGCGGGACCCCGAGGGGCGCCGGGCCCTGGCCGATCTGTACGCCCCCGAGTGGGCCCGGTTCTCCGAGGGCTACGGCGCCCGCCTCGAGGCACTCGACCCGGAGGGACAGGCCAAACTGCAGCGGGTGATCGACGCCGGTGACCATCTGGCCGAACATCTGGCTGAGGCGCCCGTGATCCTGGTGTTCTGTGCCGACTTCCGCCGGATGGCCGTCACCGATCGTGACCTGGACCGGCTCAGCCTCATCGGCGGGGCGTCGGTGTACCCGGCGGTGCAGAACACCATGCTGGCCTGCGTGGCCGAAGGGCTGGGCTGCACCCTGACCACCCTCCACTGTTTCCGGGAGCCCGACGTCCAGGCGGCGCTGAACATCCCCACGGAGTGGGCCACCGCGGCCATGGTGCCGCTCGGCTACCCGGTCGGCGGGGGTCACGGACCCATCGCCCGGCTCGGCCCCGACATGCTCGCCTACGGTGACCGGTTCGGGTCACCCCTGGAGCTGGATTGAGTCGGGGTCCGGCCCTCAGCGCCAGGCGAACAGCGGTTGCTCGTAGCCGTCGACCCGGGTGGGGTGCCCGTCGAAGGCCACGGCCCGGAACTGATACAGCACCGCACCCGTCGGGGCGTGGATGAGGTCGCCCCCGACGGGGATCTGGATCACCGGGCGGTCACTTTCGGGGATGGTCACGAACCGCGGGGAATCGGAACGGGTCAGTTCCCTGAGGGAGATCCGGTGCACCGAAGCCACTTCGTCGGGGTTGCCCACCGGTTCGTGCCCGCCGCGGGCCCAGAACACGAACGGGGTGATGACGTAGCCCGATCGGGTCGGATAGTCGTCGAGGCGACCCAACAGGTCGGTTTCGTCGACCTCGAGACCGATCTCCTCCCGGATCTCCCGCACGGCGGCCTCGAACGCGGACTCGTCCGGGTCGACCCGCCCGCCGGGGAGCGCCCACTGGTTCGCGTGGTCGTTCAGCCCCGACCCCCGGCGGGTGAGGATCACCGCGGACCCACCCGCCGTACCGTCCACCCGCCCGGTCAGGGTGTCGACGTCGACGCCGGGAATGTTGGCCACCAGGGCGGCCCGGTCGAACTCGGTCGGGTCGTCGCCGTGCTCGTCCCGGTCACTGTCGATCACGACCACGCCCACTGCCGCGTGCCGACGGCCGTCCAGGGGATGGTGGCGGACCTCGTGCCGGGCCAGGTTGGAGGTCAGCCGTTCCCGGAGCTCGGTGGTGTGGGGGACGTCGCCGGGCTCTGGGCCGTCGTCGGGCTCCTGGGCGGCGGGCGGGGACGAGGGGATGTCGGCCGCGGCCGGGGCGGAACGCTCGGCGTCGCGGCCCGTACCGGGCGAGACCATGACCGACCACGGTACGGCACCGGCCACGGCGGCGGCGACTTCGTGGTCCCGGGTCCCGGTGCCGGTCCCACCCTCGACCGGGCGCGGACGACACCGGCCGGTCACCGCGTTAGGGTCTGCCCATGGCCAGTGGAGACGAACGGGCGAACGTGCCGGAAGGACTGGATGGGATCGGGCTGCGGATCGGGGTGGTCCGGGCCCGGTGGAATGTGGAGCTGGTCGATCGGCTCGCCGCGGGTGTCCGCCGAGGCCTCGACACCATGGGGGTCGAGGACGTGGTCGAGGTCTCGGTTCCCGGTTCGCTCGAGATCCCGCTGGCCGCCCAGGCTCTGGCCACCCGGGGCGAGGTCGACGCCGTGGTCTGTATCGGTGCCGTGGTCCGGGGCGACACCACCCACTACGAGCTCGTGTCGGAGAACTGCGCCCGGGGCGTGGCCGAGGTGCAACTCGCCACGGGGGTGCCGGTGATGTTCGGCCTGCTGACGGTGGAGAACCGTGAGCAGGCGATGCTCAGAAGCCGACCCGACGGTGGGCACAATGTGGGTGAGGAGGCCGCCCTGGGTGCCGTGGAGATGGCCCGGTTGGTCGCCGGCGTCGGGGCCCCCGTGCCCGGCTGAACCCGCGTCCGTGCCCCGGGTGCCCGGCTGGCCGCCCCGGGTCGGTCGGGTGGGGGCCGACTGGTGTGGCGGGTGACCGTCGGATCACAATCGGGATCAGTGGTCCCCGACGGAGCAGACAATGACTGATCTCTTCACCAACCATCAGCGGTACGCCGACCTCGATGCCTGGCACAAGGAGGCCGACGCCCTGCGGGCCGGCGGCACGGTCCAATGGGTCGACCGGAGCGCGGATGGGTTCCCCCCGTTCTGGGCCGTCCTCGGCCTGGAGGAGATCCTCGAGGTCGAGCGGCAACCGGCCCTGTTCACCAACGAACCGATGTCGGTGCTGGGCAAGCTGTCCGACGTGGAGGCTTCTGCCGCCTCGGGCGCCCGGATCCGGTCCCTGGTCCAGATGGATCCCCCCGACCATCCGAAGTACCGCAAGCTGACCTCGGACTGGTTCAAGCCGGCGGGGCTCCGCCAGCTCCAGCCCCGCCTGGACGACCTGGCCGTCGAGGCGCTCGACCGGATGGAGGCCGCCGGCGGCCGTTGTGACTTCTCCGCCGATGTGGCGGTCTGGTACCCGCTGGCGGTGATCCTGGCCATCCTCGGCCTGCCCGACGAGGACTACCCGCGGATGCTGAAGCTCACCCAGGAGTTGTTCGGCGCGTCCGACGAGGACATGGGACGAGGCGGCATCGAGGGTCTCATCGAAACCGTGCTCGACTTCTTCCGCTACTTCGGTGAACTCACCGCCGACCGGCGTGCCAACCCGACCGACGATCTGGCCACCCTGATCGCCAACGGCACGATCGACGGCCGGCCGATGCCCGAGCTGGAACAGATGAGCTACTACGTGATCGTGGCCGCCGCCGGCCACGACACCACCTCCAGCGCCATGACCGGCGGGCTCCAGGCCCTGATCGAACACCCCGACCAGCTCGCCCGCCTCCAGAACGACCCGGAGCTGCTCACCACCGCCGTCGACGAAATGATCCGCTGGGTGTCGCCGGTGCGCCACTTCACCCGCACCGCTCAGGCCGACACCGAGATCGGCGGTGTGCCGATCGCCGAGGGTGACCTCGTGTACCTGTCGTACCTGGCCGCCAACCGTGACCCCCGGGTGTTCACCGATCCCCACCGGTTCGATGTGGGTCGGGCCAACGCCGACCGCCACGTCGCCTTCGGTTTCGGGGCCCACTTCTGCCTGGGCGCCCAGTTGGCCCGGATGGAGATGCGGACCATGTTCCGACTACTGCTCGAACGCCTGGAGTGGGCCGAGCTGGCCGGGACCCCGTCGAGCATGCGGACCATCTTCGTCGGCGGTACCAAGTCCCTGCCGATCAATTACCGGCTGCGTCCGGCCGCGGCCTGAGCCGGCTCGGCCGGCGCCGGGAGACCGATCCGCTCAGCGGATCACGGTTCGAGCCACGGCTGGTCGGCCTCCCACGGCTCGGGGACGTCGACGGGCGGTTCGGGCGGCTTGGCCAGCAGGCGGGCGGCCAACAGCCCGGCGACCAGGCCGAACAGGTGGCCCTCCCACGAGATGCGCTCCTGGGGCACCAGCCCGACGACCATGCCGCTGTAGAGCATGAGGGCCACCAGCACCGCGGCCAGGGTGGCCAGGCGACGTTCCCAGATGGCCGAGCCGATCAGGGCCCCGAAGTAGCCGAACACGATCCCGCTGGCGCCGAGATGATTCCCCGAGCCGGCGAACAACCAGGTGAGGCCGCCGCCGACCATGATGACGATCGCGGTCACGCTCAGCAGGCGATCGAGGCCGCGGAGAGCGACGAGGCCGCCCAGCACCACGAACGGGACGGTGTTGGACAGCAGATGGCCGAAACTGCTGTGCAGCCACGGCGCCCACAGGATGCCGTCGAGGCCACCGACCTCGCGGGGCTGGATGCCGTTGGTCTGGAGACGGGAGCCGAGCAGCACCGTGTCGACGATCTCGACCGCCCACATGACGGCCACGGCGGCGGCCAGGATCCGCAGTGCGGTGCCGATCCGAAGTTCGGATCCGGGCTCGGGAGGAGGGGCCACCCGATCGAGCCTACGCGAGCCCGGCCGGGCCGGCGGGATCGGGTCGTCGATGGGCAGCCCGCATCGGGGGTGGAGCCGGGCCGGGGCGACGTTCGGCTCAGGCGGGGAAGCCGGGCGAACCGGGTGAACCGGCGAAGGCCCGGACCAGGCGCTGGCCGGCCTCGTCGAGCACCTCATCGGACTTGGCGAAACAGAACCGGAGCAGATGGGCGCAACCGGCCGGATCCTGGGAGAAAACCGAGACCGGCACGGCGACGACCCCGGCCCGTTCCGGCAGGGCGAGGGCCAGCTCCACACCGTCGTCGAACCCGAGGGGGCGTACGTCCACGCAGACGAAGTAGGTTCCCTCGGCCGGTAGGACCCGGAATCCGGCCGTGTCGAGGTATCGGGTCAACCGGTCACGCTTGGCGGCCAGGTCGTCGGTGAGGTCGGTGTAGAACCGGTCGGGTTGGTCGAGGCCGGCGGCGATCGCGGGCTGGAACGGTCCACCGTTGACGAAGGTGAGGAACTGTTTCGCCGTCAGCACGGGGAGGATCAGGGACGCCGGGCCGCACACCCAGCCCACCTTCCAACCGGTGCACGAGAAGGTCTTCCCGCCCGAGGAGATGGTGAGGGTGCGCTCCGCCATGCCCGGGAATCCGGCCAGGGGAAGGTGCGCCCCGGTGCCGAACACCATGTGCTCGTAGACCTCGTCGGTCACGGCCAGCACGTCGTGGGCCCGGCACAGCTCGGCGATGAGGCCGAGCTCGTCGCGATCGAACACCTTGCCGGTGGGGTTGTGGGGGGTGTTGAGCAGGATCAGGCGGGTGCGGGCGCCGAACGCGGCCCGGAGCTCGTCGGGATCGAACCCGAACCGGCCCGATTCGGGGTCAGGCCGCAGGGCCACCGGCCGGAGCACCGCGCCGGCCATGGCGATCCCGGCGGCGTACGAGTCGTAGCTGGGATCGAAGGCGATCACCTCGTCACCGGTCTCGCACAAGCCGAGCAGGGCGGCGGCGATCGCCTCGGTGGCCCCGGCGGTGACCAGAACCTCGGCCGCCGGGTCGAACCGCAAACCCCAGAATCGCTCCTGGTGCCGGGCCACCGCCTCACGCAGGGCGGGTATGCCGAGCAGGGGAGGGTACTGGTTGTGGCCACCGTTGATGGCGGCGACGGCCGCGTCGGTCACGACCGGTGGGGGCTCCCAATCAGGGAACCCCTGGCCGAGGTTGAGCGACCCGGTCTCCACCGCCAGGGCCGACATGCGGGCGAAGATGGTGCTCCCGAAACCCTGCAGTCGGCTCGTCAGATACGGCACACGCGTCATGGCCCACACGCTAGATGCGGGCGCCCCGGCTCGGTGCTGCTCGCCGGCAGCCGTGCGGCAGGGGGCACCGGACCACTAGGGTCCGCCCCGACAACGGAGGTAGGGGATGCGGTTCGTAGCGTACGTGGTGGACGGCGACACGATGGTCGGCGTGGAGGACGGCGACGACCTCGTCGGCCTGTGCCGGCTCGAGGAGTTCTACGCCGACCCGGACCGCTGGTCGGTGGCCACGCCGACCGGTCCCCGCACGGCGGTGGCCGCCATCGAGCGGGTCCCGCCGGTGCCCCCGGTGGCGTAGATCTTCTGTCTCGGCCTCAACTATCAGGCCCACATCGACGAGATGGCGGCGCCGGGCCGGGAACGCCCGCCGGCTCCGAACATCTTTGCCCGCTGGTACGCCTCGTTGTCGTGCCACGACGACACCATCCCCGTCCCCGGCGGCGAACCGGGCCTCGATTGGGAATGCGAGTTGGGGGTGATCATCGGCCGGACCATGACCGCGGTCCCGGTTGGGGAGGCGATGGCGGGGGTGCTCGGCTACACCGCATTCAACGACATCAGCGCCCGCACCCACCAGCGGCTCACCCCCCAATGGGCGCTGGGCAAGAACGCGGATGGTTCGGGAGCCATCGGCCCTCATGTGGTCACTGCGGACGAGTTCGGTGACCCC
>JBKDZN010000206.1:0-2138 GCA_047971245.1 Acidimicrobiales bacterium
GCATCGCTGGCTCGCCCAGTACGGCGGCATGAAAGCCAACGACGCGAAGCGGCTCAAGGAGCTCGAGGCGGAGAACGCCCGCCTGAAGAAGCTGGTCGCGAACCAGGCCCTCGACATCGACGTGCTTCGGGAGATCTCGTCGGGAAACTTCTGACCCCGAACCGCAAGCGAGCAGCCGCGGAGATGCTGCTCGACCGGTTCGGGGTCTCGCAACGCCGGGCGTGCAAGGTCGTCGGGATCCACCGTTCCCCTATCTGTCATAGTGGTGGTTGCTGGATGGAGTAACCGAAACTATTGAGGGCGGGAGGTGACATGATGATGACGATGACCGATGACGAGACCGAGGTGCGCAGAGCGCGACGGTCGTGGCCGGCGCAGTACAAGCTCGACATCTTGTGCGAGATCGACGAGGCGAAGGAGTCAGGGACCACGACGGTCGCGGAGATCTGCCGGCGGGAAGGGTTGTACTCGTCGCTGATCAGCGAGTGGCGCAAGCAGCGCGATGAGGGAGCGCTGGAGGGTTTGCGGGACCGCAAGCCTGGCCGGCCGGCCAAGGACCGCACCCGCGACGAACTCGCCCGCCTGCGGGCCAGGGTGGCCGAACTCGAAGCTGAGCTGGGTACGGCGCATGAGTTGATCGAGACGCAGGGAAAAGTCTCGGCGCTCTTGCAGGAGATGTCCCGCAAGAGCGCCGAGCTGACCACCAAGAAGCGATGAGTGGTCTGATCGAGACGTGGGCACCACGCGTCGGGGTCGGTCGGGCATGCCGGGCGTTCGGGGTTCCAGAGCGCAGCTTCCATCACCGCCGACAACAGGCTGAGGGACGCCTCGCCCCACGGCCGTCGCGGGCCAAACCCGTCGATGAACATGTTCGGGTGCCGTGGCGGATCGGCGATGCTGAACGCGACCACATCAAGAACGTGTTGTGTTCGGAACGTTTCGGTGACCTCGCCCCCGCCCAGGTCTACGCGACCCTGCTCGACGAGGGCGTCTATCTGTGCTCGGAACGGACCATGTATCGGATCCTGCACGAACACGACCTGGTCCGCGAACGTCGCCGCGGGCACCGACGTCGCCGACATGTCCCACCCCAGGTGCATGCCACCGGCCCGAACCAGGCGTGGTCGTGGGACATCTCCCGGCTGCGCGGCCCGACGCTGCGGGTGTGGTTCTACCTGTATGTCGTGTTGGACATCTTCTCCCGCAAGATCGTCGCCTGGACGATCGACACGATCGAGTCCGACCAGGTCGCCAAACGCCTGATCACCACGGCATGCACCCGTGAAGGCATCAACGCCGACCAGTTGATCTTGCACTCCGATCGCGGCGCTCAGATGACATCCAACACGATCGCTGAACTGCTCGAGGACCTCGGCGTCACCCGCAGCCTGTCCCGACCCCGCACCAGCGACGACAACCCGTACTCCGAAGCAAACTTCAAGACCGCCAAATACCGGCCCGACTACCCCAACCGGTTCGACAGCATCGACGCGGCCCGCTCCTGGATGCGACGATTCGTCCGCTGGTACAACCACGACCACTACCACTCCGGAATCGCGTACCTGCACCCCGTCGACGTCCACACCGGCCGCGCTGCCGACATCGTCGCCGCCCGCCAACACGTCCTCGACACCGCCTACGCGGCGAACCCGCAACGATTCCGACACCAACCACCCCAAGCCACCCGCCCGCCAGTCGAAGCCTGGATCAACAAGCCAACCGTTCAAACAAAAACCTGAAAGATCCAGCAATCAACCCTTGACAGGTTCCGCCCCTTGCCCGTTCATTAAGTAGGACTCTGTGTGCCCGTGGGCAATTGCACCGATCATATGGGCGATATGTTCCGCGCCGTAGAGCCGAACCTGCGTTCCCGCGGGAGCGTAGGTGCCACTGGCGTAGTTTGGATTGCTTCCGGAACACGGCGGCTCACCGGCGAATGGGGTTAAGCACCGATCGTCCCGATCGCTCACGAAACGTCCAGTTTGTCCTCCCGTGCTGCTACTCCAAGCGTTGTGTGCTGCCCGGATCCAGTCATCCCTGAAGTTGGTGCCTGCCATCGAACGCGTGCCTGTGTTGTAGCTAACGTCGTCGAATGCGAGGAACATCACAGCGTGTCCGAATTCGTGGGCCAGGATCCT
>JBKDZN010000207.1:0-4240 GCA_047971245.1 Acidimicrobiales bacterium
CTCGACGTTCACCTGCTGGACCTGGCGTGGCATGGTGGGCAGGAACACGACCTCCCCCACCGGCATCCACGCCCCCATCTTGGCGTTGGCCTCGTCCAGATCGGTCTGGGCCGAGTTCACCGCCTGCTGGGCCGAGGTCACCTGGGAACGGAGCCCCGCCGTGTCGGCGGCGGCGAGGGTCTCGGATCGGGTCGCCTCGGCGATGGCCAGGGTCGATTCGGCGTTCCGGACGGCCTCGTCCTGCTCGGTCTTGGTGGCGTCCTCGACGGCCTGGGCCGCCGCGAGCTGACCATTGGCCGCGGCCAGATCCGCGTTGGCCTGATCCAGTTCGGCCTGCAGTGTGGCCAGCTCCTCGGCGGTCGGCGCGGCGCCGGTGTCGGGGTGGGTTCCGGCCGCCGCCTGGTCGTAGCGGGCCTGGGCCGTTCCCTGGGCGGTGCCGGCACCGGTCACCGCGTCACGTGCCGCGGTCGTCTCGGCCGCGACGGCCGCTTTGGCCTGGTCGGACGCAACCCGGGCCGCATCCAACCCGGCGTCGGCCTGGTCCACCGCCTGATCGAGCTGGAGTCTGGTCGAGTTCGCCACCGGCTTCGACGCGTCGGCCAACGCGCTCTCGGCCGAGGCGAGGTTCGCCTTCGACGTGGTCAGCATCTCCTCGGCCGCCGCGGCCGCGGCCGCGTCCTCGGCCGCCGCCTCGGGTGGGGTGTAACCGGCGGCCCGGTAGAGGCGGTCGACCGCCGCCGCGGTGGCCTGGTCGTAGACGGCGTCGACCCGGCCGGGATCGAAACCGAGCCGGGCCAGGGCCTCCTCGAGCTGGGCCACATCGGGGCCCTCGAGGGTCGGGATCAGGTTGCGGAAGGCGGGGAGAGCGCCCTGCAGGGCGATCACGGGGCGGCCCGACACCTCGATGACCGTCAGGCCTTCCTCCACCTGGTCCCCGGCCGCGAGCGGGAGGCGGGTGATGATGGCGTCCACTCCCGTCGGGGCGGTGACGGTCAGCTCGGTGGCGTCCCCGGCTCGGACCGTCCCCCGGGCCACCACGTCCTGCGACAGGACGCGCCGTTCCAGCCCGGCGGTGATCACCGAGGGTGGCGGCGGCTCCTGCTCGGCCGCGATCTCGGCCGGGGACTTGATGCGTTGGCCGGCCACCCAGCCGACGACCGCCGAGAGGACGGCCACCGCGGCCACGAGGGCGAGTAGGGCCCGCCGGTCGAGGCGGACCAGGCGTTGACCCGGCGTTTCATCCCCGGCCAGGCCCTCGTCGCCGGTCGCGCCGTCGTCCTCACCGATGTCCGGGGCCGGTGGGGCGGACGGTCCCACCGGGGGATCGAGCCGGCCCGGCGGTGCGGCCGCCGGCATCCTGGTGGTGTCTTGGGCCGGATGCGGGCCGGGCCGCGCGGCCGACCCCGGGCCGGGATCGGTGGCCGGCCGCTCGGCATCGGCGGCGCCACCATCGTCGGCGGCGAGCTCCTCGTCGGTCGGACGGTCGGGTGCCGTGGAGGCCGCCCGGGGGCGGCGGCTCAGTCGTCTCCGCCCCTCGGGCCGCGTGCTCACGGGGCGTACGCCTCGAGTTCGTCGGCGTGCTCGTCCAGGAACTCCTGTTCGTACTCGGCACTGACCTCGGTCCGGAGCTCGTCGAGCTTGGTACCGCCGCCGCAGTCCTCGATCGCGAGCGCGAGCTCGATCTCCTGGGTCTGCAGCTCCCCGAGCCGAGCCTTCTCGGTGTCGGTGAGCTCCGGCATCTCCATGACGTCCGACCCGGCGCCGCCGGCGCCCTCGGCTGGTTCGGTCCCGTCGGCCGGGTCCTCGGCGGTGGCCCCCGCCCCGTCCACGGCTGCGGCGGCCGGCTCCTGCCCCATCGTCGACAGCTCGGGCTCCACCGCGTCAGCGAACGCCTCCTCACTGTCGTAGGTCAGCCCCTGCTCCGCCACGCAGGCGCTGACCTCGTTCTGCGCCTCCACGATCCGGGGATCACTGGTGATCCGCTCCTCGAGATCGGCCAGCTCGTCCTGGAACTCGAGGAAGAACTCGTTCAGGCCCGCCCCGTCGGCCTCGGTGTAGGACCGGCCCTCACAGCCCATGGCGGAGAAATCCATGTTGTCCATGTCCTCGGCCATCTCCTCGTCGGTCATCGACTCATCGAAGTCCAAGGCCTCCCCGTACAACGCCTCCTGGTAGGCCTCCTGTTCACTGTCCGACATCGCGTCCATGGCGGCCAGATTCGGGTTGGCCTCCGGGCTCGTGAGAGCGGAAAGATCGACCCCGATCAGGTCGGGCCCCACCTGCTCGCTGGTGAACCGCAAGGTGGTGATCCCGAATCCGTAGGTCTCCACCCACTCCGTGGTGCCGTATTCGATGTCGCCCATGGATGCGGTGCCCATGTACTCGCTCGGGTCCAGCGGGGTGTACTCGAAGCCCTGCTCGGCCATGCACTCCTTGACGAACTCCTGACGCTCCCGCTCCATCGCCACGAACTGGGCTTGGCCCTCGTCGGAGCCCACATCGCCCAGACCGAGATATTCGGCCAGCGGGCTCGAGGTTTCCTCGCCATCGGAGGCCGACGTGTCGCCGCCGGCGTCGGAACCGCAGGCGCTGATCAGGAGCGCGGCGGCCGCGACCCCGGCAGTGAGCACTCTGGACGGGCTGCGGTGCAGTGGACGCATATTGGGATCCCCTGAATCATCGGTGGTAGCCGGATCATCATCGATATTGACGCCGCCCATTTCTCGCCGACCACATCATATGGTCATCCCCCGATCACCGGTACTCGACCCACGAGTCCGACGAGGGCAAGGCACGGGACCGGAAAACCGGGAATGGCCAGTGTCGCGCGGCGCCAGGTGTGACGGTCCGCGCCCCCTGATTCAGTCGTGGATTCCGTTGCGTACCGCCGGCGCCACCGTCCACCGGCCGGCCGTCATGGACCGGTTCATCCGGCGTAGCCATCCAGCTCACCGGCGTGTTCGTCGAGGAATTGCTGCTCATACTCGAAGGTGACTTCGCGTTCCAAATCCCACATCGTTCGCCCGCCGCCACAGTCTTCCAACGTGGTCGCCACCTCGATCTCCTCGGCCTGGATCTCGGCGAGTCGCTCCCGGTCGGCGTCGGACAGTTCCGGTTCACCAAGGGCGTCGGTGGTGTCGGACGACGCGCCCATCTCGGCCAGCTCCGTCAGGATCGCGGCGGTAAACTCGTCCTCCGAGGCGTAGGCGAGCCCGGTACCGGCCATACACGCCTCAACCTCGGCGTCGGCGGCGACGATGCGGGGGTCGAGGCTCACCCTGGCGTACAGATCGTTGAGCTCGTCGCTGAAATCGTCGTAGAACTGCTGCTCGTTGGACGCCGGCGCCTCGGAGTAGGCCCGACCCTCGCAGCCGAGCCCGCCCGGGTCCGTCCCGGCCTCGGCCGCAGCCAGCTCATCGTCGGTCATCGACTCGTCGTAGGCCATACCGCCGCCGTACAGGGCGTCCTGGTAGGCTGCCCGTTCCGTTTCGTCCATCGCCTCCATGGCCGCCTGGTTGGGATCCGTCCCCGCAGCGGTCACCCCGCTCGCATCGAAACCGACCAGGTCCGGGCCGACGTTGTCCTGGGAGAACAGGAGTGTGCTCAGACCGAAGCCGTAGGTCTCGGTCCAGGCCCGGGTCCCCCACTCGGCGGAGGTACCGGTGCTGCCGGCCTCGGCCGGTTCGACGGGCGTGTACTCGAACCCCTGCTCGGCCATGCACTGGCGGATGAACTCCTGACGGTTCCGCTCCTCCTCCAGGTACTGCTGTTCGCCGTCGGCGCCGCCGGGATCGCTGATGCCGAGAAACTCGGCAATGGGCCCGGGGTTCGTCTCCCCGGCGGCGTCGCCGGTGGCGTCGGTGTCGTTGCTGCAGGCCACGGCCCCGATGAGTATCGCCACCGTCGCGGCGGCCAGACCCGGCATCATCCGCATTCCCGACCTCCAAGCATCCCAGACTCGTCTGCACCCAACGCGGAGCGATGTGTATAGCACGCTGGGCCGAACGGTCGGCCGCGGTCCCGGGGTCGGGCGCGCAACGGCCACCCCGGGAACGGGTCCCGGGGTGGCCGTCGGATCAGGTCGTCGGGTGCCTCAGCGGCGGTCGCGACCGCGACCGCGGCCGCGGCCGCCGCCACCGCCGCCACGTCCACCCCGGCCCCGGCCGCGGCCGCGGCCGCGGTCGGCGTCGAGGGCGTCGCTTTCCGGACCAAGATCGCCGAACGTCTCGGCGGCGTCGCG
>JBKDZN010000208.1:0-23702 GCA_047971245.1 Acidimicrobiales bacterium
CTTGCCGGCGTTGACGAACAGCTCGCTGGGGAAGGCCGCCCCCTCCGGTCCGACCTGGCAGTTGGTGATGGCGGCCTCCAGCGCCGAGCGGATCAGGGTGGCGTGGATCATCATCTCGGAGATCTTCTCCCGGACGTGCGAGATACCGGCGGTGCCGTTGGCCTCGGCCACCAGCTGAGCCAGGCCGACGAGCTGGTCGGCCTCCTCCACGAAGGCCGACAGGCCACCGAGCCGCTCCCACAGACCGAGGCTGTGGGCGAACACCGCCGCGAAGGCCGTCTCCCCGTCGAGAAAAACCCGCTCGTGGGGGACGAACACGTCGTCGAAGATCACGAACCCCTCCGGGTAGTGGTAATGACCCGACACCGGGAAGGCCCGGTTGTCGTCGTGACGGGGGGCGTAGGTCGTGTTGATGATCTTCACCCCCTCGGCGTTGACGGGGACCACGCAACCGATGGCCCAGTCCTCCTCCCCCGGTTTCATCGCCTTGGTCGGGATGGTCAGCAGGTCATGGCCGAACGACGCGCCGGTGATGTGCAGCTTGGCCCCGCGGATCACCACCCCGTCCCGCTGGCGGTCCACCACCCGAACGTAGGCGTCGAGGTCGTCCTGCTTGGCCGGGGGACGGCTGCGGTCACCCTTGGCGTCGGTGATGCACTGGGTGATCCGCACATCGCCCCGCTGGGCGTCGTTGATGTAGCCGGCGATACGGTCCAGGTAGGCGGGGTTGGTTTCGGTCATCCGGCCGGCCGCCGTCTTCAGGGTCTGGATCGACGTCGAGGTGACATGGGCCATCATCCCGGCGTCGTGCAGCATCGGGATCAGGGCCCGCAGGTCATCGGCCGAGGTGGGTACCCCGAGAAGCGGGCTGACGGCGTCGGGGGCCGGGTCGTAGTGCTTGTCGTAGGCTCGGGCGGTGAACTCGGCCGTCTGGCCGAGGATCGGGTGGCCGGGCAGGTCCTCGATCCGTTCGCCCTCGAAGTAGGTGCGGCGACCGTCGTTGAGTGAGTCCTTGTACTGCCGGCCGGTGAGCATGGGAGCGCCTCCATCAGATCAGGTCCCGTGAGCGTCGGTTCCCAGCTCACCACGGCCCCCGGCCCGGTCGCCAGCCCGTGGGACACCGCCGGTGCACCCGGACCCGCCCGGAGCCGGTCGGCTCAGCGGTCGTCGAGGGTGGCCTGGGGGCGGGCCAGCTGATCACAGAACGCGGTGATGACCGAGGTGTGGGTGCCATCATGGAGGGTGACGGTGAGGACCCCATCGGCGAACGTCTGGTCGAGCTGATAGCCCGGGTTCGGTTGGCTGTCCTGGACCAGGATGGCCCCGTCGGGCCGGAACAGGATCGACACCGTCCCCCCGGCCACGGTGTAGGCGCGGAGATCGCCGTCGGGCCCGATGGGGGCCGGCTCCTCGGGCCCCGGCGACACCGGTTCGGTCGCTGCTGGTTCGGTCGCTGCCGGTTCGGTCACCGTGGTCAAGCCGGTCGTCGTCGAGCCGGGCGGACCGGCCGGCATCGTGGCCCCGTCGACGGCTTCGGAGGCCAGGGTCGGGGTCCGGCTGCCCTGGACCCCGGCCAGGTAACCGAGCCCGAACGCAGCCACCGCCAGTACTGCCACCAGGCCCAGCCGTTGCCGGCCCGGCCGCCGCCGCTGCTCGTCCGCCACGAGTTTCGCCCTCTCGGTCCGCCGACCGGCCACCGTAGCGGCGGACCTCGATGCCGGTCACTCGTGCGGGTCGGTCTCCCCATGGTGCCGGACGGTCACGACAGGACGGGGTGCGCCGCCCGGTGCATGTGCATGATCTCGGCGGCGCTCAATTGCCGGGTCCAGATGGCGGCGTCATCGAGGTAGCCGTGGAACGCCCGCTGCTCGATGCTGCCGGTGGTGATCCCCTGGAATCCGGGGCTGAGGTAGGCATAGCCGAACCGCCAGAAGGTGGTGTTGTCGGACTGGTACGCGCTGGTGACCGTCGGGTCGCAGGTCCCCACCAGGGCTCCATCGGCGTACAGGCACTGACCGGCCGGACCCAGGGTCATGGTTGCCATGTGCCAGTGGTTGTCGGCGTAGTCGACCGTGCCGCTCCGGTACTTGCTGACCCCCGGGTTGACCTCGAAGGTCAACCGACCCGACGAGTCCAGGTACAGCACCCGGTCGGTGGGCAGGAGCTCCGCGGTCCCACCCGCCTGCGAGAACGCGGCGAGGACGCCCGCCTTGTCGGCCCCGGACGCCACGTCGGTCTTGAACCAGACGTTGACGGTGAAGGTGTTCCAGCGGGCCCCGGCCGGGCCATTGGCGTCCTGGGATTGGGGCTTGTGCCGGATGTACTCCAGGGACAGGAGGGAACTGGTCTGGGTCAGTTTGACCGCCAGACTGGTGTCGTCGCGCCGACAGCCCCGGGGGTGCCCCACGCTGGGCGTCATCCCGTACCAGTTCGAGCCGACGAAATAGATACCGTCCCAGTCGGCGATGCTGTCCTGGAAGTAGGGGTTGGCCGCCGACGTCTGCGACGTGCCGGTGTTCTCGTCGAACGACAGATGCGCCCAGGGTTGGCTCCCGTAGGACGCTCCGCTCACCGCCTGGGCGCAGGTGAACCACGGCGCCGAATCGAACCCGCCCGCCGGGCCGGCCAGCTTGGGGGTGTCGGTGAAGTACGCCAGCGTGCCGTCCAGCGGCGCCGCGGTGGTCGCGGCCAGGACGGCCGGGATGAGGGCCAGGAGGGCCAGGCGGGGCACGGTGCCGGCGGCCCCCTCCCGCGTCCCGGGTCGCGTTCGGCGAGCCGCCGGGTCGGGCGCGGTGCGGTCCCGGGCTCGGCCGGTGGCCGGCCGACGGACCGACGGGGTGGGGCCGGCGCCGCGACGTTCCCGCCATCCCACCGCCAGGCAGGTGACGGTCAGGATGCCGGCGGCCGCCGCCCCCCACGGGGAGGAGGCGAACCCGAGCAGATACCCGAGCCGGGGAAGGTGGCCGACGACGAGGTCGACGGTGGCCGGGGTGTGGACGGTCCCGTCGGATGAGGCGTTGGCGTCCCCCCGCAGGCGTAGGGCCGTCGTCCCCCCGTCGGCGGTTACGGCTACCACCCGGTGGGTGACCCGGGTCCCGGTGGGGGTGATGACGCTGACGACGTCACCGACCTCGATCTGCCCGACCGGTACCGTCCGGGCGAACGCGACGTCGCCGGCTCGTATCGCCGGGGCCATCGACCCGCTGAGTACAACCAGCGGACGGAGCCCGCTCAGGGCCAAACCGACGGTCCACAGCAGGCAGACCACACCCAGCGCGGCCCCGAGGTCGAGGACGACCGAGCCGATCCGGGGTCGGGGCCCGGTCATGGTGCGCCGACCTGGGTGCCCCGGAACAGAAAGACGACACTGCCGGACTGATTGATCAGGCTCGTGTTCTCGTAGGTGACCGTCGCCCCGCTGAAGGCCGTCAGGGCGCAGTAGGTGACCGACTGCCCGACGTTCAGGCGGAGCTTGGTGGTCACGAGTCCGGTGGGGGCGGCTTCGGTCCCCAACGCCCGCCACGCGGTCAGCCGGTTACCACCGGCGCAAGTGGCCTGGCGCCAGGTCGACGCGGTCAGGACCTGCTGGGGCATGGGGAGGCTGGGGGTCCCCCCGGCGTAGAGCTGGACGTCCAAGTGAGGCCCCAGGGTTCCGGTTGCGTAGGCGTCCATCCGCAGGTCGAGGGGCATCGAGCCGCTGTTGGTGGCGGTGAGTAGGACGGCCGGATACTCACCCGGGAGCAGGTCGACGATGCGCCACGTCGCCTCGACATGGGTACCGTCCAGATCGGCCACGGTGGCCAGTTGCCCGTTGAGGACCACATCGAGTTGGGCGGATGTGATCGGTCCCGGGTTCGTGGTGGATCCGGCCGTGAACGACGCCATGGAGCCCACGCTGCGGAGGCCGAGGAGGATGCAGCAGCTCAGCAACACCCGGATCGGCACCGAGCGGGACCGGGGCCGGGGTTCAGCCGGGTCCATCAGCCACCTCCGATCGGGTGGTCCGGGCCGACGAGGCCACGAGCAGGAGGGCGCCCACGACGACGCCGGCTCCACCCGCCCAGACCACCCCCGGACCCGAGGCGCCCGTTCTGGCCAGGCCTGACCCCGTTCCCGACCCTGCCCCTGACCCCGACGGTGGGGAGGCCGTCCCGGACGCGGGTGCAGCCAGCCCGCCCCCGAGGTCCCGATCAGGGCCGGGATCCGGATCGGGGTCGGGATCCGGGGTGGGGTCGGGGTCCGGATCCGGCACCTCGCCGGGATCGTCGGTGAGGGTGACGGCGAAGCGGAGGTCGAGGTTCTGCACCTGCGACACGTTCGTCGCCGCCGGGTCCATCGACACCCGCACGTCCACCGTCTGCACCCCACCGGGCCCGACGCGCTCCGAGCCGAGGCGGCCGCCGCCGGGGGTGTCCGTTCCCGTCCAGGCACCATCGCCGACCCGGACCTCGACCCTCAGGTCCCCGGTGCCCAGCAGCTCATCGAGGCCGGTGTCGAGGAGGTCGACGTGGAGCAGCACGTCAAGCGACGAGTCGTTGCGCACCGAGAAGCGCTCGATCCGGGCGTCGCCGGGGACCCACCGGATCGCGGGGCCGAACAGGGGCTCGCTCAGCTCGGCCGTCCAGGTCGAACCGTCGCGGCTGAACGACAGGCCATCGGCGGCCGACGCCGGCGCCGGGGCGGCGGTGACCAGCAGCACCACCACCGGCAGGGCCGCGAGCAGGTGACCGAATCGGCGTCGCATGGCCCGCTCAACCGGGTGACGCGGTCCGGGGCCCCGCCGGGCGGTGCTCCCGGCGACCTCGCCGATGATCGAGCCAGGAGCCGACGAACATCCAGGTGGCATAGGCCAGCGAACCGAGGCCGATGCCGGTGACCGCCCGGCTGCGCTGCCCGGGGGTAAGAGCCGTGCTGAGGTGCCCGATCACCGGGATCGAGTACCAGACCTCGCCCCGCACCTGCACCGGACGGCGCAGATCGGGGTCGGGGGCCGCGTTGGCGTCGCCCTTGGTCGCGAAGGCGAGCCCGCCGTCCGTCCCGGTGCGGAGGCCGGTCACCCGGTGGGTGACCATGGTGTCGCGGCCCGATTCGAGCTGCACGGTGATCACGTCACCGACGGCGATGTCACCCGCATCCACCGGGCGGACCACGATCACGGTCCCGGGCCGGTACGCGGGCGTCATGGATCCCGTCGTGATCGTGTAGGGGGTCGCCCCGGTCAGTCGTGGGACGGCCACGGCGCCGACGATCACCGCTCCGGCGACGAGGTACACCGACAGGACGAGGGCACGGAACAGGCACCTGGGCGCGAACCTCATGTCACCCCTCCCGGCCTACGGGTTCGGGTTCTCCTGGGTGAGCGACACGGTGAGCGCGTTGAGGGCCGCCGCCCACGCCTGGGTGTCGTTGGCGTTGACGGTCGTGGCGTCGCCGAAGGGGAAGGTGACGGTGAACGTCGCCTTCAGGACGCGGTCGGTGGCCGAGTCGGTGATCTGCGTCCCCGCCAGGGTGGCGTCCTGGTCGACGATGGCCGCGCCCCCGAGCTGATAGGCAACGGCCACGGTCGCGGCGGCCGTGGTGGGCGAACCGGGGTCGAGGGTCACCGTGGCGGGGGTGGACAGTGTGGCCAACAGGTGGTCGCCGGTGGCGGTGACGGTGGACGTGCAGCTCTTGGTGATCACGTCGCCCGGCACCCAGAGGGTCACCGCCGTCCCGGCGCCGGCCTGGCCCGCGGCATAGACCCAGTCGGCGTCGCAGGTGGCGGTACTGAGGGCGAGCTCACCGGAGGTGACGGTGCCCCCGTTGATGTTCTCGGTCGCCGTCCAGTAGGCGAGGGAGGTGCCGCCACCGAGCAGCAGCATGGCGGCGACGGCCGAAGCGATCGCGCCCTTGGTGGTCTTCTTCACGACGCCCCCCCCTTGGGGTTGACGAGCCGGCTCGACCACGCTGATCGGGTCCGGGATCACGCCCACCTATCGGTGTCCCCGCGAGGTCCTTGAGGATTCGCGTCGCGAGCGCGGCCGCCGTCGACCCCTCGGTCCGGCCGCTCAACTCGGGTCGGGACCGCCGATCACCCGGTTGAGGTGTCCGAACTGCTCGATGGTCTCGAGCGCCTCGTCCTGATCGGGTGAGGCGCAGCGGATGATCACCTGTTCGAATCCCAACTGTTCGAGTTCGGCCACTGCGGCCGCGGCGTCGTCCCCGTCGCCCACCAGCAACTGGTCGAGGCTCATGCCCCGGTAACCGGTGGCCACCAGTTCGGCCGCCCGCTTCCGGGCCCGGTCGCCATCGGCGAGGACCAGGACGTCCTGGCGGACGACGGCCCGGGGGTCGACCCCCCGGGAGGTGCACGCGGCCCGGTACCGGTCGAGCAGGCGGGCCATGGTGGCCCGATCGAGACCGGGCCCGGCGTACCAGGCGTCGCCGTGGGCGGCGGCCCGATCGAGCGCAGCGTCGGCGTGACCCCCGATCCACCACTCGACACCCCGGTCGGGGCGGAGACCGATCCGGGTCGGCCCCATGCCCAACCGGTCACTGGTCATTGTGTCGCCGGCGAGCAGGCCCTTGACGACCCGGAGCATCTCGTCGGTGACCGCGCCCCGGGTGGCCAGCTCGCGGCCCATGGAGGCGAACTGGCTCCGGCCCCGACCGATACCGGTCTGGACGATGAACGGGGCGTCGAGCAGGCCGGCCAGGGTGCCCACCTGCTCGGCCACCAGGACCGGTGACCAGAGGGGGAGCAGGAACAGGCAACCGGCCGGGCGGTCCGGCCATTCGGCCAGCAGCCGGCCCAGGATGGGGGTGTTCTGCTGGTAGGGCGAGGCCTCGGCGTGGTGATCACCGACGGTGAGTGAACTCAGTCCGGCCCGGTGGGCGGCAACCGCGCGTTCCACCATCACCGCCCCACCGCGTGACGGCGGGTCGGTGGCCTGGGATGAGGTGAGGGAGATACCGATGCGCATGATGGGCTCCGTCCGGGATCGATCAGGGGGTCAACGGGCTCACCGGGACGGGACGTCGGCCGGCACGGTGAGCGTCTCGGTGGCGGTGGTCACGGCGGCAACCGCTGCGGGGGTGTAGGCCATCGGCAGGAGCTCGGTGGCCAGCCAGGCCGAACGCTGGTCGCGGTCGTGGCCACCACCCGGCACCCCGCTGACCCCGTGGGGAACCACCCAGCCCGACCGGTCCCAGTCGGCCAGGTCGAACACGTAGCGGGCCACCGAGGCCACACTGGCCCCGGTACCGGCGGCCGGGTTGACCGACGCGCAGCGGACGGTGTCACCGTCACCGGGGCAGGGGTCGGCGGGAGGGCTCCAACCGGCGGGGCCAATCCCGGCCGTGACCAGCGGGTGGGGATTGACCGAGGGGTGCAGGGGCCCCCACGCCCAACCGGCCGGATCGGGCCCGAACCGGGCCACCAGCCGGGCGGCCGCCCGGTCGACGACCGCGCCGAGCACCTCGGCCAGGATCTCGGCGGGCGGGGAGGCCTCACCGGGGGCGAGGATCAGGCCCCACCGGCCCCGGGCCAGCAGGGCGGTGGCGTCGTCGTGGAGCATCCGTCCCAGACCGAGCGCGGTGGGCCAGCCGGCCACCCCGTCGGTCCGGAGACCGAGGCGGCGGGCGACCTCGTCGGACCATTCGGCCCGGATCAGGCCGTAGACCGCGGCCGGGGCACTGTCCAGGGTGAGGTCGGCGTCCCAGCCGGCCAGCAGGCCCAGGGCCCGGCGACCGGCGTCGGTGGTGGGGGACGCGGTGGCCAGGACCGGCAACAGGGCGTGGGCCCGGAGCGACACCGTGTCGGCGTGGACGGCCGACATGTCGGCCGCGGTCGCCCCGGTGATCGGCTCGAGGAGCTGGACGATGCGGTCGTGGCGGGGCGAATCGGCGAAATCGAGGGAGACGTACGGGCCCCCGGCGGCCAGGGGGTTGTTGGCGGTCACGAGAAACCCCCGCCTTGGGTCCCGCCACCGGGGCAGGGCGTCGTCGGGGACGGTCGTGGCCTGCTCGGCCCAGCCGTGGTCGGCGTCGCCGGGCACCGGGCCCCAGCGGTTGGCCACCGGCCGTTGCACGATCCGACCCCGGATCCGCAGGGCGATCGAACCGTCGACGTCGGCGGTGAGCAGGTTGTTGACCGGCAGCACCCAGTCGCCCATGGCCGCCTCGAAGCCGTCGACGTCGCTCGCCTCCAGCATCGACCACAGGCAGTCGAAGGTGGTGTCCCCGCGGCGACCGGGATCGTGGACGGCGGTCCAGGCCATGCTCAACACCGGGCCGTCCCCACCGGGCTCGCCGAGGACGACGGGTCCTCGCCCGGTGCGGGCCCGGGTGACGGTCACGGCCGGGGCCCCGGCCACCGTCACCGTCTCGGTGCCGAGCACCACGACGGGGCCATCCTCGACGAACAGGTCGGTGTCGTCGGCCATGCCGTGGGTGATGCACCAGGCCACCCGGTCGTTGTGGCCGAAGTGGGGCAGCCCGGGCACCCCGGGGAAGGCGAGACCGATGGCGTCGAACCGGTCGCACCGGAGGTGGACCTGGTGGTAGGTGTTCGGGAACTCGATGCCCCGGTGGGGATCGCCGGCCAGGAGGGGGGCGCCCGTCGCGGTCCGGCTGGGGGCCAGTGCCCACGAGTTGGAGCCACCCCCGGCGGCAGCGTCCACGTCCGGGCCGACCTCTGCGGCCACACCGCCGACGACGACCGACCGGTTGAGGGCTTCGAGCCAGGCCGTGACCCCGGTGAGGGCGGCCCGACCGGCCGCGACCTCGGCCGCCCAGGCGGTCCCCTGGCCATCCACGCCGGCGGCGTCACCGGCCGCCGTGCCGGCAGGCGGGGTCGGCGTCACGCGGTCACGGGGGATCATCGGGGTGGCCCACCGGGCGCCGGGAGGGGTCACGGTGGCCACCGCCGTCCCCGCCCCGGCCGCGTCGGCCACCAGGGCCCGGTAGAGCTTCCGGGTGAGGGAGCCCATGAAGAGGTGCCGGACCTGGTAGACGAGCAGGCAGTGCCAGGGGGCCCACGGTTCGGGCGGTTCGGGCTGGGCCGCCAGGTCGACGGGGAGACGTTCACGGTTCGTCCCCAGCCAGCCGTTGACCCCCGCGGCGTAGGCCTCGGTCATCCGCCGGGTGGCCGGGGCCAGCAGCGACCATTGGGCCCGGGCGGCGTCGGCGAGTCCGAAACGGCGGAAGAACACGTCCTCGGCCACCCCGGCGGGCCCGACCACCTCGGCCCACCGGCCCTGGCCGCGGCGCCGGTCCCACTCCATCTGCCAGAGACGATCGTTGGCGGCCGCCCAGCCCTGTCCCCAGAACACGGCCAAGGCGTCGGGAGCGTCGAGGTGACTGATCCCCCACCGGTCGACGCGTCGGGTGAGGCTCCTCGGCTCGGTCACAGCCGGAGCCTACCGAACCCGGCTTCGACGGTCCCGTCCCCGAGGCCACCGATACGCTCCTCGGTCGGTGAACACCATCAGAGACCTCCACGGCCGGCGCCCGGACGCCACCGGTCAGATCCGAAGGCTCCGCGACGAAATCGACGAGATCGATCCCCTGCTCCTGGCCTCCCTGCCCGATCCGGATGCCCTGCTCGACGAGCTCGCCTACGCCATCCGACCGCCGGTTCACGAACGGCGGGTCCCCAGCTACGGCTGCATCGTCCGACCACGCCGGGACTCCGCCGCCTGGGCCGACGAGACCAGGATCGGTGTCGCCCACCGGCGGGTCGAATCCCTTCCCGACGACGCGGTCCGGAGATTCGCCGATGGGATCACGAGCTTCACCGTCCACGGGGCCGAGGGGGTGAACGACCTGGTGGTGTTCGACCGGAGCGTGGGCTCGGAGCGGGACCTCACCATCGTGGCCGAGGCGTCGGGGGCCACCGTGGTCCAGCGCCACCCGTCGGGCGTGGTCCGAGCGGCCGGGGCGTTCGGGGTGCTCCGCCTGCTCGGCCACGACTGGCATCTGGAGCCTCCGGTCAGCCGCTGGCTCGATGTGTCGGTGTGCGGCGAGGATCCGATGACCTGTGAGGTCATGGACCAGCTGTTGCGATTCGCGGTCCACGATGTCGGGTCCCGCAATGTGGGCGCCACGTTCGTGGTCTCCCCCGACGGCCGGCTCCAACCGGGTACCGATCGACGCTGGCGCCGGGTCCCCGAGTTCCAGATCACCCGACCGTCGGACCTGGCCCCGCTCTACCACATCCTCGGGCAGCTCGACGGGGCCGCGGTGTTCGATCAGCACGGCACGCTGCGCGAGCTCGGTGCCCGCCTGGTGCCCTCGGTGGAGGCCGAGACCGCCGTCGGGCCCTACCGCGGGACCCGCCATACCTCCGCCCTGCGCTACAGCTACGACGACCCGTCGGCCGTCCTGATCGTGGTCAGCGAGGACGGACCGGTCTCGGTGCTGCGGGGCGGTCGCCGTCTCGGCCACTCCGGGTGACCGGACCCCAAACCGCGGCCACACAATTATTGTTGAAGGCAAGCATTCGACGTGCTTAAAAAGTGGTGGTTTTTCGGGGCACTACTTGACGAAATGATGACCAAATTCTACGGTTGACCGTCATGTGGGCGACACCCAACGGAAAGGTGCCGACCTATGTCACTAGCACGCAAATTCGCTGGACTCGCCATCGCCTCGAACGTGGCGATCGGCGGCGTCTTCATCTCCCAGGCCTCCGCCGCCCCGCCGACTTCGTGTGTGTCGCTCGCCAGTTCCACCTCCACCGAGAGTGAATGGAATTGGGCAAGCGCCACGAACAACTGCGCCAACACCCAGCACATAAAGTTCAAATGGAATAACGCACCCAACGGCGAATGCATCGCCCTCGAACCCGGCTGGACGTACTCCGAGGGTCGCACGAAACCCGGCGCGCTCAAGGCGATCATCGCCTGCTGACCTCCGCCCGGCGGATACCCGTTGCCGTGGACGGCCCCCGGGTCCGCCGCCTAAGGTCACCGAATATGTGACCCAGGTCACCTCCCGACCGGGGGTCGGGAGGTGACCACGACCTCTCCGGGGCCCGCCATGACCGAGATCCGTTCGCTCGCCGACATCACCCGCCACCACGCCGCCGAGCGCGGCGACAAGCCGGCGCTGCTGTTCGAGGACCGCACCTGGACCTACCGCCAGCTCGACGAGGAGGCCCGGCGGGTCGCCCAGGCGTTCCTGGCCGCCGGGGTCCGACCCCAGGATCGGGTCGCCTTCCTCGACAAGAACGCTCCCGAGTACTTCACCTTCCTCGGCGGTGCGGGGATGGTGAACGCGGTGAGCGTCGCCGTCAACTGGCGGCTCGCCCCGCCCGAAATGGAGTACATCCTCAACAACGCCGGGGCCAAGGTGCTCCTGGTCGGCGACGAGTTCCTCGACCATGTGGCCAAGATGGACCTGTCCACGGTGTCCACGATCGTGGTCATCGGCCAGGCCGGCGAGGGCCAGGTGTCCTACCCGGATTGGATCGCCGGCCATCCGCCGGTCGATCCGGGGGTGGACACCCCGTGGACCGACCCGTGCTACCAGCTCTACACCTCGGGCACCACCGGGCTGCCCAAGGGTGTGGAGCTGACCAACCGGAACTTCTTCGAGATGCTGCCCTCGGCGAGCCGGGAGTGGGGGTTCGACGCCGGCAGTGTGAACCTGGTCGCCATGCCCCTGTTCCACATCTCCGGCAGTGGCTGGGGCGTCGTGGGGTTGTTCAACGGCGGCACCAACATCCTGCTGCGAGACGTGGACCCACAGCGCATCCTGGAACTGATCCCCGAGGCCGGGATCACCAACATGCTGCTGGTGCCGGCGGTGTTGCAGTTCCTCACCACTGCCCCGGGCTACGCCGACACCGACTACTCGACCCTCCGGACCGTGGTGTACGGGGCGTCACCGATCACCGAGGCCGTCCTGGTCACCTCCATGGAGACCATGGGGTGCGACTTCGTCCAGGCCTACGGACTGACCGAGACCACCGGTGGGATCACCATCCTGCGGGCCGCCGATCACGATCCCGGCGGCCCGCGGGCCCACCTGCTGCGCTCGGCCGGCGAACCGTGGGGCGACGTGGAGCTGCGTATCGTCGACGCGGCAGCGGGCACCGACGTGGCCGACGGCGAGGTGGGCGAGGTGTGGTGCCGCACGGTCCAGAACATGGCCGGGTACTGGGAGAACCCGCAGGCCACCGCGGAGGCGTTCCCCGAGGGGCGGGACGACGACGGTTTGGGCTGGGTCCGCACCGGCGACGCCGGCTACCTCCGCGATGGCTACCTGTTCATCCACGACCGGGTCAAGGACATGATCGTCTCGGGTGGGGAGAACATCTATCCGGCCGAGATCGAGAACGTCCTGATGAAGCACCCGTCGATCGCGGATGCCGCGGTGATCGGGGTCCCGGACGAGAAGTGGGGCGAAGCAGTCAAGGCCATCGTCACGCCGGTTGAGGGCACCGACCCCACCCAGGAGGAGGTCATCGCCTACTGCCAGGAGAACCTGGCCCGCTACAAGTGCCCCCGGACGGTCGACCGGATGGACACCATTCCCCGCAACCCGTCGGGCAAGATCCTCAAGACCGAGCTCCGGGCCCCCTACTGGGCGGGCCGGGAGCGCCAGGTGAACTGACCGTCCACCGGCACCCCAACGCCCGCTGACCCGGACCGCCGCCGACCGGTCCGGCCGACCGCCGGGCCCTCCGGTCGACCGGGAGGGCCCGGACGCGCGAGCCTAAGGCCGGGGCGGACCCGAGACCGGTTCGTCCCCGAGGCCGGTCACCCCGGCCCGCGACCACCGTCCCCGGAACAGAACTGGACCATGACCGACACCGACGCTCGCCCGGACTCCGAATCCACCCTTCCCGCCGACGACCCCGCCACCCTGCACCGACGGCTCGAGACGATGCTGCAACGCCGGGCCGGCGCCGAACGTCTGGTCAGTTTCGAGCGCTTGTCGGGAGGGGCCAGCCAGGAGACCTACCGCCTGGTGGCCGTGATCGACGGGGTGGAGACACCCCTGGCCCTGCGGCGCGCCCCTGGGGGGGAGACCGGAGCGGTGGAGGGTCGTCCCGGCCTGGCCGTGGAGGCCCGGCTCATGATCGTGGCCGGCGAGGCCGGGGTCCCCGAGCCGACCGTCTACGCGGTCCTGGAACCCGACGACGAGCTCGGCGACGGGTTCGTGATGGAATGGCTCGACGGGGAGACCCTGGGGGCCCGGATCAACCGGTCCGCCGCACACGACGGCATCCGTCCCAGTCTGGCCCACGAGTGCGGCCGGATCCTGGCCTCCATCCACGCCATCGACCCCAAGGCCCCCGGCCTGGCCGACCAGCTCGAGCTCAAGACCCCGGGAGCCTTCCTGGCGGAGATGGTGGAGCGGTACCAGCTGCTCGGTTCCCCCCAGCCGATGATCGACTTCACCGCCCACTGGCTGGCCGACAACCTGCCCGAGGAGCAGGAGCCGAAGCTGGTCCACAACGACTTCCGCAACGGCAACATCATGGTCGGTCCCGACGGGGTGATGGCGGTGCTCGACTGGGAGGTCGCCCACCTCGGCGATCCGATGCGGGACCTGGGCTGGATCTGCACCAACTCGTGGCGGTTCGGTCAGCGCAACAAGCCGGTCGGCGGATTCGGCGACTACGCCGACCTGTTCGCCGGGTACGAGGAGGTGTCGGGGCAACCGGTCGACCCGGACCACGTCCGCTTCTGGGAGGTGTTCGGATCGTTCTGGTGGGCGATCGGCTGCCTGTCCATGGCCGAGCGGTGGCGCACCGGCCCCGACGCCACCGTGGAGCGCCCCGGCATCGCCCGCCGCAGCTCGGAGTGCCAGGTGGACTGTGTCAACCTGCTGATCCCCGGCCCGGTCGAGGTGGTGGCGCCGGTGGACGATCCCGCGGCCTCATCTTCCACTGCCTCATCTTCCACTGATATGCCCACCACGTTGGAGTTGTTGGTGAGTGTCAGGGATTTCCTCCGGACCGACGTGATGCCGGCGATCGAGGGCCGCACCGGGTTCATGGCCCGGGTGGCCTCCAACTCGCTCGACATCGTCCGTCGGGAGCTGGAGCTCGGACCGGCCCATCGGCGCGGTGAGCTGGCCCGGCTCCGCGACCTGCTCGGTCTGGGTGAGGGCGACGGTCCCGGCGCCGGTCACGCCGACGACGTCCCGGCCGCCCTGGTCGAACTGCGACGCCGGCTGATCGCGGCCATGGCCGACGGCACGATCGCCCGGGACGACCCGGCCCTGCACCATCACCTCCGCACCACCGTGGTCAACCAGGTCGGTATCGACCAGCCCGTGTACTCCGGCTACCGGGCCGCCGTCGACCAGGGGGTCTGACCGGCCGGACCGGTCCGCATCGTGCCGTGCCGGCCGGCACGGTGCGGAGCCGAGCGAGGTTCAGGGCAGGCTCCGGGCCCGGATGGAGTCGAGCCGGGCCCGGACCTCCCCCACCGTGACCCCGGCCGCGTTGCGGATCGGTGCCGGTTCCCCCTGGTGGGCGGCGGTGGACAGCACCCCGAGCCGGGCCAGGAGGGCACTGGTCGCCGCCTCCACGGCCCGGGGCGCCCCGTCCTCCGCCTTGAGGGCGAACCCGAGTCTCGGCCCGGGCAGGGCCCCCAACATGACACCCTCGGCCCCGCTCTTGATCAACACCGGCCGTTCGGCCGCGGCCTGGGTGAGCGCCTCGTACCGGCCGGGTCCGCTCACCCAGTAGCCGAGCCGGGCCGCGGCCACGATCCGGGGGGCCGCCGCGGCCAGCTCCGCCGGGAGGCGGGACGGTTCGACCAGCCGGGCCATGCCTCGGGCCAGCGCCGACAGGGCCACGGTGTGGACCGGGAACCCGCACCCGTCCACCCCGGGCGGAGCGGTGAGCGGCACCCGGGTCACCGCGGCGAGGGCGGCGGTGACCCGCTGCTGGGCCGGGTGGTCGGGGGCGATGTAGCCGATCACCCGTTCGCGGTGGTGGACCGCGGTGGCCAGCACCCCCGCGTGCTTGCCCGAGCAGCAGTGCACCAGCGGCCGGCTCGGACATCCGGCGCGGATCCAGTCCCGCGCCGGCTCCTCACCCAACGGTGGGGCGGTGCCACACTCGAGATCCGCCGCTGAGCAGCCGATACGGGCCAGCACCGACTCCACCCCCGCCACCTGGTTCGGTTCCCCACTATGGCTCGCGCAGGCCAGGGCGAGCTCCTCGACCGACAACCCGATCTCGTCGGCCGCCCCGGTGGCCACCAGGGGCAGGGCCTGGAAGGCCTTCACCGCCGACCGGGCCATGGTGGGACGGTCGGGGTCACCCCAGGCCTGACCGGACCCCTCGGCGTCGATGAGGACCACCTGGACCGCGTGCCGACTCTCCACCCGGCCCCCTCGGGTCACTTCCACGGTGCAGATATCCATCGATCCGGACCGTAGCAGTGACAACTGCACCGGACCGGAACGGCCGAGGCCAACTATCATCGTTCGATGGCCCCAACGGGTAATGAACTGGTCAAGAAAACGCTGTGTGAACAACTACTCACACGTCACCAATCTGCGGGGAGGTGCACATGAGCATCATCGTCGCCCTCCAGCACCGCACCAGCTACCACTACCCGCGACCTGCGTCATTGTCGCCACAGGTCATCCGCCTTCGTCCCGCTCCGCACACTCGGACACCGATCCTCTCATATTCACTCACGATTGAACCGCCCGACCATTTCCTCAATTGGCAGCAGGACCCTTTTGGGAATCACCTGGCCCGTTTGGTCATCCCGGACCCCACCGATCATCTCATCGTGACCGTCGATCTGGTGGCTGAGCTGGTCACGGTCAACCCGTTCGACTTCTTCCTCGAACCCGAGGTGGAGACGATCCCGTTCGAGTACGAGCCGGGCCTGGCCCATGACCTGGCCCCGTACCGAGTCACGGTGGAGACCTGGGGCCCCGACCTCGACCACTGGTGCGCCGAGACCGTGGCCGCCTGCGGGCTCGACCCGACGGGCCCGGTCGTCGGCGACGGGGTCGGCACCGTCGACTTCCTACTCGGCCTCACCCGGCGGTTGGCCGACACGATCCGCTACGAGATCCGCTACGAGCAGGGGGTGCAGCCGAGTGAGGTGACGGTGGCCCGGGCCGCGGGGTCGTGCCGGGACTCGGCCTGGCTGCTGGTGGAAATCCTCCGCCGCCTGGGCCTGGCCGCCCGATTCGTGTCCGGCTACCTGGTCCAGCTCACCCCCGACGTGAAGCCGCTGGACGGGCCGGGCGGCCCCGACGCCGACTTCACCGACCTGCACGCCTGGACCGAGGTGTTCCTCCCCGGCGCCGGGTGGGTGGGCCTCGACCCGACCAGCGGCCTGGCCGCCGGCGAGGGCCACATCCCGCTGGTCGCCTCCCCCGAACCCCAGCGGGCCGCCCCGATCAGCGGGAGCTCCGACGTGGCCGCCGACCGGTTCGACTACACCAACGATGTCGTCCGGCTCCGGGAGGCCCCCCGCTCCACCCTCCCCTACGACGACGGGGCCTGGGAGCGGGTGGTCGACCTCGGTCACCGGGTCGACGAGGTGCTGACCGCCGAGGACGTCCGGCTCACCATGGGTGGAGAGCCCACGTTCGTCTCGGCCGACGACTTCGAATCCGAGCAGTGGACCACGGCGGCCGACGGGGCCGACAAGCGGCGGATGGCCCGCGAACTGTCCACCCGCCTCCACGACCGGTTCGGCCCGGGCGGGGTGGTCCAGCACGGCCAGGGCAAGTGGTACCCCGGTGAGCCGCTGCCCCGCTGGGAGATCCGGCTCCTCTGGCGACCCGACGAGGTGCCGGTGTGGCAGGACCGGACCCTGCTGGCCGACCCGGCCGACGACCTGGCGCACGATCACACCACCGCCCGCACCGTGGCCGAGGCGATCGCGGCCCGGTTCGCCGTCCCCACCGATCTGGTGCGCGACGCCTACGAGGACCCGGTGTACGGGTTGTGGCGGGAAGCGTCTCTGCCCGTCGACGTCGACCCGACCTCGACCGACCTCGACGACGAGGACCAGCGCCGAGCCCTGATGAGCCTGTTCGACGAGGGCCTCGGCCATGTGGTGGGGACCTTCTTCCCGCTCGGGTTCGCGACCGGCCGGTGGCAGACCAGCACCTGGCCGCTGCGCCGAGCCCAGGTGTTCCTCACCCCCGGCACCTCTCCCATGGGTATGCGGCTGCCGCTCGACACCCTGCCCACCGACCCGGAGACCTGGCCGGACGAGCAGGACGACCGGGACCCGCTGGAGACCCGCGAACCCCTGACCCCCGGCCCGCCGGCGCCACCCGATCCGGCCGAGGTGGCCGACCCGGTGATCGTGCGGACCGCCCTGGCGGTGGAGGCCCGCGACGGGGTGGTACGGGTGTTCCTCCCCCCGCTGCCCACCATCGAGGCCGGGTTGACCCTGCTCGGCGCGATCGAGGCGGCGCTGGCCGACCGTGGTGTGGCCGCGGTGTTGGAGGGCTACCCGCTGCCGTTCGACCCCCGGGTCGAACGGCTCAGTGTCACCCCCGACCCGGGGGTGATCGAGGTGAACGTCCCCCCGGCCGGTTCCTGGGACGAGCTCCACACCATCACCGACGGGCTCTATGACGACGCCCGTCAGGTCGGTCTGGCCACCGAGAAGTTCCATCTGGACGGCCGCCACACCGGCACCGGGGGCGGCAACCACATCACCATCGGTGGCCCCACCCCACGCGACAGTCCCCTGCTGCGCAACCCGAGCCTGCTGGCCAGCATCATCACCTACTGGCAGCACCATCCCAGCCTCTCGTATGCGTTCTCCGGAATGTTCGTCGGCCCGACCAGCCAGTCACCCCGGGTCGACGAGGCCCGCCACGAGAACCTCCACGAGCTGGAGATCGCCCTCGGCGAGCTGGATCGGGCCCCCGACCCCAGTCCGTGGCTGGCCGACCGGGCCCTCCGGCACCTGCTCACCGACCTCACCGGGAACACCCACCGGGCCGAGCTGTGCATCGACAAGCTCTACTCCCCCGACCATTCCCGGGGCCGGCTCGGCCTGCTCGAGCTCCGGGCGTTCGAGATGCCACCCCATCCCCGGATGGCCATGGTGCAGTACCTGCTGGTGCGGGCAATCGTGGCCCGGCTGTGGAACAAGCCGTACCGGATGCCCCTGGTCCGGTGGGGTACCGACCTCCACGACCGCTACCTGCTCCCCCACTACCTGGCTGACGACGCCCGGGCCGTGGTCCACGACCTCAACGCGGCCGGTTTCGCCTTCGAGGCCGGCTGGTTGGAGCCGTTCTTCGAGTTCCGCTTCCCCCGCTACGGCACCATCGTGGCCGGCGGTACCTCGGTCGAGCTGCGGGCCGCCATCGAACCCTGGCTGGTGCTGGGGGAGGAGGCCCGCCAGACCGGCACCGCCCGCTACGTCGACTCCTCGATGGAACGGCTCCAGGTGAAGACCCACGGCTTCGTGCCCGGTCGCCACGCCCTGCTGGTCAACCGGACGCCGGTGCCGTTGCGGCCGACGGGCCGACCGGGAGAGGAGGTGGCCGGGATCCGCTACCGGGCCTGGCATCCGCCCTCGGCCCTCCACCCCACCATCGGGGTCCACCATCCGCTCGCCTTCGAGATCGTCGACCGGTGGAGTGGGACGGTGGTCGGGGGGGCCCGCTACCACGTGGCGCACCCCGGCGGCCGGGCCTACGACGTGCTGCCGGTGAACGCCCTCGAGGCCGAGGCCCGGCGGCAGAGCCGGTTCGACGACTGGACCGTGGCCGACCAGGCCCGGCCCGAACCGCCGCCCGACCTCGGCGAGCCCGGTGTCGGCGACCGCCTGCCCCGGCCGGCCACGGCGGAACCGGCCTCCCTGGAACCGTTCGTGGCCGACGACGCACCCCCCGAGGCCGAGCTCCCGCTCGACGTCGAGTTCCCGGTCACCTTCGACCTGCGGGGCCGATGACCCGGTGTCGGCTCAGCTCGACTCGGTGACCCGGACCTCGATCTCGAGGGTCTCCTCGCCGGGGGCGGACCGGTAGACCGCCCCTGATGTGGGGGTGGCGTCCCGGTAGTTCCGTCCGGCCGCCACCCTCACATGATCCCCCCCGGCCTTGCTGCCGTTGGTCGGGTCGTAGCCCCGCCATCCCATCAGGGGGAGGTAGGTCTCCACCCAGGCGTGCGACGCCTCCGACTGGAGGGTGTTGTCGTAGTCGGCGCCGGTGTAGATGTAGCCGACCCGGTAGCGGGCCGGGATGTTCAACATGCGGGCCAGGCAGATCATCAGATTGGCGAAGTCCTGACACACCCCGGCCCGGGTCTGGTACACCTCGAACGCTGTGGTCTCCACCGAGGTGAGGCCGGGCCGGTACTTGTAGTCGTTGTAGATGGTGGTGGTGATGTCGTCGAGGGTGGGCAGCAGCTCGTACTGGTTCCGGACCGCGAACGATCGGGCGTAGCGGGTCAGCTCGGCCAGCTGGGTCTCCGGGAGCTCCGGGGGCAGCAGGTAGGAGTGGAGCATGTGCTGCTGCCACGGCATCCACACGATCGGTAGCTTCTGGGTCTGGGGCAGCATGTCCGGCCGATCCACCGGCGCCATCACCTTCACCGACGATCGGGCGGTGATGACCAGCTCCTCGTAGCTGTCGGACAGTTCGAAGCCGGCCACCTCGTTGCCGAACACGTCCTCGAAGTCGAACCGGAGCCCGGGCACGCTCAGGGTCACGTCGTGGGAGAACACCTGCTGGAACCGGTCGTTGACGGGCCGCAACCGGAGCCGGTGGCTGGATCGGGTGATCGGGCTGCTGTAGCGGTAGCGGCTCACGTGCTCGATCTCGAGACGCCGGGTGGTGGCCCGGGGTTGGGTCCGGTTCGGGGGGCGGGTCACCTTGGGGGTGGCCACACCGTCGACGTCGAGGCTCGTGACGGTGACCGCACCTCCGGCGGCCACGGCCATGCCCCCGGGCGGCAGGGCCTCGACGACCTCGGAACCGAAGGCCAAGGTGGACAGCAGGACCAGGGTCGAGCTCCCGCTGCTGGGACCGACCAGGCCCACCGACACCCCGGCCTCGGCCAGGTCGAGATCCGCCGTGTCCGGCGGGACGTAGCGGGCGCAGAACAGGGGCTGGAACCCCGTGACACAGCGGTAGGCCATCAATGAGGTCCCGTCGCTGAGCAGCACGTTCAGCGTGCCCAGCTGGTTGGCGTGGGCCATGAGCTGCTCGACCCGGGTCCACCCGTACTCCTCCAGGGTGGACGCTCCGGCCTCGGCCATCCGGCCCAGCAGCCAGCAGAGCAGGTGTTCGGTGTCGGTCAGCCCGATCGGGGCCAGGGCGGGATCGTCGGGCAGGGGCAGGACGTCGTCGAGGTTCCCGAGCAGGTCCCCGTTGTGGGCGATCGTCCACGAGCGGCCGGCGAAGCTCCGCACGAACGGGTGGGTGTCACGGTGGGTGGCCCGTTTCGCCGCCCCCCGGAGGTGGGCGACCAGCAGCGAGGCCTGGAGGTTGCCCCGGTCGGCCATTACCTCGATGACCCCGTCGGACACACCCGAACCGGGGTCCCGCACCGCGGCCGCGGCCAGCTCGTCATTGGGGTACCAGGCCACGCCCCAGCCGGTGCGGCCGTCGTCGGACGCGCCGGGGAAATGGCTGAACGACAGCCGGGGCGTGGCCGGCAGGTCGAACGACATGCCGATGAGTTCGCTCACCCAACCCGTCCTGTTCCCGGGCCGGCCGGGCCCGCTGGCGGGGTGGCGTCAGCCGCCAGCCTCGAAGAACTCGGCGTGAACCTCATCACTGAACTGCTCCAACCCCGCGGCGACGGCCCGTAGTGCCTGGCTCGGATCGTCTCCGAGCAGGTCTGTCAACGGTAGCGCCACCCGCTCGGCCAGCTCCACAACCACGGCCCGGGCCCGGCTCGCCTCACGACGGTCGAACCCGGTCATGGCGTCGACCAGGGCCGCGGAGTGCTCCAGGTTCCAGCGCAGGCTGCGAGGGAACTCGGGGTCACCGACCAGGAAGGCGATGGCGTCCAGCGGATCGAGCGACGTCTGGAAGACCCGCCGGTACTCCTGGAGGGCCCCGGCGGCCCGCAGCAGGTTGATCCACACCCGCACCGGCGGCCGGTCGTGCCCCATCATGCGCACGAAGTACACGTCGATCAGGCGGGCGTTCAACAGGGCCCGTTCGGTCAACCGCCCGAGCGACAGGAACCGCCAACCGTCGTTGCGGCTCATGGCGACCTCGGTGATGCCGTGGAAGGTCTCCGACGCCCGCGCCAGGCGGATGAACAGATCCTGGGGGGCGTCCCGCAGCTCGGCGTCGAAGTCGATCGCCTGGAGGCCGGCCCAGGAATCGTTCACCGCGGTCCGCAGCTCGATCGGGATCTTCTCCCTCACCTGCCGCAAGTTGATCCGGGCGCTGGCCAGGCAGCTCATGATCGAGCCCGGGTTGTCCCGATCGTCGACCAGGAACCGGGTGACCTCGGTGGTGGAGCGTTCCCGGCCGGTCTCGGCGTAGTCCTCGGTGAGGGTCAGGATCTCCAGCAGCTCCCCCCACCGCAGTCCGGCCTCCACCGGCAGACCCGACAACACTCCGTGGTGGGCTTCGGCCAGGAACCGGGCCGTCCCGTCGATCCGTTCCAGGTAGCGGCCGGTCCAGAACAGAGGCTCGGCCACCCGGGCCAGCACCATGTCGCTGTCGAGGCGGCCGTGCTGGTCGAATGAGCGGGAGATCCCCTGCTTGTGGTCGGGTGACCGTTCGACCCAGGTGTCCTTCGACCCGCCCCCCTGGGACGAGTTCACGACCAGGGAGCCGCGCCGCAGGGCGACCCTGGTCAGACCGCCGGGGAGGACGTCGATGTACTCACCACCGACCACAAAGGGCCGGAGATCGACATGGCGGGGTTCGAGACGCCCGTCGATCATCGTCGGGTGGCGGCTCAGCTTGATCACCTTCTGGGCGATGAAGCGGTCGGGTTCGGCGGTGACCTCGGCAACGAGCTCCTCCACCTCGGCCTCAGTGGCCTGGGGACCCACGAAGATCCCGTAGCCCCCGGAACCGTCGACCGGTTTGACCACCCACGGGGTCGGATCGTCGAGCACCTCGGCCCGGCGGTCCGGGTCGGAGAGCATGAAGGTCTCGACGTTAGGCAGGATCGGTTCCTCACCCAGGTAGTAGCGGATCATCTCGGGGACGTACACGTACATCGCCTTGTCATCGGCGGCCCCGTTGCCGATGGCGTTGGCCAGGCTGACCCCACCGGCCCGGGCCACCGACACCAGACCGGGTACGCCGAGCACCGAGTCGGGGCGGCCGACCTCCGGGTCGAGGAAGTCGTCGTCGATCCGTCGGTAGATGACGTCGACCCGGGTCCGGCCCCGGGTGGTGCGCATCCAGACCGACTCGTCCTCCACGAACAGGTCGCTCCCCTGCACGAGCTGGATGCCCATGTTCTCGGCCAGGAAGGCGTGTTCGAAGTAGGCCGAGTTGAACGGGCCCGGGGTGAGCAGCACCACCGTCGGATGTTCTCCGGCCCGGGCCGGGGCGATCGACTGGAGGGCCCGCAACAGCAGGACCGGATACTGCTCGACGGTCCGGATGTTGATCTCGCTCATCACCCGGGGCAGCAATCGGGTCATGGCCAACCGGTTCTCCAGCACGTAGGAGACCCCCGAGGGCACCCGGAGGTTGTCCTCCAACACCACGAACCGCCCGTTGTCGTCACGGACCAGGTCGATCCCGGCCACCAACGCCCGGGCGTTGTAGGCCTGCGGGATACCCTGCGCCATCTTGGTGTAGCCGTTGGCGTGCTCCAGGATCCGCCGGGGGATAATCCCGTCGTTGACGATCGCGCAGTCGCCGTCGTAGATGTCGCCGAGGAACTGGTTGAGGGCCTGCAACCGCTGACCCAGACCGCGTTCGATGTCCCGCCACACGTCCGCGGTGATCAGCCGGGGCACCAGATCGAGGGGAAAGGTCCGCTCGGTGCCGGTGTCGTCGCTGTAGACGGTGAAGGTGATGTCGCGGGTGTGGAAGAGCTGGTCCTTGAGCTGCTGGCGTCGGGCCAGTTCGTCGGCGCCGAGCACCCGCAACCGTTGGGCCACGAGCTCGTATTCGGGCCGAACGGCACCGTCCGGCTGGAACACCTCGTCGTAGAAGCCAGCAAGGTCGTAGTCGGCAAACGGGTCGGACGACGTCATGGCGCCAAACCTAGTCGGGCCGTCCCCCGCCGGGTGTCACGTCCCCCCTGACCCGGGGCGGTTCCCGCCGTATACGATGAAATCGATGCTGGTCGTCGGAGTTTTGTAGAATCTCGCTTCGATCAGGCCCGTCACCAGGGGGATCGGCCGGACGAGGGGCGGCCTCGGCCCACCCGGACCGCCCGGCACCGGCACACGCCGGGCGTGAACCCGCCGACCAACCCGGCCGCCGCCCCCATCTTCCACCAAGAGGAGCACGGTTGATGAAGCTCAGATGAACTCGACCTTTAACGTCAGTAGATTACGATCAATTCATCTCTTTTCCAGGCGGTCCGGCGCTGCCCAACGGGTACCCACCCGGGTCCGGAGGGGGTCGATGCCCTCGATCCTGACCTCGCAGACGTCACCGTGGGTCATGAACACCGGCGGGGTCCGGCCGGCCCCGACCCCCGACGGTGTGCCCGTGGCGATCACGTCACCGGGTCGCAGGGTCACCACCTGGCTGATGAAGGCGATGGTCTCGTCGATCCGAAACAGCATCCGATCGGTGGTCGACGACTGCATCACCTCACC
>JBKDZN010000209.1:0-3421 GCA_047971245.1 Acidimicrobiales bacterium
AGTCGTTCGTTGACCTCGGGGATCAAACGCGGCGCCCCGTAGCTCCCACCCGAGTCGTGCCACGCCTGTTCCAGGATCTCGATGATCTGTTCATCGTCGATTCCTTGTCGGGTCGGACGCCGGGACCGCCACTCGTAGTAGCCCGATCGGGACACTCCCAACACGTCACACATCTTCGTGACCGTGTACTCAGCCTGGTTCGCAGCTACGAACTCGAACGCTTCGGTGGCGTCTTGTTCTCCGCCGCGAACCAGGCCGTCGCTTTTTTAAGATGTCAACCGATTCCCACTCATCTTTCAACTGCCGACGCAGATCCCGGTTCTCTTTCTCTAAATCAGCGAGCGTGCGGCCAGTCTCCGGGCTCACCGCGTCCGCCTTGTGCTCGGCTTTCACCCAGTTACGAATCGTCTGAGCGGTCGGCTCGAACTGCTTCGCCAACTCCTCAGGAGACTCATCAGCCTCGACCCTTCTCAACAACTCCGCACGCAACTCAGGCGGATACGCCGTCCTAGTTCTAGGTAACTTCCTCTTCCTCTCGCCACTAACCCAAGCCTGCCCCGTCCGGAGCCCCGCGCCAGCCCCAGTCCCGTCCCCATGTCATCAGTCGACGACGGACCTGCCCGCCGCCACCCTGGCTGGATGACGGGTTGGGCGGCACGGGGACGGTTCCCACGTTCACCATGTACCGGTCCACAGGATCGGTGCCCAGCTCTTCCCCTGCAGCATCGCCACACCTACGCCGCAGGTGTTCGGTGTGGCCTCCTGCCCGACCTACGTATCCCAGGATCGAAGTCGCTTCGCCCTGAATCAGCTCGGCGTGCACTGCACCCCCGGCCCGCATCCGCCAGGTTGGAGCCGGTTCCACGCTTGAGGGGGTTCAACCACTGGTTCACTCTCGTTACACCTGTCTGTGTCGATAGCCGGGCCCATCCCCATCCGGCGGTGCTTCGGGATGTCCCGTCGTTGTCAGGGCTGCTTGCCACCCTCCCCGGCGTCTCCCGGATCAGGCTGCCCTCATCTTCAACAGGCCCGCTGCGACGGGCCAACGGTGGGTCCTTTCACCCCACCCGGTAGATGGCGCCTCGTGGCGCACGCGCAGATCGTGCAGGCCTACGCTCTCGGCGCCCTCCACCCGTGCACACAGGCGGGCGAAGGCCTGGGTGAGCCGGTCGGGGCGGATCGGCGTCGAACCCGAGGCGTCGGTGATCATGTCGGCCAGGACGAACCCGTCCCCGGCGATCTCGGTGCCCCCAAACCCGTCCCCATCAGGCGAAACGCAGCGCCCCCGGCAAGAATCGAACTTGCGACGCACGGTTTAGGAAACCGACGCTCTATCCACTGAGCTACGGGGGCAGGCGGCTCAGGCTAGCGGTCTGGGGCGACGCAGTCGGCCCCATACCGACTGGGTCGCCGTGACCCGTCCCGCCTGGATCAGTCGAAGGCGACCCGCAACTCGGCCAGGCCCCGGCTGATCAGGCTCTTGGCGGTACCTGACGGGATGTCCATGGCCGCGGCGATCTCGCTCATCGAGCGGTCACCGTAGTAGCGCAGGACGATGGCCTGGCGCCGACGCTCGTTGATCGAGGCCAACGCATCGGTGAGGTATTCCGAGGTGGCCTCGGTCTGCTCCACGAACCGCTGATGGTGTTCTCGCCGGACCCGCCGACGACGGAGCTCGTTGACACAGCCGTTGACCACGCTGGTGCGCAGGTAGCCGGCCGGGGTCTCCACGGTCTCCCATCGCTGCCACAGCTTGTGGAAGGAGTCCTGGACGATGTCCTCGGCCACCGATGGGATGTCGACCATCTCCTTGGCCAGCCGCAGCATCGGGGTGTAGCGATCTTGGTAGACCCGGTCGAAGGCCGCCTGGGCAGCGGAACTCGGGCATGGTGAACGAAGGGGTGTCTCAAGCAGGGACATGGTGAGGTCACATCCGATAGGGGTTCTCTTGGCTTCTGGCGCTGGCGTTGCGCCCCGTCGGCCCACTCGCTGGGACCGTTCGACCGTCATGCTCGCTGGCCGGGCCGTCGCCGTAAATAGGGTTGGGGCCCCACACGAACCTGGTGTGAGCGCCGCGTGTCCCTCCCGAACCGGCGTCATCGCCGCCCCAAGGCCCCGGTGGGGGAACGCCAATAGGGTACCGTCGCCCGGGATGGCCCTGGTTCATCTTCTCGTCAATCCCGCCACTCGGCGGGGCCGCCGCTACCACGCGGTTGCCGCCGGGTTGGAGGCGGCTGGATGTCAGGTCGTCCCGATCCGGCCCCTCTCGGCGGCCGGTATCGGCCCGGCCCTGGAGCGGGCGCGGCGCGCCGGGGTCCTGACGCGGCTCGTCGTCGCCGGGGGCGACGGGTTGCTCCACCACGCCCTGCCCGCGGTGGCCGGAACCGATGTCGTGGTGGCCGTCATCCCGACCGGCACCGGCAACGACTTCGGTCGGGCCATGCACCTGCCCGCCAATCTGGAGCGGGCGGTGCTGGCCGCCCTCGGTCCACCCCGGACGGTGGATCTCATCAGCGCCCCGGGCGGTGCCTACGCCGCCACCGTGGTTACCGCCGGGTTCTCCAGCCTGGCCAACGCGGCCGCCGACCGGTTCCCCAAACCGATGGGTGGTCAGCGCTACACCGCCGCTGCCCTGGCCGCCCTGCCTCGCCTCACCCCGTTCCCGGTCACCATCCGGCTGGAGGGCGATCAGCACCCGTCACAGCGGGTCGAGCAGGAGGCGCTCCTGGTGGCGGTGGCCAACACCCGCTGTTTCGGTGCGGGCATGATCGTTGCCCCCGACGCCGACCCGACGGATGGCCACCTCGACGTGGTCGTCATCGGCGCCGTGTCCCGGTTCACGTTCACCCGCATGCTGCCCACCGTCTTCTTCGGGCGTCACGTCGATCATCCGGCGGTCACCACCTATCGAGCGACCCAGGTCTCGGTGGAGATCGACGCCCAGATGTGGGCCGACGGTGAACGGTTCGTACCCGGTCCCTACCGGGCCGCTCCCCGGGCACTCCGCCTGGCCGGTACCCTGGCTGTTGTTCCCCGGGGGTAACCGTGTCCGACGAATTGTGGCCAACCGGAGGCGACCCGTCGCCGGGTCCGGAAGGTCCGCCCCGGCCCCCCGATCCGGGAACCCGTCCGATTGTCGACCCCACCGGTCCGGCCACCGCCGATATCCCCCAGCCGAACCCGGACGGCCCGGTGGATCTTCCTGGCTTGACCGGCGAGGTCCCCACGATCCGACCCGGGGTCCCGGGTGCCGATCCGGTCGCCACCGACCCGGCCCGCTCCGGCGGGATCACCGACCGGATCGCCGGAATGGAGTGGCAGAAGTGGGCCGGGCCGGTCGTCGCCGTGCTCGTGGTGGCCGTCGGCATCATGGTGCTGACCCGCTCGGGCCGGCAGTCCCCGCCGGTTGCCGCCGACTCAT
>JBKDZN010000210.1:0-2590 GCA_047971245.1 Acidimicrobiales bacterium
CGCCGCCTACCTGACGGCCACCGTGGTCGGCCTGTCGTTGGTCGGGCTGGTCATGGTGCGGTCCGCCTCACGCGCCGGAGCCAGCCGGTCGACCTCCGGCCGATCGCGTCCCACCCGCGCCGCCGGATCGTCGGGGGGCCGGCCCCGCCGGTCGTGGTCGGGCCGGCGCCCGTCCTCCGCCCGGAGCCGGCCAGGGGTGTACCGCTCCGACGTGCGGGGCCATGCGACCGGCAGCGGGGGCGGCTCGGGAGGGGCGGCGGGGCACGGCGGTGCGGGTGGGCGGCGCCGACCGGCACCACCGGTCACCGACGCCGGTGAGCGCAACGCCGCCTACCTCACCGCCACCGTGGTCGGCCTGTCATTGTTCGGGCTGGTGATGGTGCTGTCCGCCTCCTCGGTGTCCAGCCTCCACCAGTACGGCGATTCACCACTGTTCCAGTTCAAACGGCAGGCCATCTGGGCCGGGATCGGGGCGGTGGCCTTCGTGGTCGCCAGCCGGATCGACTACCGGCTGCTCCGGCGTCTGGCCGCGCCGATGCTGCTGGTCAACGTCGCCCTGCTGGTGCTCGTCCTCATCCCCGGCGTCGGCCTGACCCGGAACGAATCGGCACGCTGGTTGGGGGTCGGTCCCCTCGTCGTGCAGCCGGGGGAGCTGGCCAAGATCGTGCTCATCGTGTTCTTCGCCGATCTGCTCGCTCGACGGGAGCGGCGGATGGATCGGCCCGAACTCACCGTCCGGCCGGTGATGCTCGTGCTGAGCTTCGTATCGGCCCTCCTCATCCTGCAACCCAAGCTGGGTACGCCGATCATCATGGCCGCCGTGGCCATCCTGGTGCTGTTCGTGGCCGGTGCCCGGATGCGGAGCATGCTGCCCTGGGTGGGCGCCGCCGTCACGGCGGCCACGATCCTGGCCATCCTCGCTCCCTACCGGCGGGCCCGGTTGTTGGCCTTCCTCAACCCCGAAGCGGACCCGCTGGGCATCGGCCTCCAGGCCCTCCAGAGCCAGATCGGGGTCGCCTCGGGCGGCCTGTTCGGCGTCGGCCTCGGCGCCAGCCGGGCCAAGTGGGGGTTCCTGCCCTTCGCCCACACCGACTTCATCTTCGCCATCGTCGCCGAGGAGACCGGCATCATCGGCGCCTCGGCCCTCATCGGGGGCTTCCTCCTCATCGGCTGGTTCGGACTCCGGGCCGCGCTCGACGCCCCCGACCGGTTCGGTACCCTGCTGGCCACCGGCATCACCTGCTGGCTGCTGGTGCAGGCGTTCCTGAACATCGGCATGGTCCTGGGGGTGCTGCCCATCACCGGTGAACCGTTGCCCTTCGTATCGGCGGGTGGGTCGAGCCTGGTGTCAACCCTGGCCGCCGCCGGTCTGTTGACCAACGTCTCCCGACGGGCGAGGGGGTGATCGGCTCGTGAGCAGATCGGATCGAGCGGCGAAGCGCCGCATCGTCATCACCGGCGGCGGCACCGCCGGTCACACCAACCCGGGGATCGCCATCGGCGAGGCCCTGGTGGCCGCGGGCGTGGACCGGAACCGGATCCGGTTCGTGGGCGGCCGGCGGGGCAACGAGGAGGAGCTGGTGACCGCGGCCGGTTTCCGGATCGACACCCTGCCCGGCCGGGGGATTCCCCGGTCGGTGTCTCTTCGCGCCCTCAAGGCGGCGGTCGAGCTTGCCTACGGCACCCTCGTCGGTTTCTGGTCGGTGCTCCGCCACCGCCCCGCCGCCGTGGTGTGCCTCGGCGGCTACGCCGCGGTGGCGGTATCGCTGGCCGCGGTACTGCTCAGGGTCCCGGTGGTGGTGAGTGAGCAGAATGCCCGGGCCAGCGCGGTCAACCGGCTCATCGGCCGCTGGGCCCGGGTCTGCGCCCTGCCCTTCCCCGACACCGACCTCCCCGACGGGGTAGTGACCGGCAACCCGATCCGCCGAGCCGTGGTCGACGCCGTGGTCGGCGGCGACCGGGCCGCCGCCCGGGGCCGGTTGGGCCTGCCCGCCGACCGGGTCGTCGTGGCCGTGTGGTCGGGTTCGCTCGGTGCCACCTCGGTGAACACCGCGACCCGGGAGCTCGTCGAACGGTGGGCCGATCGGTCGGATCTCGCCCTGCGCCATATCGTGGGGCGTCGCGACTGGGAGCGATTCGCCACGCCGCCGCCCCTCGACGGCCTCGTCTACCAGCTCGTCGAGTACGAGACCGCCATGCCCGATGTGCTCCTGGCGGCCGATGTCGCCGTCTGCCGGTCCGGTGCCTCGACGGTGGCCGAGCTCGCCGTGGCCGGTCTGCCGGCGGTGCTGGTGCCCCTGCCCAACGCCCCCCGGGACCACCAACGGGCCAACGCCGCCGAACTGGTCGACGCCGGCGGGGCCCGGCTCCTCGAGGACGGTGATCTCGCCGGTTCCACCCTGGCCGACGGCCTGGCCGACCTGGTCGATGACGAGGCCACCCGCAGGGCCATGGCCCGGGCGGCGTCGTCGGTGGGCCGACCCGACGCCGCGGCGGCCGTGGGCCGCCGGGGACTCGACGCGGGCGGCCTCAACCCGGGCGACGGGAGCGCTGCCCCCCCCGCTCCCAACCCCCCCCCCGCCCCCCCCCC
>JBKDZN010000211.1:0-2698 GCA_047971245.1 Acidimicrobiales bacterium
GACCGGACCCGAGCCCCGGGCTCGACCCGCCGTCGAGTGCCGACGCGGCGTCGGGCGAGGCCGGCCCGCCGGGGTTGCCGGCACCGGCTGCCTCGACGGGGACCCCGGCCGCCGTGAGACCGGCGGCCGCTCCCGCCTTGAGCTGAGCCGGGGCCACCAGCAGGGGCACCGTGGCGAACAGTGCCGCCGGGTCGACCATGGCCTCCCGCTCCTCCGAGCAGTAGCGGCACTGATCCTGGTGGCGGGCCACGGCCCGGGCCACCGAGGCGTCGAAGGGTTGCCCCCCGTCGACGGTGGCCGCCAGGGCCTCACACATCGGGTTGCCGTTCCGCCACAACAGGTACGAGCCGATCACGTTGCCGAGCTTCGCCCGGAGCCGGAACAGGCGCTGGTGGGCGGTGTTGGCGGGGACCCCGAGTGCCTCGGCGATCTCGGCCGGACCGAGACCGTGGCGTAGATGGAGATCGAGCAGGCTCGCCTCCCGGGCGCCGAGCGCGGCCGCCGCCGACCACAGCAGATCCTGGCGGTCGCGGATCTCCCCGGCGGCGACCGGTCCGGGCGTGGCCTCGGCCCCGACCGGGTCGGTTCTGCCCTGGTCCCGCAGGGAACTCACCAGCTCGTCGCCCTGGGTCGTGGTCCGTCGCTCCCGGTCGAGCCGGTTGAGGGCCTGGTTGCGGGTGATGCGCAGCACCCACCCCCCGAAAGCGCCCGGATCACGGAGCTGACCGATGCGCTGCCAGGCCACCAGGAGGGCGTCCTGGGCCACGTCGGCGGCGAGCTCGTCATCCCAGAGAACGGTGCGGGCCACGTTCCACGATCGGTCGAACCATCGATCGAACAGGGTCCCGAACGCCTCGGTCTCGCCGGCCTGGACGGCGGCCACCAACGCCGTGTCGGATGTCTCTGCCCATCGCACTGGCCCACTCCCCTGTCTCCCGTGGGGGTTCGCCACCACCCCCACCCGGTCTCCGTTCCTTGCCGCCGCCCGGAACGCACGTCCATCAAGCCTCGCGGTCAGCACGATCGTCAACGATGGTGACCGGGGTGCCCAGCGGCAAACGCTGCGCCAGTTCACTGATCACCGAGTTGGGTACGCGGATACATCCGTGACTGACGGCCTCGCCGATCGACCCCGGATCGTTCGTCCCGTGCAAACCGATCTGGCCGTTCCCACCGGCGAACTCGGTCAGGGTGTCGGAGTATCCGGAGAGGCCGACAGCATACGGACCGTAGGCGCCGCCGGGTTCGGGACTCTCCAACTTGTCGGTGACGAAGAACCGACCGGTGGGCGTGGGGTTGTCGTCGCTGCCGATGGCCACCGGGGTCACCAGCACGGGCCGACCGTCCTGGAGAAGGGTGAGGGTCCGCTCATCCAGGCTGATCTCGACCGACGCCCCGACCGGTTCCAGCGTCACCGACGTCGCCGGGACCCAGCCGGTCTGCCCGTTGGGACGCACCGGGAGGCGGACCCGGACCCAGCCGTCCTGCTGATCCTCGACCAGCAGGACCCGGGCGGAACCGAAATCGGTCCGGTCGGTCAGGGTGGCCAGCACGTCACCGCCGGGCCGGTCCCTGACCTCCAGCGTCGGCGCAGTGACCACCGCCCGATGGGCGACCGAGGTGTCGGGGACCTCCTCCCGGGCCACCGCTCCGGCCGCGGTGGACGGATCGGCGGCGGTGGCCACCGGGGCCTCGGCCACCGCCAGGTCGGAAGCGGCCGTGGAGCAGGCCGTGCCCGACCCGACCAGGGCGGCCACGAGGGCGACGGCGGCCAGGCGGGACCGTCCGAACCGGACGGCGGGGCGGGAGGCGGTGGGGGTGGGATGGTTCATCGGATGACCTTTCGTCTCGTTTGGACCCGTGGACCCGGCTCAGCCGGTGAAGTTCGGGGTGCCGATCACGGGGCGGTCGATAGCACTGCTGCCGGCGCCGCCGTCACCGCCGGAGCCCTCGCCCGGATCTTCGCCGCCACCGTCGCCCTCGTCGCAGTGGCCGACGGGCAGATCGTCACACGAGGGCGGAGCCGTCGGGTTGACCAGGCGACCCGGACCTTCCGGCACCGTCGGCTGCGGGTCGGGGTCGGGATCCGGCACCGGGCAGTGGCCGACGGGCACGTCGTCACACGAGGGTGGAGCCGTCGGGTTGACCAGGCGACCCGGACCTTCGGGCACCGTCGGCTGCGGGTCGGGGTCGGGATCCGGCACCGGGCAGTCGTCCTGGCAGACACCCTGCAGCTCGTCGGCGGGTTGGGGCAGCATGACCGCCGGGGAACCAGAGATCGGGCCCGGGTCGGCACCGGCCGGGCCGAGCGGACCGACCAGGCCGAGCAGGGTGACTGCGGCGGAGGTGGAGGCGAGAGCGAGACGGATACGCATGACAGGTTCCTTTGGTCGGATCCCGAGCCGGTGCTCGGGGTTCGACCGTCCTGTCCATCGGGGCCGGCGATCCTTACGCGTTTCCCCGACTTTTTTCCGGGATTCCCTCCGGCCCGGTTCCCTACCAGCCCGGCGCGGCGTCGGGTGGGGCCGCGGTGGCGGCGATCTCGACCCATTGGTCCAGGTCGAGATGGGTGTCGAGCCAGTCGGCCAGCCGGTCGTGCTGGTCATCGAGCAGGTCCCGGTAGCGCACCGGAGCGGGGGCGTAGACCCGGTTCCGCCGTTTGGCCACCTCGGCCAACAGGGCGGTCCGGAACCCGTCC
>JBKDZN010000212.1:0-5753 GCA_047971245.1 Acidimicrobiales bacterium
TCGGCGGCTGGGTGGGTGCCGGGGCCGCCGTGGTGGCCGGCTCGGTGGACGGGGGCAGGGTGGTCGGCGCGGCCGTGGTGCTCGTGGTCGCCGGACGGCGCCACCGGCCCTCGTCGTACGACCGGGCCTCGGCGCTCAGCGCCGTGGTCGGCGCCGCGACCGTCTCGGCCGGCACCTCGGTGGTGGTTTCGGCGAACTGCTGCACCCGGGCCGCGGCCGTGAGCGACAGGGCGACCTCGCCCGTGTCAACCTCGTCGCCGCCGACATCGGCGAAGGCCGAGGCCACCACCAGGCAACCAGCCACGACAGCCATCATGACCGCCACCAGAGCGGCCCTCGTGGGGCGCGCCGCGTTCAAGATATTCCGCATGGGAACTCGCACTGAGGTTCACTCCCTCGCTCGGCCGGCTCCGCCACCGGTCGGACATGTGCTGAGCGTCAATTTCGGGCGACGCTCGAATCAGCCTGGGACTGTAACCAGATTACGGATCGGTTACACACCTCCAGGTGGCTGAAGTCACAACGAGGGGGTCGGACGGCCCACCGACCGTCGGCGGCCCGATCCGGGATTCGGCCGGCCGGAAGTCGGCTGATTAGGCTGTTCGAAGCTCTAAACACCAAGGGGGGTCAGAACGCCAGGGGGAGTGGGACGAGCGCCCGGTCCCCCGGCCCCCACGCCGACACCGGTCAACCGGCGTCGGCCCGGTCCACAGGAGGAGACCAACCGTGTCTCTGATCGACATGCTCACCGGCGACCCGAACGAAACCCTGGGCTTCGACCCGGGCGAGTTGAAGGCGCGTTACCTGGCCGAACGGGACAAGCGCGTCCGGCCCGACGGCAATGAGCAGTACACCGAGGTGGTCGACGAGTTCGCCCGCTACAACGAGGACCCCTACACCGAACGCACCGAGCGTGACCCCGTGGACGTCGAGGTCGAGGTGGCCGTGGTCGGCGGCGGGTTCGGCGGCCTGCTCATGGGGGGCCGCCTCCGCGAAGCCGGCTTCGACGACATCCGCGTCATCGAGAAGGCCGGGGACTTCGGCGGCACCTGGTACTGGAACCGATATCCGGGCGCCATGTGCGACGTCGAGTCCTACTGCTACCTGCCGATGCTGGAGGAGCTGGGTTACATCCCGAAACACAAGTACTCGTTCGCCCCGGAGATCTTCGAGCATTCCAAGGCCATCGCCCGCCACTTCGACCTCTACCGCAACGCCCTGCTCCAGACCGGTGTCACCCGCATGGAGTGGGACGACGAGGCCGACCGGTGGACCATCTTCACCGACCGGGGCGACACCCTCCGGGCCCGCTACGTGGCCATGGCCAACGGGCCACTGTCACGCCCGAAACTCCCCGGCATCCCCGGGATCAGCTCGTACCAGGGCCACACCTTCCACACGAGCCGCTGGGACTACGACTACACCGGCGGCACCAACGAGGGCGACCTGACCGGCCTGGCCGACAAGAAGGTGGCCATCATCGGCACCGGTGCCACCGCGGTCCAGTGCATCCCCCATCTCGGGGCTTCGGCCGAACAGCTCTACGTGTTCCAGCGGACCCCGTCATCGGTCGACGTCCGCAACAACCGGGAGACCGATCCCGAGGATTTCTCCGACCTCAAACCGGGTTGGCAGCAGCGCCGGATGAACAACTTCAACATCCTCGTCAGCGGAGGCGATCAGGACGAGGACCTCGTTTCCGATGGATGGACCGACATCTTCCGGAACCTGACCGGGATCGCGGCCAAGACCGCGGCCCGCGACCTCGGTCGCCGGCTGACCAGCGCCGAGAAGGGCAAGCTGATGGAGCTGGCCGACTACCGCAAGATGAACGCCGTCCGGCACCGGGTGGAGGACATCGTGGAGGACCCCGACACCGCGGCCGCCCTCCAACCGTGGTACCGGCAGTTCTGCAAGCGGCCCTGTTTCCACGACGAGTACCTGCCCACCTTCAACCGCCCCAACGTGACCCTGGTCGACACCGGGGGTCAGGGCGTGGAGCGCATCACCGAACGGGGTCTCGTGGCCAACGGGATCGAGTACGAGGTGGACTGCATCATCTTCGCCACCGGCTTCGAGGTGGGCACCAGCTACACCCGTCGGGCCGGCTACGACATCGTGGGCCGCAATGGTGAAACCCTGAGCGACCGGTGGGCCGACGGGATGCGTACGATGCACGGCCTGGTGAGCCATGGGTTCCCCAACTGCTTCTTCCTCGGCTTCACCCAGACCGCGGTGACCGTCAACGTCCCCCATGCCCTGAACGAACAGGCCAAACACGTCCGGTACATCCTCGAGCACGCCCGAAGCCAGGGCGCGACCACGATCGAGGTGACGGCCGAGGCCGAGCAGGCCTGGATCGATGAGATGAAGGACAAGGCCCGGCTCGGCCAGCGGTTCTACGCCGAATGCACCCCCGGCTACTACAACAACGAGGGCAAGCTGGGGAACCCGAACGGCTTCTTCGCCGGCACCTATGGGGCCGGGCCCATCCGGTTCTTCCGCCTGCTCGACGAGTGGCGAGCCGACGGCCGACTCGACGGGTTGGCGCTCGACTAGGCCGTCCCGTCGCCGGCGCCGCGAGCCGCGGCGCCGCGAGCCGGCGCCTTCTTCGACGCGGAGGTCTTGGTCGACCGCTTCTTGGCGGCGGTCTTCCGGGCCCCGCTCTTCTTCGTGCCCGCCTTCCGGGCCCCGGTTTTCTTGGCCCCGGCCTTCCCGGCCCCGTGGTTGCTGTCCCCCGCCTTGTCGGTGGCCGGGGCCGGGGCGGGTGCCGACGCCGCGGTGGCGTCGCCGTTACCGGTCCCGCCCGTGTCATTGCCGCCGGTCGGGGCGTCGCTCGTGGATCCGGTGTCGGGTGCGTCCGCGGCCGGTGGGACGGGTGCCGCCTCCGGCGCCGGGTCGGTCTCGTCGCTCGGAGCGACCAGGGCGACCAGGTCGTCCAGCTCATCGATCATCATGTCGACCAGGTCCCAGACGTCGGGCACCAGGGTGCGGTCGCCGACCACCCCGAAGTCCAGCTTGTCCTCGTAGGACTGGACGGTGATGTTGAGCCCCTGGCCCTCGCCGATGGCCGACACCGGGTAGTAGTGGACCAGCTTGGCCGGGCCGAGGTAGAGGGCGTGGCGGGGACCCGGGACATTGGAGATGATCAGGTTGACCGGGGTGGCCATCCGATCGCCCATCCGCAGCCGCGTCATCAGGCCGGCCGCCTGGGTGAACACCGCGGGCGGCGAGAACTGGCTGAAGTCCTGGAGGGCGTCGGCCGGGATGAGCTGGAAGCTCTCCTTGGCCTCGTCCATGGCCTCATGGGCGAACTTGAGCCGTTCGGCCGGATCCTCCAGGTGGGTCGGCAACGGGGCCACCAGGGACGACACCCGGTTGGTCCAGGTGTCCTCTTCCTCACCGGTGCGGATCGACACCGGGACCGCCGCCTGCAAGGGCCGGTCGGTCAGCATGTTGTGGCGGCGCAGGTAGCGGCGCAGTGCACCGCCACACACCGCCATCACCACTTCGTTGAACGTGACCCACGCGGCGTTCTTCACCGTATTCACATCCGACAGGCGGGTGCTGCGGAACGAAAACCGGCGGGAGGCGGTGATGCTCTTGTTGAACGGTGTCGGCGGGGCGGAGGCCGCGGGACCCTGACCGGCTGCCGTACCCTGACCGGCCCAGTCGAACATGCTCATCATCGACCGGGTGAGCTCGGCCGGGCCCCGCTCCATGGCGATGGCCGACGCCTCCCGCATGGCCCGCATCTGGGCCTTCATGAACCGCTCGGGCCGGCTGGCGAAGTTCAGCATTGTCCGCCCGACCATTTCCTCGGGCGACGGCACCCGCTCGGTGGCGGGCACCGCGCCGAGCTCGGGGACGGGCTGGTCCTTGTCGGGCGACAGCATCATCGTCAGCATCTCTGCCCCGGCGGCGCCGTCGATGGTGGCGTGATGGATCTTGATCAGGGTCGCCCACCGACCGCTTTCGAGTCCTTCGATGACGTAGGCCTCCCACAGGGGCCGGGCCCGGTCACAGGGACGGGAGCTGATGCGGGCCACCTGGTCGGCCAGCTCGATGTCGCTGCCGGGCGGGGGGATACCGATGTGGCGGACGTGGAAGTCGAGGTCGAACGCCGGATCCTCCACCCACCACGGGTGGTCCATCTGGAACGGTACCTCGACCAGGCGGCGCCGGAACGGTTCCAGCAACGGCAGCCGGGCCTCGATATGGGCCCGGAACGTCTCGTACGGCTTGAAGTCCTCGTCGTCCGGCCGGTCGTAGATGGCCAGACTACTGACATGACCAAACGTGGTCGGCGTCTCCATGTAGAGGAAACCCGCGTCCATTCCCGTCAGCTGCTTCACAGTCTCATCTTCTTTCCGGTGGGCAGCAGACGCGGCGACCTGGTGCCCACCGACACCGAGGACGCTAGATGGACGAGTTCGCCCGATCGGGGGGAGGATGCGGCACGCACCACTACCACCCGCTTGGCACCCCGAGGTGCCGGAAATAGCCACTGGCCGTGGCGTGAGCCTGGATCGCCACCGAGGCCCGGCGCTCGGCGTTGAGCATGTTCGGCCCCATGGCGTCCAGATCCTCTCGCTTGGGCCGGACGATGACCAGTTCCTTGACGTTGGGAATCCGTTGGCGCTCGACCTCGGTCTGCCAACGGCTGACCGCCCGCACCAGGCTCCACTGATCCATAGCGGACGGGACCGGGCTGACGGTGCCCATCGGGGAGCTGACGACCACCAGGTCGAACGGGCGCTCACCGATGAGATCCAGGTTGTTGGCGGAATGCACCCCGCCGTCGATGTACTCCTTGCCGTCGATCACCGCCGGTTCGAACACGGCCGGCACCGCGCTGGACGCCGCCGCGGCCTCCGACGGGGAAGCGATCCCACCCGCCCCGAACACGACCCGCTGCGACGTTGCCAGCTCGACCGCGCACATCTCGAGGCGCGGCTTGGTGGGCCAGGTGTCACCGAAGAGACCCTCGACCATGCCGGCGACCGCGCCGGTCGACGCCGTACCCCGAGGGAGCAGGGCGGCTGCGACACTGCCCAGCGCCGCGTTGTCCGGACGCTGCATGGCCCGGAACACTGCGGCCGGGGCCGCCGGCAACCCCACCGCCCCACGGGCCCGGGGCGACTTGGGTCGGTGCTTGCGGGCCTCACCGATGATGCGCTGGCCCTGCGGGCTGAGGGGCTGGCGAAGCTCCCGCCGGAAGACATCGTTGGGGTGGACTCCGGCGGCGATCAGCGAACCGGCGAGGGCACCGGCCGAGGTGCCGATGATGAGGTCGACCTCGCGGGCGTCGAGCTCCCAGGTGTCGTAGAGCGCCTTGAGCACACCGGCGTGGAAGGCACCGCCTACGATGCCTCCCGATCCGAGGACGAGGGCCACCTGCCGCATGCCGTTGCTCCCGGCACCGGAGGGCCGAGACGCCGACCCTTGACGGGCCCCGTTCTTCTCGACCCCGGTCGCCCGGGTCGTTGCCGTTCCGGACGCGGTGGTGTGCTTGGCGGCGGCCCGCTTGGCCTGGGCCGACCGTCCGACCGTCTTGCTGGCCGTGGCCTTCTTCTTGGCGGTGGACGACTTCTTGGCGGTGGACGACTTCTTCGCCGTGGCCGACTTCTTGGCGGGGGACGACTTCTTCGCCGTGGCCGACTTCCTGGCCGCGGCCGACTTCTTGACGGGGGACGACTTCCTGGCCGCCGTCTTCTTCGGGGCCGACGCCGACGGCTCCGGCGCGGTCGTGA
>JBKDZN010000213.1:0-26819 GCA_047971245.1 Acidimicrobiales bacterium
GTCCAGCACCAGGAGGGCCGGGGCGGAATCGAGCATGCGCACGGCCAGTTCGACCGGCTGGCCGATCCCCACCGTGGGCATCCTCGGGCTCATGACGTCCCCGACCGACGCGTCGAGCACCCCCGGATCGCCGAACGCGGTCTCCATGATCCGGAGCTCGTCGACCGAGCCCATGACCTCCGCGGCCGCCAGCGGCATGTCGCCCTTCGCCACCGGCACCTGGGACACCTGGTGGGTCCGCATCAGGGCGATGACGTCACGGACCCGATCATGGGGTTGGGCGTAGACCAGATCCGGGGCCGGACCGGATTTGGCCGCGATCACGTCGGCCACCACCGCCCCGCCGTCGGCGGCGGCGAGGAAACCGAACCCGGCCATCCATTCGTCGTTGAACACCCGGCTGAGATACCCGCGGCCGGAATCGGGACTGAGCACGACGACGAGATCGTCGGGGGTGAGGGTGGCGGCCAGTTCGAGCCCGGCGGCCACCGCGGTGCCTCCGGAGCCGCCGATCAGGATGCCTTCCCGCTCGGTCACCTCCCGTGCGGTCAGGAACGATCGGGAGTCCGACACCGGGATGACCCGGTCGACCAGGTCACGATGGTAGGTGGTCGGCCAGAAGTCCTCGCCGACTCCTTCCACCAGGTACGGCCGGCCGGAGCCCCCGGAATACACCGACCCCTCGGGGTCGGCAGCCACGACCTCCACGCCCGGATTCTGCTCCTTGAGGTAGGCGCCGACCCCGCTCAAGGTGCCGCCGGTACCGGCCCCGGCCACGAAGTGGGTGATGCGGCCGTCGGTCTGGCGCCAGATCTCCGGGCCGGTGGTGGCGTAATGGGAGGCGGGGTTGGACGGGTTCCCGTACTGGTTGGGCCGGTAGGCCCCCGGGATCTCGGCCACCAGGCGTTCCGCGGTGGAGTAGTAGGAGCTGGGGTCCTCCGGGGCCACCGCCACCGGGCACACGACCACCTCGGCCCCGTAGGCCCGCAGCAGATCGACCTTCTCGGGGGCCACCTTGTCGGTCACCACGAACACACAGCGGTAGCCCCGGTGGGCGGCCACGATGGCCAGACCCACACCGGTGTTGCCCGACGTCGGTTCCACGATGGTCCCGCCCGGCTGCAGTTCCCCCGAGCGTTCGGCGTCGAGGATCATGGTGAGGGCCGGCCGGTCCTTGGCGCTGCCTCCCGGGTTGGTGGTCTCCAGCTTGAGGACCACGGGACAGGCGATGTCGGCGGCCACCTGCCGGAGCCGCACCATCGGGGTGTTGCCGATGAGTTCGAGTGCCGACTCCGCGATGTCCATCGTTGCCCTTTCTCACGATTCCGGGCGAGGGTACCCGCCGTGGGGCGGCGACGGGTGACTCGGGCCTCAGGCCCGCGGTCCGTGCCGTGGTGGAGCCGAACCGTCCGGCGGGGGGGGTGGGGTCGGGGCCGGACCGTGGGATCCGGGGACCATGGGCACCGGGGCCGGTCCCGTCAACGACGCCGACCACACCGGTGCCGTCACCGCGGCCGGGTCCGCGCCCGCCGGGACGGTCGATGCCGGCACCACCGGCGCCGTGCCGGACGCGCCGATCGGCGCGGAACCCGGGACAACCGCGGGTCCCGGCGGCGGTGCGGCCGCGGGCCCCGGTGCCGGGGCGGGGTTGGTCGGCGGAGCGGGTCGGGGAACCGCCGGGGTTTGGGGGCCCGCCCGGTCCCCGGCAGAGCCGGACGGCGGGACCCCGTGGGGAGAGGTGGCCACCTCGACGGCGTCGACGATCCTCAACGCACCGTCCGCGCCCGGTCCGAGCCAGACGAGGAGGGAGCGCCGTTCGGCCCGCCGGATCCCGAGGACGGCACCCGAGTCACCCACCAGCTCCCGCTGGGGTTCCTCGACGGTGACCGCCAGGGCGACCGGTGGGCCGTCGCTGACCGGGACCACCGAGGCAATGCGGGGGGCGTCGCCGTGCATGGTCAGCCCGCCGGCCGACAGGCGATGCTGCCGGTCGGCGGCCTCGTGGAAGGCGGCCGTGCCGGGCAGGTACACCCGGGTCAGGTCGATCTCGTCCGGCTCGGCCCGGCTCATCGACTCGGCGGTCAGCAGGCGGGTCACCGCCTCGACGCGGGCCCGGTACTCGGCCTCGTCGTCCACGACCCCCAGTGACGCGACCACCCGACGCACCGGCCGGCGAGCCAGGTCCTCGACCAGACGATCGCCGATCACGGTGGGCTCGCCCAGCCACAGGACGGCCACCACCACAACCGCCGACAAGGCCGCGAGGAGGCCGAAACGGGCCACGGTGGCCAGTCCCGAGGCGGGAAGGGCGAGGGCGGCCAGGGCGGCGGCCAGCAGGCCGGCCACCGCGGCCGCCCCGGGGCGTACCGCGGCGGAGGCGAGCACGTGCTCGGTGTTCTCGACGCGGTGACGGGCCACCACCTGTTCCAGGTAGACGGCCTCGAACAGGCCCACCCCAAGCCAGGCGAGGGCGGCCACGATGAGGGGTTCCGGTGCGGTGGGGCCTCCGGTGACCAGCTGGTAGAAGCCGGTGACCCCCGCCATCGTCAGCAGCCGCACCAGGCTGGACGCGGCCACGGTCGGTGCGCTGGCGGTGGTGTTGATGGCCACCGCGGCCCCGGCTGCGACCAGGATCGCCAGCAGGGCGATCAGGGCCCTCGAGTTGTCGACGGCGACCCGGCCGGCCTCGACGGGTTCGCCGGTGATCTCCGAACCGGTCGGTGACCAGCGCCCGACCTGGGCCGCCAGGGCCTGGGCGGGGGCGGAACGTCCACTGTCGGCCGGTACCACCAGCACGACGGGCCGGTCGGGGTCGGCCGGGGCGAGGCCGAGACCGGACGGATCGGCCTCGACCCGGGAGCCACTGGCCCACCGCCCCCACGGGCCGTCGACCCAGGCCGAACCGGCCAGCCCGGACAGGGTGTTCGACCAGGCCTCGCCGTCGGCGTCGCTCATTGGCCCGGGGGCCCGGATCACGACGGCGTCGGTGACCGCGCCGGCGGCGAGGGCGGGGGCGGCCGCGCCGGGGTTCCGCCATGAGCTCCGATCGAGGAGACCGGACGGGGACGGCACCTCGAGGCTGAACAGGCCGAGCAGGAGGAGCACCCCGAGCACCACCGGGGCGACCCGGGGGGACAATCCCCGCCCGGTCGGGGTGAGGAACGGCCCAACCGGGGGCGTCATGGTGGCGTCGCGGCCCAGCAGGGACACGACCAGCATCGGTTCCGGACGCTGGGGCCGAATCCCCTGGGCCGCACCGTCGACGAGGGAGGCCAACGCGGCGGGGACCACGGCGAAGGTGAGCAGGGCGGACACCCCCGCCCCGACCAGCATCACGGTCACCGCCGAACGGGTGGGCAGGAGCAGTTCGGTGGTGACGGCCCCGGCGGCCAGGCCCAGCAGGACCTGGAGCACCGGTCGACCCACCGTCACCACCGACCGTCTGATCATGTCGGCCTGGTCGTCGCCCTCGGGGTCCTCGAACCACTCCAGGAGGCGCCACATGGCGAACCCGGCCACCAGAACCCCGGCCAGGGTCCCGGGGACCGCGGAGGCGGTCAGGGAACCGTCGAAGGGACCGGCGGCCTGGCGGCCGAGCATTCCCCCGAGCCAGGGTGGCGCCGTCAGGACCAGGGCGGTCAAGGCCCCCCGGATCCAGCCGACGAGGATCGACACCGCCACCCCGGCGGCCAGGGCGGCCAGCCCCAGCCCGGTGGCCACCCCCCACCACACCCGGGTGGCCAGGTCCCGGTCGGACACGGCCCGCCCGACCACGGCCGATCCCGGGATCTGCTCCTCGGCGATGCTCAGTACCCCCTCGACGGTCCGACCGGTGGTGGCGTCCGAGGTGTCGATACCGACCAGCACCGACGGGCCGGGAGGTTCGGCGGTGGCCGACGCGGCGAACGAGACCCCGGGGAGGGTGAGCAGATCGTCCCGGAGGGCGGTGACCGTCCCGGCCGGTGTGTCGGGCGGCAGCAGGATGACCGCGTCGGGTTGGGCCGACACCAGGGGGGCGTCCGCCTCCGTCCTGGCCCTCTCGGCCGCCGCCCACACCCCGGCGGCCGAGAGGGCCAGGACCACCCCGGCGAACACCAGCATCCAGCCGAGTCCGACCTGGACCACACGGTCCCAGGCCTGGCGGGCCAGCACTCCGGCCGTCTCGTCGGGACCATCGGGATCGGGGGCGGGTCGAGCACCCGTGATCGCGGCCCGGTCCGGGGCGGGCCGGGCCGCCGCGAACAGATCGTCACCGGCCGGCGTGCCGGGCGTCTTCGGCCCCGGGGGCGCGCCCGGGTCCGAAACCGGGACAACGGTCGGATCGGGGCCGCGGCCGCGGCCGAACATCTCTGATGGCACGAGCCTCGACCTCGCAAGACGATGGGGGGCGAGCCGCAGCAAAGGGTACCCGAGCCCCGGTCAACCGTGCTTGAGCCCGCAGCAGCGGTCGCTCTAGGTTGGCGCCCATGTCAATCGATCCACGAACCCCGGTCATCGTCGGGGTTGCCCAGGTGAAGCAGCGTCCCGAGGATCTCGGCGAGGCCGTCGAGGCCGTCGCGCTCATGGAGAACGTGGTCCGGGGAGCCGCCGACGACGCGGCCGCGCCTGGCCTCCTGCCCGATCTCGACTATGTCGGCATCGTGGACGGGGCGTGGAAGTACAGCGACCCGGCCCGGTTGGTGGCCGACGCGGTCGGGGCGAAGACCGCCACCACGGCCCTGTCGTCGAACGGGGGCAACACCCCCCAGTCCTACGTGAACGCGATCGCGGCCCGGATCGCCGCCGGCGAACTCGACCGGGCCGTCATCGCCGGGGCGGAGACCATCTGGTCCCGGCGGCGCCAGCGGCGGGCCCGGATGGAGGTCGACTTCACCCGCCAGGAGGGGGTCGAGCCCGACGAGCAGTTCGGGGCGGATGTGCCGATGACCACCGAGTTCGAGAAGTCGCGCGGCATGGAGGCGCCGATCAACTTCTATCCGGTGTTCGAGTCGGCGCTGCGGGCCGCCCACGGGCTGACCATCGAGGAGCACCGCGACCAGCTGGCCGCCCTGTGGGCCGGGTTCAACGAGGTGGCGGTGAAGAACCCCTACGCCTGGACCCGCACCCCGATGACCGCGGCGGAGATCCGCACCCCGTCACCGTCCAACCGGATGGTCGGCTTCCCGTACACCAAGGCCATGAACTCGAACTGGGATCTCGACCAGGGGGCCGCGATCCTGTTGTGTTCGGCGGAGGCGGCCGAACAGGCCGGCGTTCCCCGTGACCAGTGGGTGTTCCCGTGGGCGGGCACCGACGCCCACGACACCTACGCCGTCTCCGAGCGGCGTGACCTCCACTCCTCCCCCGCCATCACCGAGGCCGGCCGGCGCCTGTTCGAGCTCACCGGCACCGGGCCCGACGACGTCGACCACATCGACCTGTACTCCTGTTTCCCGTCCGCGGTCCAGGTCGGCGCCCAGTCCCTGGGTTTCGGTCTGGATCGTCAGCTCACCCAGACCGGCGGCCTGACCTTCGCCGGGGGGCCGCTCAACAACTATGTGACCCATTCGATCGCCACCATGATCGGCGTGGTACGCAACGATCCCGGCAGTCTCGGTCTGGTGAGCGCGAACGGCGGGTTCCTGACCAAGCACGCGGTCGGGTTGTACTCCACGGAGCCGCCGGCCCGCTTGTTCCAGCACGACGACGTCCAGGCCGCGGTCGACCAGGTGCCCCGGACCCCGGTCGACCAGGCCTACACCGGCCCGGTGACGGTTGAGGCCTACACCGTCATGCACGACGCCGACGGGCCGGTCGAGGGCCTCTGCGCCCTGCGCACCCCGGACGGGGCCCGCACCTGGGGTCGGGTGACCGACGTCACCGCGGCGGCCGAGATGACCACGCGGGAGACCATCGGTCTGTCCGGGAATCTGGCCGCCGACGGCACGTTCTCCGTGGGCTGACATCCAGGGCCGTCCATACCCATGTGACGGTGCCGACCGGCCCACCTGGCCGGTCGGCGCCGTCTCCGGGCCTATGGTTGGGGGCCATGCCACAGTCCTCGCGTCCCTCATCCCAGCTCGTGGTCGTGGCCAACCGGCTCCCGTTCCGCCGGACCAACGATCAGTGGACGATCTCCCCCGGCGGGCTGGTTGCCGCCCTGAAACCGACGATGTCGTCCGATGACACCATGGTCTGGGTCGGCTGGCCCGGCGACGGTGCGGAGGACATCACCGAACCGTTCAGCCTCGACCAGCTCAACCTGGTCCCTGTTCCCATCTCCCCGGAGGACAAGGTCCTCCACTACGACGGGATGTCGAACGGCACCATCTGGCCGCTCTACCACGACAAGGTCGAACCGGCCGAGTTCCACCGGAGCTGGTTCGACGGATACACCCGGGTCAACCGGCGGTTCGCCGAGGCCACCGCGGCCGTGGCCGAGAACGGGGCGACGGTCTGGGTGCACGACTACCAGCTCCAGCTCGTGCCCCACATGCTGCGGGAGCTCCGGCCCGACCTGCGGATCGGCTTCTTCCTCCACATCCCGTTCCCCCCCGAGGAACTGTTCCGCCAGATCCCGTGGCGGGAGCAGCTGACCCGAGGCGTCCTCGGCGCCGACCTGGTCGGCTTCCAGGCCCCGGACGGGGCGGGCAACTTCGCCCGCCTGGCCATCGGGCTCGGGCTGGCCCGCCGGGAGAAACGCTCGCTGCTCGACGTCAACGGCCGGCTGGTCCGGATCGCCGCCTTCCCGGTCGGGATCGACTACGAACGCTACGACGCCGACGCCCGCACCCCGGAGGTGACCGACGCCGCCCGGGATCTCCGGGCCCAACTCGGCCAGCCCCAGGTGGTCATGTTGGGGGTCGACCGGCTCGATTACACCAAGGGGATCGACGTCCGGCTCCGGGCGTTCAGCGAGCTCCTGGCCGACGGCCGGATCCACCCCTCCCGCGTGGCCATGATCCAGGTGGCCGAGCCGAGCCGGGACGATGTCGACGCCTACGTGACCCTCCGGAGCCGGGTGGAACAGCTGGTGGGCCAGATCAACGGTGACTTCGGCCGCGTCGGGGTCCCGGTGGTGCACTATCTCCACCAGACCCAGGATTTCGAGACGGTGCTGGCGCTCTACCGCGCCGCCGACGTGATGCTGGTGACCCCATTCCGTGACGGGATGAACCTGGTCGCCAAGGAGTACGTGGCCGCCCGATACGACGAGTCCGGCGCCCTGGTGCTCTCCGAGTTCGCCGGGGCGGCCCATCAGCTCCGCTCGGCGGTCCTGGTGAATCCGCACGACATCGACGGGGTGAAGAACGCCATCATGGCGGCGGTGGACATGACTCCCGAGGAGAGTCGTCGACGGATGCGGGAGCTCCGGCGGGCGGTCAAGCGGAACGACGCCCACCGCTGGGCCCGTGACTTCCTGGCCGAACTGAACGACATCGGCTGAGGCACCCCGTGGGGGTCACGGTCGGGCGAGCTGGTCGAGGACGGCGAAGTAGTCGGGGAATGTCTTGGCGACACAGCCGGGGTCGGCGATGACGATCCCGGGGTGGACCAGGCCGAGCAGGGCGAAACTCATGGCCATTCGGTGGTCGTCATAGGTCTCGACCACCCCGGGGGTCGGGGTGGAGGGCTCCACCACGAACCCGTCCTCGGTGGCCGTGGCGGTGATGCCGCGGCGATTCAGTTCGGTGACCACCGCGGCGATCCGGTCGGTTTCCTTGGCGGCGATGAACCCCACGCCGGTCACGGTGGTGGGGGCATCGGCGAAGCTGGCCACCACGGCCAGGGTGGGCGCCGTGTCGGAGATGTCGGCCATGTCGACCGTGATCCCCCGCAGGCGTCCGGTCCCGCGCACCTCGGTGGCGGTGTCGTCCATCTCGACCTCGGCCCCCATCCGGGCGAGCACGTCCACGAACCCCAGATCGCCCTGACGGGTGGCACGACCGAGCCCGTCGATCCGTACCCGTCCCCCGGTGACGGCGGCCGCCGCGAACAGGTAGGAGGCGGCCGAGGCGTCGGGCTCGATCACCAGGTCCGCCCCCTGGTAGGCCTGGGGGGTCACGACGAACCGGTCCGGTTCAGGCCGATCGACGGTCACCCCGAACCCGGCCATCGTCGACAGGGTCAGATCGACGTACGGCCGCGACACCGGGGACCCGGCCCAGGTGATCTCGAGCCGGTCCGCCGCGGCTCGGGGGACGACGCCGGGAGCGGCCAGCAGCAGGGCCGAGAGGAACTGGCTCGAGACCGTCCCGTCGACGCCGACCCGGCCGGCGGGCAGGCCTTCGCCGTGGACCGTGATCGGCAGGTGGTCACCCTCGACCCGGATCCCGAGGGATCGCAACGCCCCGGCCAGTGGCCCCATGGGCCGGGCCCGGAGCTGGGAGTGACCGTCCACGGTGTACCGGCCGTGGCCGAGGGCGACCACCGCCAGCAGGAACCGTCCGGTGGTGCCCGACTGCCGTACGTCGAGGGTCACCGGACCGTCGACCGGGCGGCCGTTCACCCCAAACACCCGCATCGACCGGCCGGCCGGGTCGACCTCGATCCCGACCCCGAGGGCGCGCAGGGCCTCCACCATGGCCAGGGTGTCATCGGCGAACAACGCTCCCCGTAACACCGATCGACCGTGGGCCAGGCCCGCACACACCAGGGCCCGGTTGGTGTGGCTCTTCGATCCGGGGACGGTCAGGGTGACCGACGGGGCGGTGGCCAGCGGATGGATGGTGCGACCGGTCGACACCTGCTCGACCCTAGCGATCCGCCGGGCCTGGCCGACGGCCGACGGGGACGCCGCCGGTTCGAGCGCACCCGGGCTGACCGTTCCGTGGTCACCGGCCCGTTCCGGGGGTGCTGGACCCGCCGGGGTCGTCGCCGGCCTCGATCAGGCGGCGGGCCCGCCCCACCTCGTCGGACCGGATCAGCAGGGTCCAACGGCCGCCGTCCGTCGAGGGGGGTTGCATGGCCATGACCCGGACGCCACCGCTGGTCAGTCGGCGGGCGATCGCCACCGCCTCGTCTCGGTCGCCACCGGCGTCGAGCGATTCGAAAGCGACGGGACCCACGGACCAAATGCTCGGTTCAGGAGGCGGCCGAGGTGTCCAACGGCGGCTCGTCGAGCAACGCCGGGGAGAGGACGGGGAAGACGGCACCGATCTCATCCAACCCGTCGACGGCGGCGAGGGGGCGGGGGCGGCGCCGTTCGATCAGGCCGTTCTCCTCCAGATCGACCCGGATCTCCTGGATGGCCAGCCGAGCTTCCCGGAGGGAGCGATCCCGGTCGGCGAGATCGCCCTTCGCCCGATCGAGCTCGGCCAGGGCCCAGTCGCGTTCCTCACGGGTGAGTTCGAGATGTTCGGGCGTGTTGACGGCGAGGTCGTGCCGCAATCGGCGGTTGGTCTCGCGGTCGGCCGCCTGTTCCCGACGGAGATCGGCGAGGTCGGCCTCGAGCTGGCCCTCCCGTTCGGTGTACCGCCGACACACCCGTCGGGTGTACGAGGGCACCATCGCCCCGGCCACCACGAGGCCGACGATTAGCCCGATCAGCATGATGCCCAGTGAAGCGAGTTCCAAGGTTTGCTCACCTCCCCGATTCGCGTGTCCCGGCTCACGGTTTCGGTTACGTTTGCGTTCCCGTTTCGCGCTCCGATCCGCGGAGCTGTTCTGGGATGGTAGTCGCCAAACCTGACGACGCGTGAACACCTACCACCAAGCAACCCTCCCTACCAGGCAACCCTCCCTACGCCGTCAGGTGCCCGGGGAACCGTGGCCAAAACGCGCTGGAGCCCGCCTACTCAGCGCGGTAAGCGGGATCCAACCCCGAACACTTGAAGCTTCTCGCCTCCAACGAGACGAGACGTCGTTTGGTTCGGCCCGTCGGGCTCAGGTTCCGGCGGGGTGCAACACCAATGCAACACCGTTCGACATCACCTGTCAAGGGCACCCCCGACACGCCACCGGCCCGACTGGTTCATGATCGAACCATCACCGCGGTGCTGGTGGGAGGGGTCGGACACGGTGGTTGGGGGTGTCGGCCACCTCCGATCGGGGCGGACCCGATCGGAGATCCGATGCCCCGCAGCCCAGTCACCGTCGGGAGTCTGCATCGGGGGTCGGCATCGGGCAGGATGGCCGCATGATCCCCGTGGACGAGCTCGACCAACCGCCGCCCGACCAGTTGACGTTCACCTGCCCGCGGTGCGCCCGCGAGGTCTCCCATCGGTACTACGGGCCCTGCCCCGCCTGCCGGCAGGAGCTCCGGGCCAACGCGCCGGGCCTCCAGCGCGACGTCGAGGCCAAGGAGTACGAGCCGAAGATGAACGTGACCCCGAACGCGGTGGCGACCAAGGATTGACGCCGGGGGCTGGGGGGCACCGCCTCGGGATCAGCCGGAGCTTCGGTTGATCCAGTCCTCGATCATCCAGCCGGCGATCGACATGCCGCCACGCGGCACCGGCGGCAGATCGTCGGGCGTGTACCAACCGGCCTCGACGATCTCGTCCTCCTGATACACGAGCTCACCGCTCCGGTACCGGGCGGTGAACCCGATCATCATCGAGTGGGGGAACGGCCACGGCTGACTCCCGAAGTAGCGGATGTCGTCGATGGTGATCCCGACCTCCTCCTGGACCTCCCGGGCCACGGCCTCCTCCAGCGATTCGCCGGGCTCCACGAATCCGGCGAGGGCGGAGAAGAAGCGACCGGGGAACTGCCGGCCCCAGGCCAGCAGGGCCCGCCCGTCGTCCCGCTCGACCAGCATGATCACCGCGGGATTGAGGCGGGGGTAGGCCAGCAGGCGGCAGCGGCGGCACTCGCGGGCCCGGTCCCGCCAATGGGCCGTGGTCGGCTCACCACAGCGTCCGCAGAACCGGTGGTCCCGGTCCCAGGTGACCACCTGGGCCGCCCGCCCGGCCAGGACCCAGTCGGTCTCGTCAATGGCACCGTAGAGCTGTCGAAGACCGACCCAGCTGACCTGGTCGGGAAACCCGGGATCGTCGTCGAACACCGCCTCGGCGGCGTCGACCGCCCATACCGCGGTGGTCCCGTCCAGACCGAGGAGATGGACGGTCTCCACGGCGAGCGGGACCTGAGCGGCCACCGGCACGGCCCCGTCGATCAGCAGCACATTGCTCCGGCCGTCGACCACCAACCATTTGGCGTCGCTCGCCCCGGCCCGCCAGTCGTGGTCCGCATGATTCACCAAGGGAACGAACATGGCCCGACCGTAGACCCACGCCTGCCGCCCGGCCCAAAAGGACCGGCCGGCGGCCCCCGACCCCGTAGAATTCGCGGATCCCGATCGGCACCCTCAACGAGAGTTCGCTCCACGCCACCCTGAAGCGTCTGTTCGCCCGACCCGGCGACCGGATCGAGATGGATGTCGGGCCCTTCGTCGCCGACATCCAGCGAGGAGATCTGCTCATCGAGGTGCAGACCCGGGGTTTCGCGGCCATGGGACGCAAGCTCGACGAGCTGCTCGACCGGTACCAGATCCTGCTGGTCCATCCGATCGCGGTCACCACGTATCTGAACAAGCCGGGGGCCCGACAGCGACGATCCCCGAAACGGGGTGACCTGTTCAGCCTGTTCGACGAGCTCGTCTCGGTGCCGACCCTGCTCGACCATCCCCAGCTCACCATCGAGGTGCTGATGGTCACCGTGGACGTGTACCAGGAGGCCGATCCCCTCCTGCGGCGGGGCCGAGGTGGTTGGCGAACCGTCGACCGGGCCCTGCGGTCGGTGGAGGCCCGTCACCGCTTCGGTTCGATGGACGACGTGGCCGCACTCCTGCCCCGCTCACTCCCCGACCCGTTCACCACCGCGGACCTCGCCCACCAGCTCGGCACCCGGCGCGACCGGGCCCAACGCCTGGCCTACTGCCTCCGGGAGGCCGACCGGATCCGGGCGGTGGAACGCACCGCTTCCGGTGTCGGATATCGGCACGCCGATCGGGTAGCACCCATGTGATCAGCGTGGACGTCTAACCTTGTCGACGATGGTCGTCCACCGTGCCGATGCTTGCTAACGTTGGCCGTCGATTCAGCGGATTCCACCACTCGAGATCCGGGCAGGCGGGAGCCGGAGACAAGGTCGAACGGGATTACGCTGACGGCCGGACGAAAGGGACGGCGTCATCGGGTCCCCCGGTCGGCGTGTGATGGCGAAGCTCGGGATTGATGGCGGAGGTAGAGGGTGAACGAACGCAGCGAAGTTGACCATGGCTCCAAGAGCCACTGGTTCGGACTCGATCGGCTACGGCTGAGCGAGGGTGACCGGGCGGTCGACGTCACCATTGGCTCCCAGAGCCATTGGGATCGCTCTCACCTGCGCCGACTCCGCCAGTCCGGTGACCTTCCCGGCATGGTCCCCGTCATCGACAGTGACTTCTCCGCCGACGGGAAGCCGTTTGCGGTCACCGCCGTGCTCCACACCCCGACCCTCCAGGACCTGATCGACCGTGGCGAGCTCGAGTGGACCGAAGGTGCCGCCATCACCGAGGCGGCGGCCCGGGCCGCCCACCAGGCTCACCTGCGCGGCCTGTTCCACGGTGGCCTGACCCCGTCGGACATCCACGTGTTCGGCAATGAGGTCGCCATCGCCGGGATGGGCCTGAGCCTCGGCGGTACCGCCCCCGAGGATCGGGCCGAGTGGACTGCGGGCGAGGTCCGCGACGGGGCCGAGCCCACCGAGCGGTCCGACGTGTACTCCCTCGGTCGCGTCCTGCAGGCGTCCTTGGGCGACGATCTCGAGCAGGCCCCCCGCTCGATCCGGCGCCTCATCATGTGGTCGAGTTCCGAGACCCCGGAGGCCAGGCCACCATCGGCGATGGAGTTCGCCTCGATCCTGGCCGAGGGGCTGGGCGACCGCCGCACCACCTACGGGCCCGGCTTCGTCGCCACCGTCGACGTCGCCGACCTCGCCGCCGGCGCCAGCACTGCGGTGATGCGGCACACCCCGTCGGTCACCGCGGCCGAGACGGCCCGCTCCAACGCCGGCGTCACCGCGGCCGGAACAGCTGCAGCGGCCAGCGCCTTCCTGGCCCAGGCGGACGCGGACAGCTCCGCCGACCAGGCCGAAGAGGCCGCCCTCGATCTCACCGACGAGGAGCCGGTGATCGACCTGACCGAGGAACCCACGGCTGAGGATCCCACCGGGAACCCGGCCGGCGGGCCATTGGAGACGGCGGGGTCGGATGACGGCCCGCTGCTCACCGCCATCACCGCCGACTACCCGGCCGAGGAGGAGGACGCGGACATCGTCGACGAGTTCCCCCCGGGCGCCGCGCCCGCCGATACCGGCGAGCTGCCGCGCGTCAGCGCGCCGACCACGGCGCGGTCGGCGGCTGCGGCCACCGCCGCGGCCTCCCCGGAGGTCGTCGACGTCGATCAGACCGATGACGACCGGGGCCGGCGCAACTGGGCCGGGCTCCTCCTGGGGGCCATCCTCCTGGTGGGACTGGGCGCCATCGTCTGGGGCCTGGCCAACTCCGGCGGTGACGAGACCACGGCGAACCCGCCGCCCGCTACCACGGCCGGCACCACCGGCGATAACGACAGCGCAACCACCGCCGGCACCACCGACGACGACAACACCGCTGCGGCCACCACGCCCACCACCGGCGACAACGCCGCCGCGGCTACCGGCGAGAATGCCGCCACCGCCAGCACCACCGGCGACGACGGAGACAACGCAACCACCGCGAGCACCACCGGCGACGGCGACAACGCAACCACCGCGAGCACCGCCGACGACGACGACAACGCGACCACCGCCGACGGCGGCGACGACGACAACGCAACTACCGCCAGCACCACCGGCGAGTCGTCGTCGATCCAGGGCCCGACCACGGTGCAGCCCTCCACCGGGGTGACCAGCCCATCCGGCCCGGTCGCCGCCGATCAGCGTGGGATCCAGCTGGTGCACGGAGTGCCCGGAGAGGTCCTCGACGTCTACATCGACGGCTCGGCGGTAGCCACCGGTTTCGAGGCCGGACAGATCGCCGGCCCGATCGCCCTCCCCGCCGGTGAGCACTCGGTTGCCTTCTTCGCCGCCCGCGCGCTGGCGCCCGGCGCGATGGCCGAGCGTTCCGATCAACCACTCCTCACCGAGCAACTCACGGTCGGGTCCACTCCCCAGTCCCTGGTGGCCTATCCCGATGCCGGGGATCAGGTGCAGGTGGCTCAGTTCACCGAGCCCACCGAGGCGTTGGCCCCCGGCACGGGCCGGATCGCCGTCCGCAACCTCACCGGCGCAGCAACGGCCAACGTGATGATCAACGGTGAGTCGGTGGCGACGGTGTCCAACGGCGCCGAGTCGACTGCCGTTGTCCCGGCCGGACCCGCCCAGCTGGAACTGCTCGACGGCAACGGACGGAGCCTGGCCTCGGCCACGGTGACGGTGGGCGACGGCGAGCTGGCCTCCGTCTCGGCCATCCCCACCAGTGCCGGTGGCGCCGAGTTCCTGACCCAACGCTACACCGGGCTCGGGTCGGCACCGGCCGGGGTGCCGACCGGTGACAGCGGCCTGCTCGACGAGTCGGGTGGCCCGATGGGTCTCGGGGTGGTCTACGCGGTGATGGGGCTGCTGGTGATCAGCGGCGCCGCCGTCGCAATACGCCGCCGGTACCGCATCTCGTGAATCCGAGGGTCGCGCTCGGGGCAATGGTCATGGCCGTCACCCTGGCCCTGGTCGGCGCCTACGTGAGCGTGACGCCGAGTACCTCGCTCGAGGGATTGGCCGGTGCCGCGGCGGTGTCGTCGGCTCCGACGACCACCCCGGAGCCGTACCGTCCGGACGTACCTATCCGGTCCGGCCAGGCCGACGAGGCCACCGCGGCGGTGGCCACCACGACACCGACCCTGATCAGGGCGGCCAGCATCGGTATCGAAGCCCCGGTGATCCCGGTGGGCGTCGACGTCAGCAACCAGTTCGACGTCCCCCAGGCCGACACCGTCGGCTGGTACCGCTACTCGTCCTCACCCGGGACGGAGGGATCCTCGGTGTTGGCGGCCCACGTCGACTACAACGGCCGGCCCGGGGCGTTCTTCAGCCTCCATCAGCTCCGACCCGGGGACACCATCGATGTGGAGATGAGCGACGGCTCCGTGCTCCACTACCGGGTGGAAGGCAACACCGAGTACGACAAGACGGAACTCCCGGCCGAGGCCTTGTTCCGGAAAACCGGCGAGCCCGTCCTCATCCTCATCACCTGCGGCGGATCCTTCGATCCCGCGGCGAGGTCCTACGAGGCCAACGTGGTGGTCACCGCGGTGCCCCAACGCACCTGACGGTGAGACCGCGCCGGGCCCCGACCGGTTCGCCGCGTCACGATTCCGGCTCGAGGACACCCCGGGATTCCGCCACCGCCACCGCCTCGGTCCGGTCGGCCACCCCGAGCCGGCTGAGGATGGCCGACACATGGTTGTCGACCGTCCGGCGGGCCACGTAGAGCTCCCCGGCGATCTGGGCGTTGGTGCGGCCCAACGCGATCAGGCGCAACACCTCGACCTGCCGCCCGGTGAGGACCGAGGCCGTTCCCTCGGAGGACCGTCTCGGCCCCCGGGGCACGCCCTGGAGTCCTTGTTTGCGGAGACGACGACGGGCCAGATCCGCGGTGCGGGCGGCCCCGATCCGATCGAGCAACCGCAGCCCTTCGAACGCCGCGGCGGCGTCGCCGGACTCGACCAACTCCAGGGCCTGCTGATAGGGCTCTCCGGCGGCGGCCCACAGCTCGGCCGAACGCCGGTGGTCGCCGGCCAGGGCCGCAGCCAGTGGTTCGGGGCAGGTCGGGTCGTCCTGGTCGACCGGGCCGGGATCATCACCCAGGCGTTGGACGGCCCGCATCGCCTCGGCGCGCAACCGGCGGTGGCCGTGCCGCTCCCCCAACCGGATCAGGTAGCGGGCGAACTGGCGGAGGCCGTCGTCGTCGCCTTCCATCCACAGCTGTTCGAGCCTGGTCAGGCCGGCGAAGGCCAACCGTTCGATCTCCCCGGTGCCCACCGCGGCCGTCCACGACCGTTCGACCCGCGCGCCGGCGTCCTCATCGGCCCGCCGGACGGCGATACGCACCAGGGTCGCCTCGGCCTCGGCTCGGGCCACGCCGGGATCGGCCGGATCGTCTACCAGTTCCCGGGCCAGCTGCTCGGCCTCGTCGGTCCGCCCCTGGTGGAGCAGGATGCGGGCCTTGGCGGCGCGGGCCAGAAAGGTGAGACGTTCGAAACCGTGCCGGCGGCTGATCTGGACCGCCTCGTCGATCGCCCGGGCGGCGTCATCGGTCCTGACCCGCCGCACCTGGGATTGGGCCAAGGCCAGCAGGCCGCTGATGTGATGTTCGGTCGGCTCGGTCGCCACCCCGAGGTCGACCGCCCTGGTCAGGTCCTCCACGTCGTTGGCCGCCTGACCCCGCACCCCGAGGGCCCAGGCCAGTTCGGCCGTCCACCCGTTGGCCTCGGCCAGGGTGATGGCGGCGGTGGCCAGTTCGACACCCCGGCTCGTGTCGCCGCCGACCACCGCGGCGGCCGCCTGCCTGATGGTGCAGGCCACCGTGTCGGGCCCCACCGGCGCCGCCTCCAGGAGGGTGGCGGCCCGGCGCAGGGCGCTGCGGGCCCGAAGGTGGTCACCGGCGTCGCTCTGCAGATCGGCCAGATCGAGCCAGGCCCCGGCGACGACCCGGCCGTCGACGTCGAGACCGGTGGCCAGGCGAACGGCTCGCTCGGCGTGGTCCATCGCCTCGGCGTGGCGGTTGGTGACCCGTCCCGACCGGGCGGCGATCGAGTGGAGTGCCACCACCTGTTCGGGTGGTAGCCCCGCGGTGGCTTCGAGGGCGATGCCGGCCAGCTCGCAGCGCTGCCGATGGTCGAGGCCGAGGGACTGGTCGAGCGCCTCGAGGGCGAACTGGGTCGCCCGCGGCCCGTCACCCGCGGCTCGCGCGATGTGGACCAGGGCCGTCGGGTCCTGTCCCGTTTCCTGCAGGGCGGTGAGCACCCGGTCGGTGACCGCCATCCGCTCCCCGAAGGACATGGCCCCCAGCACGGCGGTCCGTCCCAGCTCGTAGCGGAAACACAGCCGATGTGAGGCCGAGGTCACCAGTCCGCTGCCCTCGGCCTCCTGCAACGCGGCGGGACGGTCGCCGAACAGGACCCGGGCCAGATTCGGGCTCATCCCGTCGGGGACCACCGCCAAGGCCTGCAACACGGCGAGGCCAGCACTCGACACGTCCCGGATCCGGGCCAGCAGGGTGTCCTGGGCCATGCGGACGGCCTGCTCCGTGTCGGTGGCGAGGAGCTGTTCGACCAGGAGCGGGTTCCCACCCGAGGCCTCGTGAATGTACTCGGCGTCGAGCGCGGAGCCCTCGGCCATGGTCTCGACGGCTCCGAGCGAGAGCGGGCGAAGGTCGACCCGGGCCGGCGCCCCGCTCGACGAACCCCCCAGCAGGCCCAGGGCCGGCTGGGGGCCCCCGGCCTCATCGTCCCGGGCGGCCACGATCAGCATGGCGTGGAGGCTTGGTAATCGGCGGGTCAGGTACCGCATCACGTCGATGGAGGCGTCGTCGGCCCATTGGGCGTCGTCGATGACCATGATGGCCAGCCGTGACGGGCGGTCGAGTGCGCCGAGCAGGGCCACGAGCAGGGCCTCCCGGTCCGGGTCGACAGCCAGTTCGTCAGGCAGCAGCCCGGTGGCCACGACCATGTCCCGGAACGGGCCGAAGGGTCGGGGAGCAATCAGATCGTCACACCAGCCCCGCAGGACGAGCGGGTCGGTGTCGTCGATCGAGCCGAGAAACGCGTCGATGAGCCGGGTCTTGCCGATACCCGCCGGTCCGCTCACGAGGACGGCCGTCCCGGCTCCCTGACGGGCGCGGGTGAAACAGCGGGTGAGCACGGCCAGGGCATCGCCGCGCTCCAGGAGCGGGTCGGGGACCGGATCATCGTCCGTCCCCGACGGAGGCGAGGCCGAGGTGACCGTGGCCCCCGATCCTGAGCGCGACAACGAGCGGGTCACAGCAGGCTCACGTCCCTCCGTTCGGCCCCGGCGCCCAACTCGCTGAGGGCGCCTTCGCAGGTGCGGACCAGCAGGGCGGCGGCGTCGGCCGCTTCCCGGGTGGCGAGGGGGTGATCGCCGGTGCGCCGCCAGCGCTCGATCTCGGCCAGCAGGGCGGCCCGGATGGTCGCTGGATCCGCCCCGGGAGGAAGGCCGAGCCGGGCCGTGATACTCACCCCTTCCGAGCCCAGCAGCCGCTCCACCTCCTCACTGTCGACCCCGGTGAAGGACACCAGACCTCGCCGGTGGTCGTTGAGCAGCCGGATCTCGGCCAGGGCGTGGGCGCCGACCCTGATCCGCTCGATCTCGGCCCGGAGCTCGACGGCGGCGGGGCCGGTCGCGTCGCCGGCCAGGCGCTCCACGGCGAGCAGCACCGACCGAGCCCGGAGCACGTCACGCCGTTCGGCGAATCGCTCCAGCAGTTCCTGGCGGAGATCGACGATCCCGCTCTTCGCCGCCAGCCGACTGGCCAGGACGCTGGCCGTCTCGGTCCGCCCCTGACGGATGAGGGGGAGGGCCACCCGGATACCGAACATGCCGAGCCGGTCGAGCAGGTGACGGCGGACCAGCGGGGGCACCGTGCTGTCGGCGGATTCGGCCACGAACCGGTCGGCCGAGAGCATCAGGGCATCGATCTGTTTACGATCCTCGCCGGCCAGCAGCTCCAGGGCCTCGTACTCGTCCTGGGTGAGGGTGGCCGCCGTCTCCGAGAGCAGGCCGGCGAGGGGTAGCACGGTCTGGCAGAGGCGGCGGAGCCGGTCGTCGGCCCGGTACCGCTGGGCGATGCGGGCCGCAACCCGCATGGCATCCGGCCGGCCGACGGCCACCTCGTCGGCGCGCGAGAGCACCCCGATGGCGTTGACCGGACTGGGATGGGCCAGCTCGTCGTCGTGGAACGCCTCGAGGAACAGCAGATCGTCGGCGTGCATGTGTTTCATGAGGTAGAGCACGGCGTCGGCCGCCACCGGCCGATCGTCGTCCGGGGTGAGGAAGGCCAGGGTGCGATCCGACACCATGGTGTCGATCGACGCCACGCCGGGCGTGTCGATGAGGGTCATGTCGGCGAGCCGCTGGGTTGGCCATTCGACGACCATCCGCTCGATCTTCTCGGTCTCCATGCCCTTGAGGTCGACCTCGATGGCTCCACCCTCCCGGGTGAACGACGCCCGGCGCCGGGTCCCGTCGATCATGTGCATCGTCACCCGGTACGTCTGGCCGTACTGGTACCAGGTCACGATCCGGGTGCATTCACCGGCATCGGTGGGCGCCAGCTGTTCACCGACCAGGGCGTTGAGCAGGGTCGATTTCCCTGCCTTGACCTTGCCGGCGATCGCCACACGGAGGGGCTCCCGCAGGCGCTGCTCGGCCGCCCGCAGCTTGCGTTCGGTGTGGGGCTCCCGACACAGGGCGACCGCCCGGGTCACCAGCTCCTCGACGTCGGTAATCAGGTCACTCATCGGCGCCGCCACCGACCTCGGCGGCAACCTGTTCGATTCGTGCCGCCAGACCGGCGAGGCGACCAAGCTCCGCGTTGACGTCCCGGAGGCGGGCCTGTCGACCCTGCTGGCTGGTGTTCATCGCCTCCTTGGCCGCGGCCATGGAGGTGGCGATGGACCGGTTCAGTTCCTCGGCCCGTTTCTGGTAGTGGTCACGGAGCTGGCGGTGGAGCCGACGGGTCGAGTCCTTCATCCCCTTGCCGACCTCGAAGCCGGCATCGTCGACGAACTGCCGCGCCGTCATCTTCGCCTGCTGGCGTTGCAGGGTGAGCTGCCGTTGCCGTTCGTCCTTGACCGCCTTGCGCCCCATCAGCACACCGATCGCGGCGGTCGCCGGGTTCAACATGGCCAGACCGGCCATGTTGGCGACCATCCCGAACATCAGCAGGCCGCCGTAGGAGCCGCGCATGGCCGTCATGGCCGTACCGCCGATGCTGAGGCGGAACGGTTCGATCTGATTCCTCGGGTCGATGTTCTCCGCCGTGGCCAGCGCCGAGGCGGGATCCAGGTGGATGATGAGCGGGGCCTGACCGTCGTCGAAGTGCTCCCCCACCCGGATGGACAGCTCCTCGGTACGACGCACCAGCTCCAGGTAGGTCTGGGCCAGGTCCTGGCTGACCCGGCGCCGCAACCAGTCCTCGAACTGCTCCCAGATCTTCCCCGGCTCCGACTCGTCGAGGGCACGATCGGCTTCGGCCGTGGTCTGGCGGAGCCGGCCCCGGAGACGGTGATCGAAGTCGGCGGTCAGATCGGCCACCCCGTCGTTGAGGGTGACATGCCAGCGGGCGGCCTGGTTCTTGAGCTCGGCCGCCCGGTCCTTCGCCGTCTCGAACCGGGCGATGACGGCGGCCGCCCCGTCGGGGTCGTCGAGGACCTGGCGTTCGCTCTCGAACGTGCCCGTCAGCTGCAGCACGACCGATCGCATCTCGGTCACGGCCCCCTCGGCGGTCCGGGTGGCCACCTCGCGGGCGGCGTTGCGGACGAACTCGATGAGCTGGGGGTAGCCGGATTCGAGATTCAGCGTCCGATCGTTCGATTCGATCGCCTTCTGCCGCAGGGTGGCCGAGGCGACGAGCATCGGAACGGTGCCGCCGAGCGCCGCGAGGTGGCCGACGTCGAGGTCTCGGATCTTCTCCCAGTCCGGGTAGAAATCGGGTTTGGTCAGGACGAACGCACAGTTCGGACAGACCTCGGCCGCGGCGGTCATGAAGTCGAGCTCGGCCCGGGTGAGCTCCTGGGATGCGTCCGAGACGAACAGCACCACGTCGGCGGTGGGGAGGGTGGCCATCGTGGCTGCCGTGTGGGGTGAGCTGAGGCCACCGACGCCGGGGGTGTCGACCAGGACGAGGCCGTTGGCCAGGATGGCACGGGGAAGACCGATCTCCACGGCCAGCAGACCCCGCTCGTTGCTGGGGTTTCCCAGCTCCGAGGCGTACACGGGCACCGATTCGAAGGCGATCTTCTCGACCCGGTCCTCCGCGGTGCCGGCGCCGGCGCCGGGTTCGGGCGGCCGGATCAGGGTGGCGGTCGGCTCCTCCGAGTACCGGATCAGGGTCGGCACCGAGGTGGCCACGTCGTCGTCCACCGGACAAACCGGCGCGTTCAGCAGGGCGTTGACCAGCGAGCTCTTGCCCTGCTTGAACTCCCCCACCACCATCACCCGGACGTTGGGGTCCTCCACCCGGGCGCGCGCCGCTTCGATCCGTTCCGCCAGATCTTCACGGCCGTAGGCGGTGGCCGCCTGGATCACGGTGCCGGCCACGTCGGCCGTCGCGTCTCGCGTCTTGTCTCGCATCACGTCCCTCCCCCGGTCTGCGGCCTGCCACTGTCTCGGCGGTCGGCCACGGTTGGTGCAACCGGCGAGGTTCACAGTGTTGCCGTTGTGTGGCGACGGTGCTCGTCGGCCATCCTCCACCATGGTCAGCGCGGCGTCAGGAAGCAACCGCCTCGGCACGGCTGTATCTCCTTGCCGCAGGGGCTACAAGCCCCGATTCGGAAATCGATGACTGGACCCCACCTGAGCCAAAACACCCAAATGGGAGGGCCCGACGCCGCGGACCCTCCCATGGGCAATCACCGTTCCGATCACTCGGAGGGCATGAGGTCTCCCGCATCGTCGTCGACCGGGCTGTCGACCTCGACCACCGGAGCAGCCACGCCGTCCACGGCACCGTGATGCACGTCGATGCTCGAGTTGACGTCGGTGTCGGTGTCGGACCAGCTCGACGAGGCGTCCTCGTAAGAGTGGTCGTCCATCCAGGAGTGGTCGTCGTCGTAGGAGTTGTCGGTCCAGGAGTTGTCGGAGTTGTCCGAATTGTCCGAGTTGTCGGAGTTGTCCGAATTGTCCGAATTGTCGGAGTTGTCGGAGTTGTCCGTCGCCGAGTTGTCGGTCCAGGAGTGATCCGAGTTGTCCGAGTTGTCCGAGTTATCGGAGTTGTCGGAGTTGTCGACCCAAGCCGAGTTCCCGGCCCCGTTGGCCAGGGCGCCACTGTTGTCGCCACCCACGAACGAGCCGGTGTTGCCCTCGCCGGCGACCGATCCGGCACCGAAGGCGTTCCCGTCACCGGTGTTGTTGCCCTCGCCGACGGCGTTCTCGTCGCCGACCACGTTGCCGTCACCGGTCACATTGCCGTTGCCGACGAAGCTGCCGTCGCCGGTGGCGTTGCCGTTGCCGGTCACGGCGTCGCCGTCACCGAAGGCCTGGGCGTTGCCATTGCCGAGGACGTTGTCGTCGTTGTCGTCGCCGACCAGGTTGCCGTCGTTGTCGTCACCCAGGATGTTGCCGCTGGAGCCGAGCAGGCTGGTGGTCTCGTTGCCGTCGCCGACCACGGCCGAACCCTCGACGTCGCCGACGATGCCCTCGTTGCCACCGGTGACGATCTCCGAATCGGAGATCTCGTCGGCCACGACGCTGTCCTGGCCGATCACGGTGCTGTCGAAGTCCTGATCCACGTCGCCGCCGGCCAGGATGACCTGGTGGACCGAGGCGTCGGTGATCGTGTCGTTGTCCTCGAAGACGTCACGGTCGTCGATGGTGGTGTTGTTGACGGTGCTGTTGTGGTTCGTGATGTGGCTCACGTACACGATGTGCTCGACCGCGGCATCCAGCTCGCTGAAACCGTCGACGGGATCGAGGGGGGGCGGGGGCGGGGTGTGGTGACCCGATCCACCGTGGTGACCCGAACCACCGCTGGACGCGGGGGCAGAGCCGCCGGCGGAGGCGCCGGCCGACACCGAGCCACCGGTCGAGGCCACGCCGATGCTCGAGCCACTGAAGCTCTGATCGACATGGTTGCCACCGGTGTAGGCCTCGAGGGCCGAGGCGTCGCTGGCGTCGAAGACGTCGCCCTCGTCGTACATGAGGCTGACGGCTTCACGAACGTCGTAGGCGGTGACTTCCTCGTAGCCGCCTTCGACCATCCGCCGGGTGACGGCCTCGGCCTCGAGGGGCTCGTCGCTCGACTCGAACATGTCGGCGAGGAACACGAAGAACTCTTGCAGCATGGACATGCGGGGACTCCCTTTCTGCAGGCGGCCGGCAGGTCCGGCCGCCCCCGCCGCCTCCACGGCGGCTCCATGTCGCATACTCAACATCGACGGTGCCCGAAGCACATGAGTACCCGATACCCATTTTGGGTGTAGGTATGCCTTGAATGTTCACAGATGTATCACCCGCACGCCCCGACGATCGGTAACGACATGGAGACGAGCGCTCGCGCGTACGACCTCGGCATCGACCTCGGCGCCACCTATGTCGCGGCCGGCATCGTCGAACACGGACGACCGCAAATCATAACGTTAGGTGATCGTGCGGCCGTGGTCCCGGCCGTCCTCTATTTCCGGGAAGACGGGCAGGTCCTCACCGGCGACGCGGCCCGCCGGCGCGGCCAGGCCGACCCGACCCGACTGGTCCGGGAGTTCAAGCGGCGGGTCGGCGACACCACGCCGGTGGTCGTCGGGGGGTCGCCCTACCCGGTCGCCGTCCTCATGGCCGAACTGCTGCGCTTCGTCCACGACACCGTGGTGGAGCGGCAGGGGGCGGAGCCCCGCTCGATCACCCTGACCCACCCGGCGAACTGGGGACCGTATCGGATCGATGTGCTGGAGCAGGCGGTCGGCCTCGCCGGCCTCGGCCGGGTGGCCATGCTGGCCGAGCCGGTGGCCGCGGCCGTTCATTTCGCCGCCGCCGAGCGCCTGGCGCCGGGTCAGGCGGTGGCGGTGTACGACCTGGGGGGCGGCACCTTCGACGCCGCGGTGTTGTTGAAGACCGCCGACGGGTTCGAGGTGCTCGGCGAGGCCGAGGGCATCGAGCGCCTCGGCGGGGTCGATTTCGACGAGGCCGTCTTCCAGCACGTGCTCCGGTTCTGTTCCGATGAGCTCGAGTCCCTCGATCCGAACGATCTCGAGGCCATCCAGGCCTTGGCCCAGCTCCGCCGGGAGTGTGTGGAGGCCAAGGAGATCCTCTCCACCGACACCGAGGTGACGATTCCGGTGGTGCTGCCCGGGCACCGCACCGAGGTCCGCCTCACTCGGGCCGAGTTCGAGGCCATGATCAGACCCCTGCTGCAGCAGACCATCGAAGCCCTCCGTCGCGCCGTCCAGTCGGCCTCGTTGTCGCCCCAGGAGCTGTCGGCGGTGCTGCTGGTGGGCGGCTCGTCGCGCATACCGCTGGTGGCCGAGGTGGTCGGCGCCGAACTCGGCCGGCCGATCGCCGTGGATCGCCACCCAAAACACACCGTGGCCTTGGGGGCGGCCATCTGGGCCGGGCGGGGTGAGCGGGACGCGCCAGCCGCCCGGGTCGACGGCTGGTTCCGGGCCGAGCCCACCAGCACGGTGCCGGTCACCGTCCCGTCCCGGGGGGCGCCCGGCCGCCCAGTTGCCGGCAACGCCACCGCAGCGCCACGCACCGCGGCCTCGGCGGCGGCGACCGCGGCCGTCGCCCCGTCCTCGCCTCCGCCGGCAACCCCCTCCCCCGCGGCCCTGGCCCCCGAGGGCGCCTCCGCCGGTAACGCGGTCGCGTCGCCCGGTTCCGCCGGGCCGTCCGCCCGAAACGCGACGGCACCGCCGTCCGGGTCGATCCCACCGTCCGCCCTGGACACCGCGGCACCGTCCGCCCACAACACCGCGGCACCGGCCGCCCACAACACCGCGGCACCGGCCGCCCCCAATACGGCGGTGCCACCGTCGGCCGGGGTGTTCAGCGTGTTCGGCCCACCGGCCACGACGGCGGGACCGCCCCGACGGCAGCCGCAAGGCCCTCTGCTCGAGGGGCCGGATGGCCGCGCCGAGAGCCGGGGGCCGAGGATGCCCGACGAGTCACCGCCTCCAGCCGGTCGCGGTGGCCTGCTCCCGCAACGGCCGGAAACGTCCCGAACCGAGGTGCTTCCCACCCAAGGTCCCGTGCCACCGACGCCGCTCCTGGCGGCTGGACCGGCCCCCACCCGAGCCGCCGAACCGGCCCCGAGCGTACGGCTCGCCGTCGAGGACGGCGACGGGTACGACTATGACTCAGGCGATCGCCTGGAGTTCCGCCCCGAACCGTCGCCCACCTCACCCCGGCTCATGCTGCTGGTGGGTCTGGGCATCGTCGCCGTCCTGGTCCTCGGCGGCGCGGTGTGGGCCCTGAACCGCGACGACCCGGATTCCGGAGCCACCGACTCGACCGACGTGTCCACGGCCTCCAGCGTCGAGGCCACCGGTGACCCGGCCGCGCCCACAACCGGTGGCCAGGCGTCGGCCGGCGCCCCGGCCGATCAGGGCGACGACCCGGCCGGCACCACCGACTCGTCATCCGACGGTGGAGACCGCACGGCGACCACCCGATCCGGGAGCGCGACCTCCGCCTCGACCTCGTCGGGTCGGTCCGGGGCTTCCGGTGGCACGAGTCCGGCCACCTCGGCGGGAACGCCGGCCTCGTCCACGACCACCACCACGGCGAAACCCTCGACGACGACGACGACCACGACCCGACCGACCACCACGACCACCGAAGCGACCACGGCACCGACCACCGCCCCGTCGAGTTCGACGTCGACCTCATCGTCGACCACGACGACGTCGACGACATCGACGACGATGCCGACCTCGGCCTCGTCGTCGACCAGCGAACCGATCGACACCAGCGCTCCCGACGCCAGCACCACCACGGGCGGATCCGCCGGTGCGGTGGCCGCTGGTCGCAACCCCTCCCGGCCCCTGGTGCGAACGGCCTGAACCGGCCGTTCAGTGGTCGACGGCCAACCGTCGCCGGGGCTCGTCGGAGGGCTCACCACAGTCGAGGCGGCTGATGCGTTCCTCCCACCCCTCGACCAACCGTCGAGCCGACCCGTGATGACCGAGCTCGACGTACAGCTCGGTGAGCATCGACACCAGGGTCTGATCCATGGCCGCCGCTTCGAGACCACGACGACACGCCCACACCGCGGCCTCGGTGTCGCCGGCCCGACGCGCCGACCGGGCCAACCGGGCCGCCACATCGGCCACCAGGGCCTCGAGGCCGGTGGCGAAGTGGGTGTGGTCATCGACCCAGGTCCAGAACCGGGGACCGGGCACCGTGAGGGGAGCCCCTCGAACGAGATCGAGGGCGGCCCGCAGCCGGCGCCGGACCTCGGCATCGTCGTCCGCCCCGTCCCCATCGGCTCCTGGGGCGGCCAGGCGTTCGAAGTGGGCCAGGTCGGTGTCGACCTCCGCGACCTGGTAGCGACCGTTCACCGCCTCGGGGATCCGGTGGCGTCCCACCCGGGCTCGTAGCTCGGCCAACAGATTGGGGAACCGGCTGCGGCTGATGACCTGCCCGTCCCACAGAGCATCGACGATCACCGCCTTGCCGGCCGGACCGCGGCAGGCCAGGAAGGTCAGCAGGGAGAGCTGCTGGGAGGTCAGTTCGGTGTCGAGACCGACCACGTCGACCGGCCCGAGGACGCGCACCATCACCCCGGCGGACGGTACCTCCGGTCCGGTGGCCAGTGGATCACCGGCCGGCACCGCGGTCGTCCCGTCGAGGTCAGCCGCGCTCTGCGCGGCCGCAGCCGTTGCGGCCCCTCCGTCGGCCTCGGCCGGGGAGGGTCGGGGCGAGGCCATCGGCGCGTCCTGGTCGCCGACGTCGCCCTCGTCCGGTCGCGAGACCGGATGGTCGACCCGGCGAAGTACCGTCGTGGATGTCACCGGGACCGGGGCGGCCTGGCGTCGACCGGCCGCCGCCGCATCATGGTCGGCTCCGGGCCCCGGATGGTGGGCGGCGGCGCCCTGGGAGACGGCTTCCCCCGGTGCCCGCGGCCGTCGGGGGAACCCGACCGGCCCGTC
>JBKDZN010000214.1:0-9464 GCA_047971245.1 Acidimicrobiales bacterium
ACGATCCGGGCCACCTGGTCGGCCAGGTTGTCGCTGATGTCGGGCACCTTGGTGAGCACGATCTCCTTCTCGCGGTCCATCTCCGGGTAGTCGAGGTGGAGGAACAGGCAGCGCCGCTTCAAGGCCTCGGACAGCTCCCGGGTGTTGTTGGAGGTCAGGAAGACCAGCGGGATCTGCTTGGCCTCGATGGTGCCGAGCTCGGGAATGGAGACCTGGTAGTCCGACAGGATCTCCAACAGCAGGGCCTCGGTCTCCAGTTCCACCCGGTCGACCTCGTCGATCAACAACACCACCGGGTCGTCCGCCGTGATGGCTTCGAGCAGGGGCCGGGTGAGCAGGAACTCGTCGGAGAAGATGTCGTCCTGGATGTCGGCCCAGGTGGAATCGTCGCTCTCGGCCTGGATCCGCAGCAGCTGCTTCTTGTAGTTCCACTCGTAGAGGGCCTTGGACTCGTCCAGCCCCTCGTAGCACTGGAGGCGGATGAGTCGGGAGCCGGTCATCTCGGCCACCGACTTGGCCAGCTGGGTCTTCCCGGTGCCGGCCGGCCCCTCGATCAGGACGGGCTTGCCCAGGCGGTCGGCAAGATAGGCGACCCCGGCGATCGAATCGTCAGCCAGGTAGTCGACCTGCGCGAGGCCCTGGCGGACGGCGTCGACGGACTCAAAGCGGTGGCTCATGGTCGACACCGTACAAGACGGTGTATCCCGACGGTCAATACGAATAGGGGTGGCACTAGCCTCGGCGCGGATGGATCGCGGGTTGACCACTGCTGTGGATGGGTTCGTCGACGCCGTCGGCGGGGCGTTGGCCGAGGCCGCGGCCGGCACGTCGGTCGATCGCGACCAGCTCCGCCGGGACGCCCTGCTGGAGGCGTTCTCCCTGTGCTGCGCCCTGATCGACGCCGACGGTCGGCACACCGACGACGAGCTGTGGGCCCTGGTGGCGGCGTTCACCCACCTCGGCCACATCCCCGAGGCGACCACCCCGGCCACGATCCGGGACAACGGGCTGGTGACCGGGAGGATCACCTGGCTCCGCACCCCGTCCGAGCTGCTGATCACCCTGGTGGAGGTGGACGCCCGGCGGGGCACGACCCTGGCCCGCCGGTACTACGACGCGGCGATGACCCTGGCCCACACCGTCGCCTCGCTCGACGCCTACCCCTCGGAGTCCGAGCTGGAGGCCATCGATGCCTACCGGCGGCTGGTGCTGGCCACCCTGCCCACCGGGCGGCCGGCGGCGCCGGGCACCCCGGCCCAGACGGGGCGGGAAGGCCCGGGGCGCACCGACGGAGCGGGGCCGGCCGAAGCGGCGGCCGCACCCGAACCCGACCCGCCGCCGGAACCCATCGACGACCTGCTGGTCGAGCTCGACCGCCTGATCGGCCTGGAACCGGTGAAACGGGAGGTCCGCCTACTCACCGCCCTGCTCCGGGTCCAGCAGCTCCGGGCCGAGCGGGGCCTGCCCGTGGTCGACAAGACCAACCACCTCATCTTCAGCGGCAACCCCGGTACGGGGAAGACCACCGTGGCCCGCCTGCTGGCCCGGATCTACCGGAGCCTGGGCGTGGTGGCCCGCGGCCACCTCACCGAGGTGGACCGCAGCGGCCTGGTGGTGGGATTCGTGGGCCAGACCGCCACCAAGGTGGCCGAGGTGTTCGAGGCCGCCGACGGCGGAGTCCTCCTGATCGACGAGGCGTACTCCCTGACCCGGGGCGGGGAACGGGATTTCGGTCGGGAAGCGATCGACGCGGTGGTGAAACAGGTGGAGGACCGGCGCGACACCATGGTGGTGATCCTGGCCGGTTACCCGGCCGAGATGGCCGAGCTGGTGGCCACCAACCCGGGGTTCCAGAGCCGGTTCCCCAAGACCATCGTCTTCCCCGACTACACCGACGCCGAGCTGGTCCTGATCCTGGACCGGATCGCCGAGAGCTCCGCCTACCGGCTGACCGGCGAGGCCGACGAGGCGGCCGAGGCGTGGTTCGGCAGCCATAACCGCGGCCCGGGATTCGGCAACGGCCGCCTGGCCAGGAACCTGTTCGAAGCCGCGGTGGCCAACCACGCCACCCGGCTGGTCGACATCGAGGATCCCACCGACGTACAACTCACCACGCTCGAGGCCGTCGACATCGCCGCGGTGCCGACCGGACCCGACGACGAGCCCTCCGGTCGACCGGCGTCGGCGCCACCCGATGGAGCCGCTGGGGACTAGTTCCGGATGCACGGGGTCGTGACCTTGTCGGGGGTAGCATTCGACCCATGTTCAAGTTGCTCAGGCGTTGGTGGAACTACCTGGTGGCCCGGGGCGAGTCGAGCTTCAACGAGCGCGCCGACCCCAAGATCCAGCTCGAGCAGGCGATCAACGAGGCCAATCAGCAGCACCGCCAGCTGAAGGAGCAGGCGGCCAATGTGATCGCCCACCAGAAACAGACCGAGATCCGGCTCAACCGGGCCATGGAGGAGTACGAGAAGGTCTCGGGTAACGCCCGCCAGGCGGTGATGATGGCCGATGACGCCCAGAAGAAGGGCGACCAGGAGAAGATGACGCAGTACACGACTGCGGCCGAGTCGTTCGCCAACCGGATGGTGGCCCTGGAGCAGGAGGTGGAAGACCTCAAGGCCCTGCATCTCCAGGCTTCCCAGGCCGCGGAACAGGCCAAGCAGGCCGTCAACCAGAACTCCGCCGCCCTGCAGAAGAAGCTGTCGGAGCGCCAGAAGCTTCTGTCCCAGCTCGACCAGGCCAAGATGCAGGAGCAGCTCAACTCGGCCATGTCGTCACTGTCGGAGCGGGTGGGCGAGGAGGTCCCCACCTTCGAAGAGGTGAGGGAGAAGGTCGAGAGCCGGTACGCCAAGGCCAAGGGGGCCTCGGAATTGGCCCAGAACTCGGTTGAGGGCCGGATGCTGGAGGTCGAGCAGGCCTCCATGAACGTCGAGGCCCAGGCCCGCCTGAGCGATATCCGGGCCCAGCTCGGTCTGGAGGCCCCGGCCACCGCGTCGGAACCGACCGCGACACCGTCGGTCGGTCAGGCGTCGGAGCCGACCCCACCCCAGACCGACACCAGCACCACTTCCTGACCCGGCGCCGACCCAGCCCCCGGGCCACAGCACACCCCGGGGTCAAGAAGCCGCCGGCATGACCCCGTGCCGGCTCAAGAAGCCGGCAGCATGACCCCGTGCCGGCTCAAGAAGCCGGCAGCATGACGAGGTCGTCCCGGTGGATGACCTCGTCGGTGAGGTCGTCGGGGACCTCGGAGGTTCGGCGCCCGGCGTGCAGGCCGAGCTGTTCGCTCGACCAACGAACCAGTCCCTTGGCGAACACCTCGCCGTCCTGATCGGCGACCTCGACGGCGTCATCAGCGGGGAATGTGCCCTCGACCTTGCGGATCCCGGCCGGCAGCAGGGAGCTGCTACGTTCGGTGAGTGCCCGGCGCGCCCCGTCGTCGACGACGATCCGCCCCGTCGACCGTTGGGCGAAGGCGATCCACAGTTTCCGGGCCGACAGGCGGGCCGCCCGGGGTCGGAAGGTGGTGCCGATCCCGTCCACCCCGGCCAGGGCGTCGTTGACCACCTGGGGCCGGTCGGCTTGAGCGATCACCGCGGCCACCCCCGACCAGGTGGCGATCTTGGCCGCGGCCAGCTTCGAGGCCATCCCGCCCCGGCCGGCCGATGAGCCCGGCCCGCCCGCCATCTCCTCGAGGTGCTGATCGAACTCGATGATCTCTTCGATGAGGGAGGCGTCGGTGTCGGCCCGGGGATCCGCGGTGAACAGACCGGCAGTGTCGGTGAGCAGGACGAGGCGGTCGGCGTCGATCAGGTGGGCGACGAGGGCGGCCAAGCGGTCATTGTCACCGAAACGGATGTCATCGTCGGCGACGGCGTCGTTCTCGTTGATGACCGGGACCGCCCCGTGGGCCAGGAGGGCAATGATGGTGTCGCGGCTTTTCAGGTAGCGGTTCCGGAACCAGAAGTCCGTCGGGGCCAGGAGGACCTGGCCCGACACCAACCCTTCGGCGGCCAGGGCCGCCTGGTAGGTGGCCATGAGGTGGATCTGGCCCACGGCGGACGCCGCCCGGAGCACGGCCTCGTCGCGGGGGCGGTCGTGAGGGTCGAAGCCGAAGGGCCGCAACCCGGTGGCGATGGCGGCGCTGGTGACCACCACGACCTGGTGGCCGTCCGCCATGGCCCGTGCCACCTCGGCGGCGAGCTTGGCCACCGCGGTGTCGCGCAGGTTCCCGTCCTCGGTCACCAGTGACGATGACCCGATCTTGACCACTACTCGCACGGTTGGTGACCCTCGCTCCGTTGGCGACCCTCGTTCGATCGGACTCGATCCCGCGGCGGCAGTGTCCGGACCACGATCCGGCTCACAGGTCCGACTCGTAGTCGAACTCGAAGCTACCGATCCGGACGGTGTCCCCGTCGTCGACGCCGGCCCGGCGCAGGGCCTTGTCGACCCCGAGCCGGTCGAGACGGTGGCGGGCGTAGTCGAGCGCGCCCACGTCGGTCAGATCGGACAGGGCCACGGCCCGTTCCGCCTGCCGGCCCACCACCCGCCACGCGCCGTCGGGGTCCCGCACCACCGTCACCCCCATCGGTTCGGGCCGGTGGAGCACATGGGCGGGGCGGCTCGGTTCCACCCCACGGGCCGCGGTGACCATCTCCGAGAGGCGCCAGATCAGGGGGCGGACGTTGCGGCCGGTGACCGCCGACACGGCGAGGTCGACGGGGGCGTCGTCGCCCCAGTCCTCGGGACTGATCTGATCGACCTTGGTGCCGACCACCAGGCTGGGCCGGTCGGCCAGGTCGGGTTGGAAGGCGGCCAGTTCCCGTTGCAGCACCTCGAGCTGGTGGCGGGGACTGGGCCCGTCGACCGAGGTGAGATCGAGCAGGTAGACCAGCACCCGGGCCCGTTCGGTGTGCCGCAGGAAGCGGAGGCCCAGGCCGTGGCCCGTACTCGCCCCTTCGATCAGGCCGGGCAGGTCGGCCACCACGAACTGGTGGTCGTCGTCCACCCGGACCACCCCGAGGTTGGGTTCGAGGGTGGTGAAGGGGTAGTCGGCGATCTTGGGTTTGGCGGCCGAGATCACCGAGATGAGGGTGCTCTTGCCGACGCTCGGGAACCCGACGAGGGCCACGTCGGCCAGGAGTTTGAGCTCGAGGCGGTACCAGGTGTCCTGGCAGGCCTCGCCTTGCTCGGCGAAGGCGGGGGCCCGGCGGCGGTTGGTCAGGAACCGGGCGTTGCCCCGGCCCCCGGTGCCGCCGGCGGCGGCGAGCCACCGGTCACCGGGGGCGGCCAGGTCGGCCACGATCTCACCGGTGTCGCGGTCGTGTACCACCGTGCCGACGGGGACGGGAACGGTGTTGTCGGCGCCGCGCCGTCCGTGCTTGTTGCTGCCCTGACCGTGGGTGCCGTTCTCCCCGCCCCGGAACGGGTAGTCCCGGAAGGCGAGGAGGGAGGCGACGTTGACGTCGGCTTCGAGACACACGGATCCGCCGTCGCCCCCGTCGCCCCCGTCGGGGCCGCCCTTGGGCACGTGGGCCTCCCGGCGGAACGAGACACAGCCGGCGCCGCCGTCCCCGCCCCGCACACAGAGGTTGCACTCGTCGACGAAGTTGGACACCGCAGCCCAGGATACGGCGCCGCGGCTACTCCACGAGATGCACCGGTCCGCCGACCACCTTGACCGACCAGGTGGTCCGGTCGTTGACCGACGCGGTGCCCTCGGGCGTGTAGCGGATCTTCCACCAGCAGTCCGAGCTGCAGGAGTAGTCGGCGGGCAGTCGGGTGGTCACCTGGATCCACTGGTCCTGGAACCGGGCGTCGGTGACTTCGAGGCAGGGATCGCCGGAGCACTGGTCGTTGGCGGCCGGTGTGGTGTCGGGCCACTGGGTGGGGTTGCTGCACATCTTGCCCACGGCGCAGTTCACCAGCTTCTGGTCGAACTTGACCGAGTTCCCGAACGGATCGAGGAACTGGACGTTGTCCATACCTTCCCCGGGGTCGAACATGGTGATGGTGACGTCACGCCCGGCGTACTGCTCGGAGATCTCGGCCAGGTAGAACTCGGCGGCGGCCCCGGAACCGTCGAACGGGGGCCGCCACACCGGGAGCCATTCGAGGGCGTACACCTGGGGGCAGGTGGGGTCGGTCAGGCTGCTGCACAGCTCGGTCTCGGTGAGGCGACGCGCCCTGATGGCGAAGTCGTTCTTCCCGGTTTCCGTGGCGTTCGGCGTGGTGCTGGTGCGGAGGTACCACCGCCCCTCCCCCACCGTGCCCGACGGGATCACATGCATCGGCCACCAACGGCTGTAGGCGCTCAGCTTGTACTTGCAGGTGCTCTTGCTCCAGGTGATGTCCCGGACCGGGGCCGCTTCCAGGTTGTCGGTGTGGTACAGGTAGGTCGAGTCGTTGGCGTACAACCGGGTCCGGAGCTGCGGTCCGTTGTCGCTCCAGTCATTGGCGCTGTTGTAGGCGTCGGTCGGGTCGGTGTCGTAGCAGAGGCCGGGTTCGAACACCTCGACTACCACCTGGCCGGCGCCGGGGGGCACATCGATCACGTAGGTGTAGGCGTCCTCGTCGTAGGTCGGGTTGTCCCCACCGTTGGGACCGGTGCAGGCCGCGTACGGGTCGCCTCCCGCCGCCGCGGTGCCGATGAACCCGACACCGAAGGGATCACCGTTCTGGTGATCGTAGCACCAGCCGGTGACGCTCAGCCAGACCCCGTCGGACGGTTGACCCAGCTCGGAGACGGTCAGGTTGCCGGTCCCCAGACCGTTGGTGGGGTTGCCCATCTTGACCGGATCGCTCTGGGTGGCGATCGCCTGCCGTTCGATGGCGATCTCGTCGAGGACCACGGCCCCGAAGAACGACTCGGCCTTGACGTCGATGTCGACCTGGAGGCCGGTCCGGTTGGCGACGGTGTTGACGGTGATGGTGGCGTTGGCCTGGCCGCCGTGGGTGGCGACCCATTCCGGGGACCGGTAGCCGTTGCGGGCCGCGGTCTCATGGGCCACCTCGACCGCCTTGGCCTCATCCGGCAACCAGACGGTGCCGGCCAGGGATGCGGCGTCAGCAGTCCGTTGGGCCTCGTCGGCTCGGACGTACCAGTAGCCGACGTCGGTGGCGAACGCCGCGAAGATCATCAGGGGGATGATGATCAGCGCCGACATGGGCAGGATGTACCCCGCCTCGTTCCGGTCGCTCGCCGGTGGCTGTGGAGCTGGGGGCGGTCCGGACGACCGCCGGGTGAATGGTGTTTGCCGCACTGTGTTCATTCCTTGTCTGGCTCGATCCGCATCACCGTGGCGTCGGTCATGGTGTGGGTGCCACCGCCGAGGATCTTGGTCAGGTAGTTGCGTCGCACCGTCACTTCGACACCCACCCAGTCAGTGGCATCGGACAGGGCGGTGTCGCGGGTCAGGGGACACCAGTTCTTGTCGTAGATCCCGCACGTCGTGCCGTTGCTGAAGGCGGCCGGGTTGCCGAGCTGGGTGAGAGCGGTGGCGTCGTACACATTGCAGTGGGCGGTCCCCGCCGCGCCGGCCACCGCCGTCCGGCAGCTCGTGGGCATGGCCCCCGCCGCGTCAGCCTGGTAGATGACGACCCGCTCGATGGTGACGTCCGACCCGCCGAGGGCGGCCTGGACGGCGAGGAGAGCTTCGCGGTCGGCGGCCGGGTCCTTGCCGAGCTGGGCCACCACCCGGGCCCCCTTCTGGCTGGCCTGGGTGAGGACCTGGCGAGACGACCACCCCGCCCCGATCTCGATCACGCCGAGCACGAGCAGCAGCAGCACGGAGGCCACGATGGCGAACTCCACCAGCACGGCGCCCCGCTCGTTGGGCCGGGCCAGGTCGCGGCGGCGGGCCGTCATTCGACCGGCTCCAGGCGGGTGATCATGGTCTGGCCGAGGTCCTTGCCGCCGGGCAGGATGCCGGTGATGAAATCGTGCCGGGTCTTGACGGTGACGCCGACATAGTCGGTGCCCCCGGCGAGGGTGTTGTCACGATCGGTCGGGCACCAGTACCGGTCGATCGAGGTGGGTCCGCACCGGAAGTTCCCGGTGTCCTCGCCGGAGACGGGATCGTCGAGCTCCTTGTAGAAATCGGCCCGCACGTAGCGGTTGCAGGCCGGTGCGGTGGGGTCGCCGGCCGGGGCGGCGATGGAACCGTTGGCGCAGGCGGGCGGCATGGTGGATTCCGGGCCGTCGGCCCGGAACACCACGACGTATTCGAGCTGGTCGAGGCTGAGGGCGCCGATGCCGTGTTGGACCGACCGGAGGATGAAGTAGTCGGCCTCCGGTCGGGCCCCGCTGACTGCGGCCGCCCGGGCCGCTTCGGCCGCGCCGTTGTTGGTGGCGAGCACCGACCGGAACAGCAGCCCGAACTCGAGGATCCCGAACAGGAGCGCGAAAAAGGCCGGGGTGACGATGGCGGCCTCGATCATGGCTGCGCCACGTTCGCGGCTTCGCCCCCGGCGGGCGCTGCTTGTCCCGGTGATCTCCATTGGTCGCCATATCGGCGGCCACGAACAACGAATTTAGACGATCGGTCCAGGGGGCCCACACCGTAAGGCCCAGTCCGAGGACGCAGCGGAGCCGGACCCGATCCGTGGGATCAGCGGTCCGGCTCTGCGGTGATTCAGGTTGTCAGGACTCCCGGCTGATCCGGTTGGGATCGCCGGAACCGGTTCGGCCTATGCGGCGTTCGAGCCGGGTCTGTCCGAGACAGTGTGTCCGAGACAGTGTGTCCGAGACAGTGTGTCCGAGACCGGTCAGTCGGAGACGACGTCGACGAGACGGCGACCCTTGCGGAAGCCGAACTTGACCCGGCCGGGAGCCGTGGCGAAGAGGGTATCGTCACCGCCCCGCCCGACATTGACTCCTGGGTGGAACTTGGTGCCCCGTTGGCGCACGATGATCGCGCCAGGACGGAGCAGTTCCCCGTCGTAGGCCTTCACGCCGAGCCGTTTGCTTTCAGAGTCGCGGCCGTTCCGGGTGGAACCGCCGCCCTTGGTCTTCGACATGTCGTCAGCCCCTGCTGATTCCGGTGATTTCGATGGTGGCGTACGTCTGGCGATGCCCGAACCGGCGCCGGTTGTTCGACTTCGACTTGTAGACGAAGCCGTCGATCTTCGGGCCCTTGCTCTCGCCGAGGACCCGGGCCGAGACCGTCACTCCGGCCAGCTGGTCGGGTGTGGCCATCACCTGATCGTCGTCGACCAAGAGGACGGGCTGGAGCTCGATGTCGGCTCCGACCTCGCCGATCCGCTCGACCTGGAGGGTCTGGCCCTGTTCGACCCGGTACTGCTTGCCACCGGTGGCTACCACTGCGTACATAGACGTGACAATCTACCGCCCGTCCCGGGCCGAACCACCCGAGCAGGGCGGACGTGTGGAACGGGACGCGCCCTCAGCCCGCCGCCTGTTCCCCGGACCCGCCGACGAACTCGCCGGTGTCGAGTTG
>JBKDZN010000215.1:0-7119 GCA_047971245.1 Acidimicrobiales bacterium
GCGATGCCGGCCCGAACCGCTCCGTTCACCACCTCACGGCATCAGGTCGGGCCGCGACCGGCCGCTGGCTCGACCGGCCGGTCGAGCACATCCGCGACCTCCGGATCGAGTTCCTCATCAAGCTCCGCCTCAACCAGCGCCGCCACCGGAATCCCCAGCCGCTCATCGCGGCCCAGCGGGCCGAGCTCACCGAGACCTTCGACCATCTGACCAGAAGCCGCTCCGAGGACGTCGTCGACACCTGGCGCAACATCAATGCCACCGCGGCCCGCCAGTTCCTCGACTACCTCGCCATCCACGGGGTTCCGTAGCCGGACCGGGGTTTCCGGGGTCAGACCTGGATCTCGACCGTGCCGTCCTGCTCGCGCACCGGGTAGGTCCGCAGTGGTGAACTGGCCGGGCCGCGCAGCACCGCGCCGGAGGTGACGTCGAACGTGCACCCCCCGCACTGGCACATGATGCGCGTGCCGATGAGCATCCCGGCGGACAGCGGGCAGCCGTGCTCGGGACAAAGGTCGTCGAACGCATGCAGGGTCCCGTCGACCTGGGTCACCGACACCCGCCGCTTGACCCCCTCCACGTAGTAGGGAACGACCGTGAAATCATCGAGTTCATCGATCTCGCCCATCGAACGGTAGACATCAGCAGTGCTCATCTTCGGCTCCGATCGGGCTCAGACGTCGTAGGGATAGTCGGGAATGGTGTCCTCGACGGTGGCGTCGAGGCGCAGCTCGCCGGGGGCTCCCGCCGGGACGAACGGCCGGTGTGGCATGACCGGCGCGATCCGCTTGTACCCCGAGCCGAGTGCGGGGCGGGGGTCGTCGTCGCCCTTGTTGGGCCAGAACGACAGGGCGCGCTCCGCGAGCGAGGTGATCATCAGCGACGGAGTCACCCCCGGGTTGGCGGGCATGACGCTGCCGTCGATCACGTGCAGGCCCTCGTACCCGAAAGCCCGCTGGTAGGGATCGATGGCGCCGGTGTCGGCCGTCTCGCCGATGGTGATGCCACCGATGAAGTGGGCGGAGGCGGCCATGTCAATGTGCTCGAAGATCAGGGCCTCCTGGTTCGCGCCCATCCGTTCGGCCACCTTGTCGGCGAACGCCTCGACCTCGGGGATGTGCACGGTGACCGGATCGCCGCCGCCTTGCTTGCTGTGCAACATGCCGTCGTGCCAGAACAGGTCGATGTAGTTGTCCTTGGTCTGCATGCACAACAGCAGCACCGTGCGCTCGGACCAGTTCCGGGCGTCGAAATTGCCGAACACCTTCTTCGGATGCAGCACCGCCTCGCGCACGAGATCGGCCAGCGGGTGCTTCTGCGGCCCTTCCTGGTGCCAGTTGAAGAGCATGGCCCAGGCGTTGCTCCCCACGCCGAAGAAGGTCGGCTCGATGCTCGTCTCGGAGTCGGGCCACACCCCCGAGGTGATGGCCACGGCACCGGGAGACATGTGGAAGCGCTCGGGGTCCTCCTTCCAGGTGTCGTAGGGAAGGGTGAGGGTGAGCAACATCTCGGAGTTGGTCCGGGCCCGTTGGCCGAGCTGGCCGGAGAGCTTGTCGAGGTTCCCCTTGTACTGCATGTGGGCCAGCAGCTTCTGGGAACCGTAGGCGTGGGCCGAGACGACGACGTCCTTCGCCCTGAAGGTCTTGTGGCCGTAGTGGACGCCACGCTGCACCCATCCGGGGTGCCGGGAGTGCACCTCGAACCCCCCGGTTTCCAGCGGGGTGATCTCGTAGGCCTCACTCAGCTCATGGATCCGGGCGCCGAGGGCCTCGGCGAGATACAGGTAGTTGCTGTCGAGCTTGTTCTTGGCGTTGAACCCACAGCCGGTCATGCACTGGGCGCAGTTGACACAGCCACGCCGCCGCGGGCCGACCCCGCCGAAGTACGGGTCGTCGGCCTCGACACCGGGCTCCCCGAAGTACACCCCGACCGGAGCGCGGTTGTAGGAGCTGCCCCGTCCCTCGCCCTTGACGACCTTCTGCAGGATGCGATCGACGTCATTGGACAGGTACGGGTCGCGGGTGACGCCGAGCATGCGCTTGGCCTGGTCGATGTACGGGGCCAGTTCCTCGTCCCACGCCGTGATGTCCTTCCACTCCTCGGCCTGGAAGAACGGGGCCGGTGGCACGTAGAGGGTGTTGGCGTACACCTGGGAGCCGCCGCCGACCCCGGAGCCGCAGACGATGGAGACGTCGTCGAGCAGCTCGATCCGCTGCATGCCGAACAGCTCCAGCTCGGGCATCCAGACATAGTCCTTGAGATCCCAGCTCGACTTGGGCACCGTGTCGTCGGTCCATCGCCGACCGGCCTCCAGTACCCCGACGGTGTAGCCCTTCTCGGCGGCCCGGAACGCCGAGACGCTCCCACCGAACCCGGATCCGATGATGAGCACGTCGTACTCGAAGTCCGCCATCTGTCCTCCCGGTGCTGTCGCCTGGAACGATCGAATCCTCACCGTAGTCAGGAAAGGGACACGGCGCTGGCGTACGGGCCGATACCGCACCAGTGGGCAGACGCCTCACCAGGAGGTCTCCGGCATGGCTGAGCCGGCGTTCAACCGAAGGCGTGTTGGAGCCGTTGGGTTACCAAGCGGTATTGTCGTGGGCAGCGATGTGCCATCCGACACTGACGAACGGCAGTCCGCCCCGTCGCCCCTCCACTCCTCCGACCCAGAACAGGCAGTCTCATGACCTACACCGCCAGTGATTCCCCGCAGACCGCCACCGACGACGTCGACGGCGGATTCCGCACCCCCGAGCAGGAGCAGGCGGCCAACGGCGCCGACGTGGCCCCGGCCGACCAGCTGTCATTGGAGGAGATCAATCCCCTCAACCCCCACCTGTACCGGGACAACCGGTGGCAGCCCTACTTCGAACGGCTCCGCCGGGAGGACCCCGTTCACCTGAACGAGCTCGAGACCGCCGGCCGGTACTGGTCGATCAGCCGGTACGACGACGTCCGCGCCGTCGACGGCGACTGGAAGACGTTCTCGTCGGCCGAGGGGATCGCAATCGGGGTGAAGGTCGGCACCCCACGACCGGCCAACCTGCAACGTACGGCCCCGCCGTTCATCGCCATGGATCCGCCCAAACACGGCGAGCAACGCAACACGGTGCGCTCGGTGGCGGCCCCGAAGAACCTCCGCAATGTGGAGCCGCTCATCCGCCAGCGCACCATCCAGGTGCTCGAGTCCCTTCCCGAGGGGGAGACGTTCGATTGGGTCGACACGGTGTCGATCGAGCTGACCACGATGATGCTGGCCACCCTGTTCGATTTCCCGTTCGAGGATCGCCGCAAGCTGACCCACTGGTCCGACATCGTGTTCGCCATCCCGGAGCCCGGCGGTCTCGTGGAGTCCGAGACCCAGAAGCGGGCCGAGATGATGGAGTGCGTCGCCTACTTCGAGAACCTGTGGGAGGAGCGGCGCAAGAACCCGGGGAACGATCTGGTCTCGATGCTCGTCCACGGTGAGGCGACCAAGGACATGCCCACCGTCGACCATCTGGGCAACCTGTTGCTGCTGATCGTCGGCGGCAACGACACCACCCGCAACACCATGTCGGGCAGCGTGTACGGGCTCAACCTGTTCCCCGATCAGTACGACAAGCTGATCGCCGACCCGGGCCTGATCGCCGGGATGGTGCCCGAGATCATCCGCTGGCAGACCCCGCTGCCCTACATGCGGCGGACCGCGAACCACGACTGTGAGTTCGGCGGCAAGCAGATCCGCAAGGACGACCAGGTGCTGATGTGGTATCTGTCGGCCAACCGCGACGAGGCGATGTTCGGCGACAACGCCGACGTGATCGACATCGAGCGGCCCAACGCCGACCGGCACCTCTCGTTCGGCTACGGCATCCACTTCTGCATGGGCAGCCGCCTGGCCGAACTGCAGCTCCGGGTGTTGTGGGAGGAGATCCTGGCCCGTTTCGAACGCATCGAGGTCCAAGCCGAGCCCACCCGGACCTTCTCGTCGTTCGTCAAGGGGTACACCGCCCTCCCGGTGACCGTCACCCGCAAGTAGCCGACATCACCTCATCATGGCCGGGTCAGCCGGCCATGGTGAGGCCACCGGACACGCTCAGCACCTGGCCGGTGACGAAGCCGGCGTCGTCACTGGCGAAGAACAGCACCGCCCCCACCAGGTCCTCGGGTTGGCCGAGCCGGCCCATGGGGATGGCCCGGCGGAACGCCTCCCGTAGCTTCTCCGGGTTGGCCGCGGTGCCGGTGACGGTGGCCAGCAGGGCGGTGTCGGTGGGGCCGGGGCACACCACGTTGAAGGTGACACCGTGACGGGAATGCTCCCGGGCCAGGGTCTTGGAGAAGGCGACCAGGCCGGCCTTGCAGGCGGCATAGACCGCTTCGCCCGACGACCCCACCCGGGCCGCGTCCGAGGCCACGGTGACGACCCGACCGGCGCCTCGCTCCACCATGCCCGGCAGCACCGCGTGGTGCATGTTCAGCGCCCCGACGAGGTTGATGTCGATCAGGCGGGCCCAGTCGTCGGGGCTGGTGTCGAGGAAGGGAACGAACAGGTCCCAACCGGCGTTGTTGACCAGAACGTCGACCGGTCCGAGCTGTTCGGCCACGAGGGCGACCGCGGCGTCGACCGAGGCCCGCTCGGTGATGTCGGACTCGACGGGGATCGCCCGGCCGCCGGCGTGGGTGATGGCGGCCGCGGTGGCCGACGCGGCGTCGCCGGACCGGTCGAGCACGGCCACCGCCGCACCCTCGGCCGCGAACCCGGCACAAACCGCGCTCCCGATCCCACCCCCGCCCCCGGTGACCACGACGGTGCGCTGCTCGAATCGATCCATGGCGTCCCCTTCCGACCGGACCAGCACGTCAATGTACCGCACGGGGCCGGCGTGCTCGGAGCCGGGATCAGGGACCCGCGGTCGGGGTTGTACCGGCCGCTCCCCCATCATCGTCGCCCGCCGCCCGCCCGGCCGCCTGGCACAGGACCTCGGTCAGGATGTCGCCCAACTCACCCAGATCGGCGGGCCCTTCCACCTGGGCCGCCACGAACAAGCCGTCGGCGACGGCCATCGTGAACCGGGCCAGCCGTCGGGATCGAGCGTCGGGCGCCCCACCGCCGGTGATCACCCCGTTCCAGAACCGATCCATGTTGTCGATCACCCGGGTCCGGATGTCGATGAACCGCTGACGGGCGGTCGGTTCGACCGGGTGATGCTCCAGGGCGAGCATCAGGCCGAGACGCCAGAAGTGGGGGTTGGAGGCGATGCTGGCCACGGCCCGGTCGATCCGTTCCGCCACCACCTCCCGCCGGTCCTGACCGTCCCCGAGGGGTTCCCAGCCCGGCATGGAACGGCGCCACCGGTCGAAGCTGTCGTCGATCACCGCGGCGAACAGGGCGTCCTTGCTCTCGAAGTGCCAGTACACGGAACTGGCCGGTAGTCCCGAGCGCTCCGAGACCTTGGCGATCGACGTGGCCGTGTACCCGCGCTCCTGAGCCAGTTCGAGGGTGGCCTCGATGATGCGACGTCGGGACGCTTCCCCCTGCCGGCTCCGCCGATCGGTCTTCGGCCTCATCGTTTCCACTCCCCCGGGGTGCCCGGCGTGACGGCCTCGACCGACACCGCCGCTCGGCGCACCGCCTCTTGTCTTGTCCAGCCCAGCCAGGGTACGCTGCCTTTGCTGTAGTGATCGCTACAGCAAAGGCAGTCGGCAATCATCACACCGACATACCGCCCGGTAGGGCAAGGGGGAGGCGCCATCATGGGGGCACGCACCGGAGCCGAGTTCCTGGCCGAGCTGAGAACACGGCCGCGCCACGTCTGGGTCGACGGAGACCGGATCGGCGACGTCACCGAGCATCCGCTCACCACGGGCGCGGCCGCGTCCCTGGCCCGCTACTTCGACCGCCAACACGAGTTCGCCGACGAGTGTCTGTTCACCAAGCCCGACACCGGCGAACCGACCAACATCAGCCACCTTCTCCCCCGCTCCCACGACGACATCCGACGCCGTCACGCCGGGCTGGTCCGCCTCAGTGAGACGTCGATGGGCCTGATGGGCCGCACCCCAGACTATATGAACATGAAGTTCTCGGCCTTCGCGTCGGCCCCGTGGGTGTGGGCCGGGGAGGACGGCCGCAACGAGCAGGGTGCCGCCAACCTGGTCGCCTTCCAGAACCATCTGGCCGACGCCGACGTGTCGCTGACCCACACCATCATCCAGCCCACCACCGATAAGCGGACCGACGCCAAGATCCTCGGGAACAAGGTCACCATCCGAAAGGTCGGCGAGACCACAGAGGGCATCGTCGTGCGGGGCGCCCGGGTCCTGGCCACCCTGGCTCCCTTCGCCGACGAGCAGACGGTGTACCCGGCCCTGCCGATCCCCGCCGGCGCCGAGGAGTACGCGGTGTCCTTCGCCATCCCGCTCGACACGCCGGGCCTGACCTTCCTGTGCCGGGACTCGCTGTCGGCCGCCGGGAACCCGTGGGACAAGCCCCTGTCGTCCCGGTTCGACGAGCAGGACGCCTTCTGCATCTTCGACGACGTGGTCGTCCCGTGGGATCGGATCTTCATCGACGGCAACGTCGAGGTCTACAACTCGATCGGCCGGACCGGCTTCCCCATCAACATGACCACCCAGTCGACCACCCGGGCGCTCACCAAGCTCGAGTTCGCCTATGGCCTCGCCACCCGCATGGCCGAGATGATCGGCGATCACAGCCCGGCCACGGTCGACATGCTCGGGGAGCTCGCCTGCTACGTCCAGACCACCCGCAACGCCCTCGAGCTCTCGGTGGAGCACGCCTGGGAGCGGGAACCCGACGGCCACTGGTTCCCCGATCCCCGCCCCCTCGACCCGATGCGGGCCCTCCTGGCCGGCTGGATGCCCCGGGTCGCCGAGATCATCACCCTCATCGGCAGTCACAACCTGCTGACCACGCCGACCCGATCACAGTTCGACGACCCGGGCCTGCGGCCGCTCATCGACGAGATGTTGCACGGCGCCGACGACGTGGCCGCCGATGACCGGGCCGCCCTGTTCCGCCTCGCGTGGGACTTCGTCGGTTCCGGCCTGGCCGGCCGGGGCTTTCTCTACGAGCGGTTCTATCTCACCTCGGGCACCCGGAACCGCCAGCAG
>JBKDZN010000216.1:0-14184 GCA_047971245.1 Acidimicrobiales bacterium
GGGCGATGTCGGCGGTGATGGGTCCCCAGCCGGGGATGTGGGCGGGTTCGTTGGTGAGGCCGATCAGGGCGCCGAGGTCGATCCGGATGTCGATGGTGCCCCGCCGCCCGGTGTGGCCCGCACCGGGCGTCCCCGCGTCAGGCACGGCCCCGGTAGCGGCGGCACCGGTACCGGCACCATCAGGGTTGTCGGCGCCTGACCCGGCACCAGCGGCGCCGGCTCCGTCATCGGCGGTGGTGGTTTCGTGGATGTTCTTGACCGGGCCGGCGTTCCCGCGGAACTCATTGGCGTGATCGCCGATGAGTCCGTGCTCGCTGGCCGTGCCACCGACCCGATCACCGCTGCCACTGCCACGGTCGCGTTCGCCGGCTGGGTTGTCGTTGGCCGGTCCGCCGGCCTGGCCTGTCGGGTCGGCGGACCGGCAGGTTCGGCGGTGTCGGTGGGTTCGGGGTCGAGGAGTTGGAGGAAGGCGTCGGCTCGGCGTTGGTCGATGCCTCGGGTGTCGTTGTCTTGGCGGGGCTGGTTGCGGGCCAGGGCGGTCAGGTGGTTCATGATCGCGGCGACCCGTTCGCCGGGGAGGCTGGTTGCGTTGAGGTTGCCGGTGCCGTCGGGGTTGGGGTGGGCTTCCACGCCTCGATCCTCGAGTCCTTCCCGCCGTCGTTTCTCGGCGCTTTCGGGGTCGGCTTTGATCACGGCTCGGGCCAGCCATGTTCGTAGTTCGCTCGTGGTGAGTGCCGGGGCCCGGTCCAGTACCCGGCTGACCACGGTTCGGGCGGTGTCGGTGTCGAGTTCTCGGGTGGTGTCGACCATGACCCGAGCCCGGACCCAATCGATCCGCCCCGACCGCAACAACTCAGCCACCTCAGGCAGACGGCTGTCGAGCATCAGGCTGGTGTCGAGGAGGACTCCGGCGGCGTGGCGGGTCAGTGTCAACGCTAGGCGGAGTTCGTCGACCGTGGTCTCCAAGGTGTCCAGGCCACCGCGATCGGCCGGGGTGTCCGGGCCGCCGGGTGGGCAGTGGGCCAGTTCGGCGACATCGGCGGCCTGTTCGGCCTGTTCGAACGCGATCAGCCGGTGGCGGGCCTCGATCACGGCCACCAACTCGTGACCGTTCAGCCCCCGACGATCCAACCCCGCCAACGCCATCGCCAACCCCGGACCCGGCGCCAACGAATCCAGCCAGGCAACCAACCAAGACCCCCGACACAACGGCAACCCACCGCCAGCCCCATCACACAACGGACCAGACGACAACGGACCAGACGACGACGGACCAGACGACGGCGGATCAGGCGGATTAGGCGGCGGACCGGCACCCGGCCCCAGCGGTGAACAGAACATACGTTCGACCCTAACCCCCCTGGTGTGATACCCAGGATGAGAGATGGGGTTCCTGGCGTCGATCGGGCCGCTCGTGGGTGTGCTGGGCGCCTCCGGGCGGCGTCCCACACGCCCGATGACTAGCATCGGTCGGGGCCCGGCCGGGCGCGCGTCCGTGTCGAGCGGATACGGTCCCCGAACAGCCCCAACCGTTGGCGAGCACAGGAGCTCTCGAAACATGTCCGACGCCGGATCCCAGCCGGAACCGATCTCACTGGCCACCCATCTCGATCATCTGGCCGCCGACGCCGACGACGTCGTCGCCATGCTCAACCGCCAACACGATGCCGGCGGCGACATCCATCCCGAGGCTCTGCCCAAGGCGGCCCGTCTCCAGACGAGTCTCAAGCAGGTGATCGAGGCCCTCCGGACCCATCCCCATCTGGCTGCCAGCTCCGACGACGTGTGGGCCATGCTCAACCGGCAGCACCACGACCATCCCGACGGCACCCCGATCGAGTAGACGCCGTAGCGACCGCGCCGCGTCCTATTCATCCATCCCCTGATGCACCCCGCGTGGCCGTCAGGCGTCGGGGCTGACCAGTTCCAAGCCGAGCGCGGCCGCGGCGGGGATCTGACGGCGGTCGAAAGTGAGGAACCGGATGCGGCCCGGTAGGCGTTGGGCCGCGGCCAGGTGGATGGCCGGCAGGAGGCCGATGCCGTACCGGGCGCCGATGTCGGTGGCCGCGGCGAGGCAGCGGGCGTCGACGGGCACCTCCCACAACGCCTCCCAGTCGTCACGCACCGCGGCCCAGGCCTGACGCTGGCTCTCAGGGTCGGGGGCCGCGGCGTGGAGGGCCAGCATGACCTCGGCTCGTGCCGCCGCCGAGGCGACCCACTGGTCGGCCTCGGCCATGGCGGTGATGACGAGCGGCCGGTCGCGGTCGGCCACGTAGCGGCGGACGAGGGCTGAGGTGTCGAGGGCGAGGATCCGGTCGGTCATCGGCCCCGGGTGGCGTCGAGCAGGCGGTTGGCGTTGAGGTCGGCCGGGACGGGAACCGGCGCCGGATCGGGTGGCCGGTCGGACCGGCGGGGTGGCTCCACCAGGCCGGTGGTGGCCAGGTCCCACATGGTCAGATCGCCGGCCCCCGCTTCGATCGGGCCGAGCTGGGCCATCGGCGCCCCGCCGACGGTGATGACCACCCGTTCGCCGGCCGCCGCCCGCCGCACCACGGCGGCGACGTCGGCCCTGAGTTGCCGTATGCCGATCGTGGTGGACGTGCCGCCGGCCGGTGGGGCGCCCGTGGCCCGAGGTCCGTTCGGTGCTGCGGGCATGGCGGCGCTCCTCCTGGGTGGGCCGGACGGATCCCGGCCTGTGTACGCAAGGGTACACAAACGGAGTTGGGGTCAGGGGTGAAGATCCCGTACGGTGCTGCGAAACACCAACGAAACAGACCCCCGAGAGGTGGCATCCCCCATGAACTTCGCCTTCACCGACGAACAAGAGCAGCTCCGCCAGTTCGTCCGTTCCTTCCTCGAGGACAAGTCGGCCGAGGCCGCGGTTCGCGAGCAGATGGACACCGAGCAGGGGTACGACGACAAGGTCTGGAAGCAGATGGCCGATCAACTCGGTCTGCAGAGCCTCGTCATCCCCGAGGAGTACGGCGGCCAGGGATTCACCTTCGTCGAACTCGGCGTGGTCATGGAGGAGATGGGTCGGGCCCTGCTGTGCGCCCCGTACCTGTCGGGTCAGCTCGCCGCCCAGGCCCTCATCCAGTCCGGTGACGCCGATGCGGCGTCCAGCATCCTGCCCGGCATCGCCTCCGGTGAGACCCTCGCCGCCCTGGCGTTCACCGAGGAGAACGGCAAGTGGGACGAGGCCGGCATCACCATGGAGGCCACCAAGAGCGGTGACGGGTACACCCTGAACGGGGTGAAGTCCTTCGTCATCGACGGCCATGTGGCCAACGTGCTCGTCGTGGCCGCTCGCACCGGCAACGGGGTCAGCCTGTTCACCGTCGACGGGGACGCCGCGGGCCTGACCCGGGAATCGCTCAGCACGATGGACCAGACCCGCAAGCAGGCCAAGCTCACCTTCGCCAACACCCCGGCCACCCTCATCGGCACCGACGGCGCCGGGTGGGACACCATGAGCACCGTGCTTGATCTCGCCGCGGTGGCCCTGGCCGCCGAACAGGTCGGTGGCGCCCAGTTCGTGCTCGAGATGGCCGTCCAGTACGCCAAGGACCGGGTCCAGTTCGGCCGGCCCATTGGCTCGTTCCAGGCCATCAAGCACAAGTGCGCCGACATGCTGCTCGAGGTCGAGTCGGCCAAGTCGGCCGCCTACTACGCCATGTGGTGCGCGGCCGAGATGAACGACGAACTCCCGTCGGTGGCCTGCCTGTCCAAGGCGTACTGCTCGGAGGCCTACTTCCACTCCGCGGCCGAGAACATCCAGATCCACGGTGGCATCGGCTTCACCTGGGAGCACCCCGCCCACCTCTACTTCAAGCGGGCCAAGAGCTCCGAGCTGATGTTCGGCGATCCCGCGTACCACCGCGAGATGCTCGCCCAGCGCATCGGGCTGTAACCCGGGCGCTCCCCCCCAGGAGCACCGCAGAACCACAGAACCACATCGGGGCCGGCGTCCGAAGACGCCGGCCCCGAGACGTCTCCGGGGCCGGGCGCTCCTGACGGTGGGAACCCTCAGGCGTCGCCGGCCGAGCCGTGGTGGAACCGGCTCTTGAGCTGATCGACCCGGTCCTCCCACTTCTCGTGCCGTTGCTCCTTGCGCTGCTCCTTCATGGCGTCCCGGGCCGCCTTGGCGGCATCCTCGGCCGCCTGCTGCTGGGCCTCCAGGTCGGACATGACCACGGTCAGCGGCTGGCGGGTGATGGTGCCGCCCAGTTCGGCGACGGTGGCGTCAAGGGCGGTGCTGTCGGCTTCGTTGGTCTGGGCCACGATGGCGTTGCGGCCCGGTGGCACCAGGCGAGCGAACTCCGAGACCACATCGTCGCCCTTGTCGAGCTTGTCGGCGTCGACCAGGGCGCCGATGGCCGCCCCCGTCGTCCAGCCCAGGAGCACCCCGATGGGGCCACCGAGCACCCCGATGAGCATGCCGATCAGGGAGCCGCCGGCGGTGGCCAGCCCGGCGGACGCATCGTCACCCTCGGTGACCGAGGCCCGCCCGTAGGCGTCGCGTTCCACGATCGCGGCCGACTCGACCCCGAGCGCGCCGGCCGTGTTCTTGATCGTGGAGTAGGCCTGGTAGGTGACACTGTTCTCGGGGAAGACGATGGCTGCTACGTACTCGCTCACAACGGGCTCCAATCGGTGCTGCGGGGCGGGTCCTCCGCCCGGGGTACGGTAGTCGCCGGAGCCGACGGCCAGGCGCCCGGAACCCGGGGGATCGGATGGTCCGAGGGACCCGAGGGATCGGGACCTGGCCGGGCCGGTACCGTGGAGCCGTGATCTGGGTCCTGCTGGTGCTGACAGCCGTGATGGTGGTGGCCATCGCCCTGGTCGCCGTGGGTTGGGCGGTCGACCGGACCGCGGCGATGCCCGACCAGATCGTGATCGACGCCGAGGAAGCCATCGAGTTCTGCGCCGAGGCGCTCCCGGTGTCGGTGACGTCGATCCTCAACTACGACGAACTGCGGCGGGTGCTCCGACTCCACCTGGAGTGGATCCAGGCCTACCACTGGGCCCCGGAAGGAAGCGACGACGGTCCGATCGTGTTCGCCGATCACGACGCCCTCGAGTACATGATCGAACGGGCCGACATCGTCGGCCTCGACGTCTCGCCCGAACATCTGCTGGCCGTGATCGACGCCCACTCCGCCTACCTGCAGGTGGTGGGGGCGATCCACATCGAGGACCCTGACCTGGTGGAGGGCGATCTTGCCGCCTACCCGATGCTGGACACGCCCCAACGGCCCGAACCGCTCGACCCGGGCTCATCCTGACCGGATCGGAAAGATCGGTCATCAGTGGCCCGGTTGTGGCACACTCGTTCTCACCAAGAGGAAGGAGGTGGTCCAACTGAACGGTATACGAATTGGGACCTTGGAGGTGGCTGGCCGTTAGCCCGGGCAGCTGGACCGCTGGCGAAATCGTCACCAGTCCACCGTCGGTGTGATCGTCCGGACCAGTCCCGTCCGGCATGACCGCGATCACCCGATCTCCAGCACGGCCGGCCCCACCGTGGGGCCGGCCGGTGGTTCATCGGGGAGAGGCACTGCGCCTCTCCCCGAGCCGCGTCCGGCGGCGGTACGCTCACAGACGATGGAACGTCCAGTGAGGTTCGAGCACTTCCGGTGGGTGGGGGACAAGCGCACCCAGATCGTCTACGACGTCGATGAACTCGAGGAGCCGGAGCTCATGGCCGAACTCCTCGACGCCGGGACCTACCTCTGTTTCGCCCCCGACACCCTGGCCGAGGCCCGCAACCGGGGCTACCGGCCGTACCGACCCAGCTGAGCCGGCGTTGACGGGGCAGAACGGCCTGAACGGGGTTTCCCCCGTCCCGGACGACGATCCGCCCCCGGCCCCACCGCGGGCCGATCAGCGGTCGCCCCAACAACCGGATCCGCCCCCGGGGGCACCGGCGCCATCGGGGGAGCAGGGCAACGGGGCCCGCCCACCGGGCGGTGAACGCCTTGACGGGTCCGAGACGGCCGACCCGACGGTCGCCGGCAAGGAGCCGGTACGAATCGTCAGCCAGGGGGCCGAGTTGGAGGGCCACCTGGCCCGACCGGCCGCCGACCCGTCCCGGGACCGGCCCGGTGTGGTGCTGGTCCACGGCTTCCCGTCCGGCGAGGTCTGGGCCGAACGCATCGGGATCGACCTGCCCGAGCTGGCCAACCGGTTGGCCGAGCAGATGGGGTGGACGGCGCTCGCCCTGCGCTTTCGGGGCTGTGGCCAATCCACCGGCGATTTCAGCCTCGGTGGCTGGATCGCCGACATCAAGAGCGCGGTGACCTACCTCCGCACGGTCGCGGCCCCCGATCGGATCTGGCTCGTCGGCTTCGGCACCGGAGGTGCGCTGGCCCTGGTGGCTGCGGCCGACGACCCGGAGATCGCCGGGGTGGCCGCGCTCGGCGCCCCCGCCGACTTCGCCGACTGGGCGGCCAACCCCGGCCGGTTGGAGGATCACGCCAAACGGGTCGGGGTGATCTCGTCGTCGTCGTTCCCGAACGACCCCCTGGGCTGGCGGGACGAGCTGCGGACCGTGCGGGCGATCGACGCGGCCGAACGGCTGACCCCCCGCGGACTCCTGGTGTTGCACGGCTCCGAGGACGACGTGGTGCCCCACTTCGACGCCCGGGTCCTGGCCGACGCCCACGGCCAGGCCGAGCTTCGGTTCATCCAGGGGGGCGGGCATCTGCTCCGCCACGACCCGCGGGCCATGGCGGTGCTCCTGGGCTGGCTGTCCCGACAACGGGACTCCTTCGATCCCGTCGCCGCATCTTCCTGACCCCGGTCCCGGCCCGGGGTCGTATCTTCCTGACCCCGGTCCCGGCCGCCGGCGTCAGCGCCGCCAGGGCGGCACCGGCAAGGGTTGGAGGTCGTAGGCGTTGATGGCGTCGGCCACCTTGGAGCGGGGGACCTTCCCCTCGTTGGCCAGCTGCTCCAGCACGGCCACGACCACGTGCTCACCGTCGGTCTCGAAGAACCGCCGGAGCTGCTCACGGGTGTCGGAGCGGCCGAACCCGTCGGTCCCGAGCACCGTGAAGGAGCGATCCCGGGGGATGAACCGGCCGATCTGCTCGGGAACCAGGCGGACGTAGTCGCTGACCGCCACGAGCGGCCCGGCGCTTTCGGAGAGGAGCCGGGTGACGAGCGGGACGTGTGGCTCGACCTCGGGGTGGAGGCGGTTGTACCGCTCCACCTCGATCGCCTCGTCGCGGAGGCGCTTGTAGGAGGGGACGCTCCACAGTTCGGCTGCGACCCCCCACCGGTCGGCGAGTTCCTTCGCCGCCCACCGGGCCGCCGCGTGGGTGGGCCCGGAGAACAGGATGGTTGCCGCGTGGGGCTGGCCCTCGGGCGCGGCCTGCCACCGGTACAGACCGTTCAGGACGCCTTGTTCGACCCCGTCGGGTTGGGGCGGCTGCTCGTAGTTCTCGTTGTAGACGGTGAGGTAGTAGAAGATGTCCTCGTTCTCGATGTACATCCGCCGGATGCCGTCCCGGACGATGATGGCCAGCTCGTAGGCGAACGCGGGGTCGTAGACCTGGCACGGGGGCACATGACTGGCCAGGAGCGGGCTCTGGCCGTCCGCGTGTTGCAGGCCCTCACCGGCCAGGGTGGTCCGGCCCGCGGTGGCCCCGATCAGGAACCCCCGGGCCCGGGAATCGGCGGCCGACCAGATCAGGTCGCCGACCCGCTGGAAACCGAACATCGAGTAGAAGGTGAAGAACGGCACCATCGGCACACCCCGGTGGGCGTACGACGTGGCCGCCGCGATCCAGCTGGCCGTCGAACCGGCCTCGGTGATGCCCTCCTCCAGGATCTGGCCGTCGGAATCCTCGGTGTAGGACAGCAGCAGCTCGTGATCGACCGGCTCGTACTTCTGGCCGAACGGGGCGTAGATCTCGAACTCGCGGAACATGGAATCCATGCCGAAGGTGCGGGCCTCGTCGGGCACGATGGGGACGACCCGGCGGCCGAAGCCCTCCTCCCGCATCAGCTCCCGCAGCATCGAGGTGAACACCATGGTGGTGGACACCTCCCGTCCTCCCGATCCGCCCTCGAAGCTCTTGAACGGGGCGTCGCTGGGTTCGGGCAGAGCCCGCCGCAGCACGGTGCGACGCTCGGGCAGATGACCGTCGAGCGCGGTGCGGCGCTCGGCCATGTAGCGGTACTCGTCGGAGTCTTCGGCCGGCCGGTAGTACGGGGGGATGCCCTCGTCGAGCGACTCGGCCGGGATCTCGGCGTGGAGCTGCAACCGGTCGCGCAGTTCGAGCAGCTGGGCCTTGGTCATCTTCTTGATCTGGTGGGTGGCGTTGCGGGCCTCCAGGCCTTCACCGAGGGTCCAGCCCTTGATCGTCTTGGCCAGGATCACCGTCGGCTGGCCCCGGTGCTCGGTGGCGGCCTTGTAGGCGGCGTACACCTTCTGGTAGTCGTGCCCGCCCCGGGGAAGGCTCCGGAGCTCCTCGTCGCTGAGGTGCTCGACCAGGCGGCGGAGCCGGGGGTCGGGACCGAAGAACTTCTCCCGGATGTAGGCGCCGGATTCGACCGCGTAGCGCTGGAACTCACCGTCGACGGTTTCGTTCATCTTGTTGAGCAGGACCCCGTCCTTGTCCCGCATGAGCAGCTCGTCCCAGCGGGAGCCCCACACCACCTTGATGACGTTCCAGCCCGCCCCCCGGAACACCGCTTCGAGCTCCTGGATGATCTTGCCGTTGCCCCGGACGGGGCCATCCAGGCGTTGGAGGTTGCAGTTGATGACCCAGGTGAGGTTGTCGAGCCCGTACCGGCCGGCCAGCGAGATCGACCCGAGGGTCTCGGGCTCGTCGGTCTCGCCGTCACCCAGGAAGGCCCACACCCGGGAGCCGGAGGTGTCGTCGATCTTGCGGTTCTGCAGGTACTGGAGGAACCGGGCGTGGTAGATCGAGTTGATCGGGCCGAGCCCCATGGAGACCGTCGGATACTCCCAGAACGTGGGCATCAGCCGGGGGTGGGGGTAACTCGACAACCCGTTGCCGCCCACCTCGAACCGGAAACCGTCGAGGACTTCCTCGTCGAACCGGCGCTCCAGGAACGATCGGGCGTAGACGCCGGGGGCGGCGTGGCCCTGGAAGTAGACGGCGTCGCCGGCGGTGCCGTCCTCCTTGCCCCGGAAGAACCAGTTGAAGCCCACCTCGTACAGGGCCGCCGAGGAGGCGAAGGTCGACAGGTGGCCGCCGATCCCGTCGGCTTTCTTGTTGGCCCGCACGACCATGGCGGCCGCGTTCCATCTGATGTAGGCCCGGATACGACGTTCGATGTCCTCGTTGCCGGGAAAGAAGGGTTGCTGTTCGGTCGGGATCGTGTTGACGTAGTCGGTGCCGACCGACACCGCGTTGCCGAGTTGGAGATGCCGGGCGTGGTCGTTGAGGCGACCGAGGAGGTACCGGGCTCGGGTCTTGCCTTCCGCCGAGGCGACGGCATCGAGCGACTCGAGCCATTCGGTCGTCTCGTCCGGGTCGATGTCCGGGAGCTGGCTGAGGAAGCCGTCGGTGTTCATACGGTCATTGTGCCGTCGGCCGCCCCCCGTTGCGGCGATGCCGGATCCGGTGATGAACGCTGGCACCCTGGTCCGCGTGGACGTCTTCACCGATGGTGCATGTTCGGGAAATCCGGGCCCGGGAGGCTGGGCCTGGGTGACCGCGGATGGCCGGCACGGCAGTGGTTCGGACCCCGAGACCACCAACCAGCGCATGGAGCTGACGGCGGTGGCCGAGGCGATCGCCGCCCTCGACGGACCCCTCGCCGTGCACTCCGATTCGACCTATGTCGTCAACTGTTTCCGCGACCGCTGGTACGAGGGTTGGAAGGCGCGGGGGTGGCGCAACGCCAACCGCAAACCGGTGGCCAACCGCGACCTGTGGGAACCCCTCGTGGACGCCTACCTGGCCCGGCCGGAAGAGATCACGTTCACCTGGGTCAAGGGCCACGCGGGCAACCGGTTGAACGAGCTCGCCGACTCCCTCGCCGTGGCCGCCCTGCAGGCGGGACGGGACGGCGGGATCACCGGCCGAGGACCCGCCGGTGAGAACACCGAACCCACCAGACTTCCCGGTGATGCCGCCGTGGCCAGGGGAAACGGGCCGATCCCGCCGTGGTCGATCGAGCAGGCCGTGGTGGTGACCGGGGCCAGGGAGTTGGATGCCGAGCAGCGCGAAACCCTCCTCGACGTGGTCGCCGGGTTCGATCCCGACAATGACGTGGCGGTGTCGGGGCTGCGGCTCGGTGCCGAGCTGGAGGGGGCCGAACTGGCCGTCCGCATCGGGGTCCCCCTGGGCGTCGTCCTTCCCTTCGCCGACCCGGCCCGGCGGTGGTCGGCCACCGACCGGGCCCGGTTCGACGCCGCCGCGGGGGCGGCCCGTTGGACGGTGGTGCTCGAGGGTGATCCGGCGGCGCCGGGGGCGGCCATCTCGGCCCGCAACGAGTGGTTGTGGTCGGCCGCGGTCGGGGCCGTCGTCGTCGGTGACGACGGCTTGGCCGCCGAGGCGGAACGGGCCGGCCTCGGGGTGGTGACGGGGTGACCCGGAGCTCAGCCGGTCGCGTCGCCGGTGGTGACGTACCGGTCGAGCCGGTCGAGGGTCTCGGTCATCGCGGCCCGGGTCCGCTCCGGTAATTTCAGCCACTCGTAAAACGGAGGAAACCTGGCCGTCCCCCAGTCGAAGGTCTCCGTCACCCGGGTGCCGCCCTCGACCGGTTCGAGCTGGTACCGCCACACATGGTGCCCGAGGTGGCGCCAGGCGATCAGGCGGCCCTCCTCGAACTCGACGACCTCGTTGGTGATCCGGTACGGGACCTTCATCCGCATGTCCATCCCGAACCGGGCCCCGCGGAACAGCCGGTCGGGGTTGCGGCCACGCCCGCCGCGCACGGTGCCCGAACCGTCGATGACCTGGTGGAGGGATGGGTCGGCCAGGACGTCGAAGATGGTGCCGGCCGGGGCGGCCACCACCCGGCTCACCGAGAGGGAACGGCGTTCCGACGGCGGGGCCGGGGCGGAGGAGGGGGCGTCGGGCCGGTCGAGCTCGAAGCGCAATGCCGCGGTCAGGTCGGGGGTGGCGAACCGGAAGCCGTCGTCGGTCAAGGCTTGGGGGATCACCCGTTGGGAGTCGAACAGCAGCGCCCGCGCCATCTCGGAACCGAGCAGCAGCTTCGGGCCGAACGATGGGACGGTGAGCACGGTGGGTCGGCCGAGCACCTGGCCGAGGGTGTGGGTGAACTCGGCGTTGGTCACCGGTTCCGGCCCGGTCAGGTTCACCGGCCCGGTGAGGTCACTGGTGAGCAGGTGGATGATGGCGGCAACCTCGTCGGCGAGCGAGATCCAGGCCATGTACTGGGTGCCGGGACCGAACCGGCCGCCGGCGCCGATCCGGAACAGGGGCAGCATCTTGGCCAGCGCCCCACCCTCGGGGGTGAGCACGATGCCGGTCCGCAGGGTGGCGGTGGAGATCCCGGCGTCGACCGCCGGTGCGGTGGCCGCCTCCCACGCCGCCACCAGGTCGGGGAGGAAGCCCTGGCCCTGCCGGGACGTCTCGGTGAGGATCTCGTCGCCCCGGTCACCGTAGAACCCGATGGCGGCCCCGGACAGGAAGCGGGCCGGTGGTTGATCCATCGACGCCATGGTCTCGGCAAGCAGCCGGGTCCCGTCGACCCGGGCGTCACGCAGGGTCCGCTTGTAGTCGTCGTTCCACCGACGGTCGCCGATCCCGGGGCCGGCGAGATTCACGATCGCGTCGACCCCCTCCAGATCGGCCGGGTCGAGGACCCCGCGGGCCGGATCCCAGGAAATCTCGTCGGTGGCCTCGGCCCGGCGACGGACCAGGCGTCGGGGACGGTGCCCGGCGGTCACCAGGGCCCGCCGCAGGGCGGTCCCGATCAGCCCACTCGATCCGGTGATGACGACATCCATGGCTGCTCCGTTCACGAGGTCGGCCCCGCTCCGAGCGCGGGGAACGCCCGGTCGGTTCCCACCGTAGGTCGGTCCGGCGGGTCCGAATGAGGCCTTGGCCGAAGAAGCCATCAAACGGCCGAGGGGAGGCGCCCACCTGCGCATCCCCTTAGGCTGGGGGCGTGAGCACTCGGACCCTGCTCCTGCTGTCGCTGGCCTGCGGTATCGCCATCCTCGCGGCGGCGGCGGTGCAGCTGATCCAGCTCGCCACGTGACGTCCGGCCGCACCGACGTGCCACCCCGCTCCGTTGGACTTGGGGGTGGGTGGTCTGCTGTAGGCTCGCTCCCGTGACCGATCAGCACTTCGACGTCGTCATCATCGGTGGAGGTCCGGGTGGCTACGCCACTGCGCTGTACGGCGCCTCGGCGGGCTTGAACATCGCCCTCATCGAGAAGGACCGGTTGGGGGGTACCTGCCTCAACGTCGGCTGCATCCCGGCCAAGGAACTGTTGGAGACCGCGGCGGTGAAACGCACCGTCGAGCACGCCGGGGCCTTCGGGATCTCCGCCGAGCTGAAGGGTCTCGAATGGGCCACCACCCAGACCCGCAAGCAGGAGGTGGTCGACAAGCTGGTCGGGGGGCTCACCGGCCTGCTGAAGAACCGGAAGGTGACCATCTACGACGGCACCGGGACACTCGGCTCGGATCATCACACCGTGACCGTGACCGGGGCCGACGGTGCGGTCGCCACCATCAGCGGGGACGCCGTGGTCCTGGCCGCCGGGTCGACCACCCGGACCATCGACGGCTTCCCGATCGATGATCGCCGCATCGTCACCTCCGACGAGTTGCTCTCGATCCCTCACCTGCCCCGCTCGGCCGCCGTCATCGGGGGTGGCGCCATCGGCTGCGAGTTCGCGTCGATGATGAGTGACCTCGGTACCAAGGTCACGATCCTCGAGTACATGCCCAAGATCCTCCCCGGGTGCGACGAGGACGCCACCCGGGTCGTGGAGCGTTCGTTCAAGAAGCGGGGCATCGACATCTTCACCGGGGTCGCGGTCAAGAGCCAGGTGACCAACGACGACGGGGTCACCGTCACCTTCGGCGACGACGACCGGACGGTCACGGTCGACACCGTGGTGATGTCGGTCGGCCGCTCACCGGCGTCGGGCACCATGGGGTTGGAGCAGACCAAGGTGGCCGTCGACGAGCGGGGGTTCGTCGTGGTCGACGAGAACTGCCGCACCGTGGTCGACGGGGTGTGGGCGGTGGGTGACCTGATCGCCACCCCGGCCCTGGCCCATGTCGGGTTCGCCGAGGGGGTCGTGGTCATCCGGGACATCCTCGGCGAAGACCCCCAACCGGTCGACTACGGCAAGGTGCCCTGGTGCATCTACTGCCATCCCGAGGTGGCGTTCGCCGGCCATTCGGAGCAATCGGCCAAGGACGCCGGTTACGAGGTGGTGGTGTCCAAGCATCGGTTCGCCGGGAACGGGCGGGCCATGATCGTCGGGGAGACCGATGGGCTGGTGAAGATCATCGCTGAACGCTTGCCCGACGGGACCGGGGGAACGATCCTCGGCGTCCACATGGTCGGCCCCTGGGTCACCGAGCAACTCGGTTCCGGCTACCTGGCGGTCAACTGGGAGGCCACCGCGGCCGAGGTGGGTCACCTGATCCAACCGCATCCGACCATGAGCGAACTGTTCGGCGAGAGTGTGCTCGCCCTGACCGGCCGGTCCCTCCACGGCTGAGGCCGAGCCCCAACGTCCGTCCGTACCTACCGCAACCCGCCCCCGCCTACACAGAAAACAGGAGTCGATCTTCGTGGCCGACATCGAGATGCCGCAACTGGGTGAGACCGTCACCGAGGGCACCATTACCCGCTGGTTCAAGAACGTCGGTGACCCGGTGGCCCAGGACGAAGTCCTGTTCGAGGTTTCGACCGACAAGGTGGACACCGAGGTGCCCTCGGCGGTGGCCGGTGTCCTGGCCGAGATCCGGGTTCCCGAGGGGGAGACGGTGGAGGTGGGCACCATCCTGGCCGTGGTCAGTGACGGGGCTGCCCCCTCCGCCGACGGGGCCGCTCCGGCCGCGGCCGCGGCTCCCGATCCGGCCCCCCAAGCCCCCCCGCCGCCACCACCTCCGCCTGCCCCTGCTCCCGCTGCCCCGCCGCCCGAGCGGGTTGCGGCCGCACCGCCGGCTCCGCCGGCCCCGGCCCCCGCTCCCGAACCGGCCGAGGAACCGG
>JBKDZN010000217.1:0-1952 GCA_047971245.1 Acidimicrobiales bacterium
CAGGCGACGTCCTCCAGGAAGTGCTGGACCGCCCGGTTCAGCATCAGGCCCCGCCACAGCAGGGCCGAGTCCTCGTTCTCCACCAGCAGGCCCATCGAGACCACGTCGAGGCGCCCGTCGCCGACGGCCAGCGAGTGGGGCACGATGGAACGTCGTTCACCGTCGGTCTCGCCCTTGAGGCGCCCCTCGAGGCCCAACATCCGGGGCACCGAGAACCCCCAGATGTCGGCGTCGATCACGCCGACGGCGTAGCCCTCCCGGGCGAGTGCGGCGGCGAGGTTCACCGTCACCGATGACTTGCCGACCCCGCCCTTGCCCGAGGCGACGGCCAGAACCTTGGCCGTGGCCGGGATGGCGGTGTTGGGTGCCCGTTCGGCCGCCCGGGCCCGGGCCACCGCCATGGTGGCCGCCTTTTCCGCCGCGGTGAGCTCACTCCAGCGGATCTCCACCGAGCTGACGCCGGGCATGGCCTCGATCCGGGCCCGGGTGTCGCGCTGGAGCTGGGCCCGCAGCGGGCAGCCGGCGGTGGTCAGGGCGATCGTGACGGTGACGGCGCCGTCGTCGCTGACGGTGGCGCCCTTGGCCATACCGAGCTCGACGATGTCGGCCCCGAGCTCGGGGTCCACGACCCCGCGCAGCACGGCCATCACGTCATCGGGCTGGGGGCGGGTAGCGGCCTTCTCGGTCGGATCGGCCATGGGTCCAGGCTAGGGCGAGGAGACCCGCCGCTGCCCCACCGGGGCGGGGAATCGGGTGCACCCCAACCGGTATCGCCCGTTCGGGTAGGACGCACCCGATCCGTGAGCGGTAGGCTGCAGGATAGTTCAGGAGGTGAACGTGATTACTCTGACTGACGCTGCTGCGGACAAGGTTCGCGAACTGCTCGATCAGGAGCAGGATGAGTCTCTCGCTCTCCGGGTTGCGGTTCGTCCCGGGGGTTGCTCGGGGTTCAGCTACGAGATGTTCTTCGACGGCGAATCGGCCGACCAGGATCAGACCGCCGACTACGACGGTGTTCGGGTGGTCGTCGATCCGACCAGCGCCCAGCTGCTCACCGGGGCCACGCTCGATTACAAGGACGGCCTGCAGCAGACCGGGTTCTCGATCGACAACCCGAACGCCCAGCGCACCTGCGGCTGCGGTCAATCGTTCTCATAGCGTCGGCGTCGAGCCACCGCCATCGCCGCGGCTCATCTCTCAGGCCATCGAACGGCCGATCGTCGTGAGCGCCTCCGCTGGCCGGGGGCGCTCACGTCGCGTCAGGCCGAACGCGGCAGGGCCGGGCACGGAGGGAGGAACCCGGCCGGGTGGCCCCTGAAGCGGGTCAGGTCAGGATCGTCTTGGCGTTGTCGACGTACTGACCGGTGCCCGGGGCGATGGAGCGGATCCGGTAGGACTTGACCTTCTCGGGCAGGCCGGAGGGGACGCCTTCGGCGCAGTGGTCGCCGGTGATGAGGGTCCGCTCCTGCTCGAGCACGAACGAGTAGAGCCCGTCGGCGCCGTCGTTGATGGCCACCGCGGTGATCCGGAACTCGGTGGCGTCGATCTTGTAACCGTCACCCAACACGTCGTCGGCGCCGTCGAAACCGGACGGGGCGATCAGCTCGGCCCCCGTTCGTTCCTTCAACGCCCGGGCCCCGGCCGAATACCGCTCGGCGATGTCGGTCAGGACGATCCACCGGATCCGGTCTCCCCCGCAGCCGCACAGCACGTCGAGGTGATCGTCGTCGTGAGGGCCGGGGTCGATGATGACGATCTCGTCGATCCCGATGAGATAGGTGTTCAGACCCGCTTCGCCCTGGTCGTCAGCGCTGGCGATCCTGCGCACCAGCGGGCTGAGGGCCCGCGCCACACCGGGAGTGATCGGTGGAGGGGGTGCCGGTTCATCAACCATCGATGCTCTGCTCCTGTTTGGTGGGGCGGGCCGAGTGCCCGCTCCACAGGTTGGCGGG
>JBKDZN010000218.1:0-3911 GCA_047971245.1 Acidimicrobiales bacterium
CACCCTGAGCGGCGATGGCGTGGCCCGTCTGGGCGGTGACGAGTTCGTGGTCATCTGCCGGGGTCTCATGTCCGAGGGCTCGGTGGTGGCCGTGGCCGAGCAGATCCTGCGCCGATTCACCGAACCGGTCTCCCTCACCGGTCGCCAGCAGCAGATCTCCACCAGGGTCGGCGTGGCGATCGCCTCCCAGCACGAGACCCGCGATCCCGAGGATCTGGTCCGGGACGCGGACGCCGCCATGTACGTGGCCAAGCGGAACCGGTCGGGGTTCGCCGTGTTCGACGAGGCCCAGCGGTCGATGCTGGTCGACCGGCTCGACATCGAGCGGGACCTGCGGCGCGCCCTCGACACCGACGGCCAGCTCGTCGTCTACTACCAGCCGATCATGGATGCGGCCAACGACCGACTCTACGCCCTCGAGGCCCTCATCCGGTGGGACCATCCGGAGCGGGGACTGATCCCGCCCGAGCAGTTCCTGTCGGTGGCCGGCGACGCCCGCCTCATGGCCCAGATCGGTGAGCTCGTGCTGCGCGAGGCGTGCGCCCAGGCCGCCCTGTGGAACCATCGGGCCCCAGAGATGCGGTCGGTCCGCATCGGGGTCAATGTCGACGAGCAACAGCTGTTGGACTCGGGCCTGCCCGCCCTGGTGGCCGAGGTGTTGCACTGGTCCGGTCTCGAGCCCGAGCAGCTGGTCCTGGAGATCACCGAGGACCTGGTCGTCGACCACCTGAGCGGTCTCGACATGCTCCACCAGCTCCGGGCCCTGGGGGTCACCCTGGCCATCGACGACTTCGGTACCGGCCAGTCGTCGCTCCAGTACGTGAAACAGTTCGAGAACATCGTGTCCACCCTCAAGATCGACAAGAGCTTCGTGGCCGACATGGTCGGGGGCCGGGCCGATCTGGCCATCGTCGAGGCGGTGGTGTCGATGGCCGGCCACCTCGACCTGAAGGTGGTGGCCGAAGGGGTCGAGAACCGTGACCAGGTGGAGCTCCTCAACCAGCTCGGTGTCCGCTACATGCAGGGCTACTACTTCGATCCGCCTCGATCGGCCGACGATCTGGGCGACCCCCGCCACTGGGCCGACCATGTCGGCCTGGCCAGACAGCGGCGGCCGCGGTCCGATCGGTACCCCCGGGTGACCCCAGCACCGATCCCGGCCGCCCTGGCCCCCGGTGCCCCGCCACCACCGGTCCCGGCCGCCCTGGCCCCCGGGGCCCCGTCGCCACCGGTCCGCTCGACCTGACCGGCGGTGGGGCCCCGTGCCAACATTCGAAGGACCGCGGCGGCACGGGGCCGGCGCCGGGGGCACAGGAGTGACGTTGAGCCACGATCCAGTCAGCCGTAGGGGCACGAACGGCAAGGAGGATCCGACCGGCGACGATCGGGAGCCCGGGGGCACCCGGGTGGCGTTCCGGACCTGCCCGTTGTGCGAGGCCGGTTGCGGCCTCGAGATCACCCTGAAGCGGCGGAGCGATGGCACCGAGACGGTGCAACGGATCCGGGGTGATCGCGACGATGTGTTCTCCGCCGGTTTCCTGTGCCCGAAAGGGACCACGCTCGGCCACCTGCACGACGATCCCGACCGGCTGCGCCGGCCCCTGGTCCGCCGGGACGGTGAACTGGTGGAGGCCACCTGGGAGGAGGCCTTCGCCGCCGTCGAGGCGGGCCTGGCCCCCCTGCTCGACCGGTACGGCCGGGACGCCTGCGCCATCTACCTCGGCAACCCGGGCGCCCACTCCCTCGGCCCCCTGTTCTACAACCGGAACCTGGTGACCGCCCTGGCCACCACCAATCGGTACTCGGCCGGATCGGTGGACCAGCGTCCCAAAGAGGTGTCCACCGCCCTGATGTTCGGTTCGGTGGCCGTCCCGGTGCCCGACCTCGATCGGACCGACTTCGTGGTCCTGCTGGGCGCCAACCCGTACGCCTCGAACGGTTCGCTGTGCACCGCGCCCGACTTCCCGGGCCGGCTGGAAGGCATCCAGGCCCGGGGCGGCACCGTGGTGGTGGTCGACCCCCGCCGCAGCGAGACCGCCGGCAAGGCCGACCGGCACCTGGCCATCCGGCCCGGGACCGACGCCCACCTGCTCGCCGCGGTGGCCCACGTCCTGCTGGCCGACGGCCTGGCCGATCCCGGCCGCCTCACCCGGTACACCAACGGGCTCGACGGGCTGCCGGCCGTGGTCGCCCCGTTCACCCCCGACGCGGTGGCCCCGGTGTGCGGGATCGAGGCCGCCGCCATCACCCGGCTGGCCCACGATCTGGCCGCGGCGCCGACCGCCGCCGTGTACGGCCGGATCGGCACCTGCACCCAGGAGTTCGGCACATTGGCGTCCTGGCTGGTCGACGTGGTCAACCTGCTCACCGGCAACCTCGACCGGATCGGCGGGGCCATGTTCCCCACCGGCGCGGTCGGCCACCCCTCCACCAAGGGCCGGCCGGGCACGGGACGGGGGATGCGCATCGGCCGGGCCGCCAGCCGGGTGGCCGGCCGGATGGAGGCGATGGGCGAGTTCCCGGTGTCGGCCCTGGCCGAGGAGATCGAGACGCCGGGTGAGGGCCAGATCCGGGGCCTGATCACCGTCGCCGGCAACCCGGTGTCGTCCAACCCGGAGGCCGAGCGGCTCGACGTCGCCCTGGCATCGCTGGAGTTCATGGTTTCGATCGACATCTACCTGAACGAGACGACCCGCCACGCCGACGTGATCCTCCCCGTACCGTCCCCCCTGCAGAAATCGCACTACGACCTGAGCCAGCTCAACTTCGCCGTGCGCAATGTGGCCAACTACTCCCCTGCGGTGCTGCCCCTCGACGAGGACCAGCCCGAGGAGTGGGAGATCCTGCTCCGGGTGGCCGCCCTCGTCGAGGGCCGGGGCGTGGGCGCCGACCTGGCCGCCATGGACGACGAGGTGGCCCTCCGCATGGCGGCCTCGTCGGCCCGGGACAGCTACGGCAACGTGGCCGGCCGGGACCCGGCCGAACTGGTGGCCGCCACCGGCGACCGCCGGGGCCCCGAACGGCTGCTCGACATCCGGCTGCGGACCGGACCCTACGGTGACGGTTTCGGGGCTGACCCGGACGGGTTGACCCTCGGTGTGCTCGAAGCCCACCCCCACGGTGTCGACCTGGGGCCGCTCCGACCCGACCGGGTACCCGATCTGCTGCGGACCCCGTCGGGCCGGATCGAACTGCTGCCGGAACCGATCGTGGCCGACGTCGACCGGCTCGTCGCCTCCCTGGATCGCGACCATGACGGCCTCGTGCTCGTCGGCCGGCGCCATGTCCGCTCCAACAACTCGTGGATGCACAACCTCCGGGTCCTCACCAAAGGCCAGAACCGCTGCACCCTCCAGATCCACCCCGACGACGCCGACCGCCTCGGCCTGGTGGACGGGGCGCCGGCCACCGTCCGATCCCGGGTCGGGGAGGTCATCATCGACGCCGAACTCACCGACGCCATCCGGCCCGGGGTGGTGAGCATCCCCCACGGATTCGGCCAGAACCTGCCCGGGGTACGGCTCAAGATCGCCCAGGAGTACCGGGGCGTCAACACCAACGTCCTCACCGACACCGAACTCGTCGACGCCGCCAGCGGCACCATCGCCCTCAACGGGGTCCCCGTCACCGTCGCCCCCGCCTGATCCCGGCCCGCTCAGAACTCCGGGGGCAGTTCGTCCTCGGGACCCCCCTGGAACACGGGGAGGGGTTCGGACGGGTCGGCCGGTGGCGGAGCGCCGGACCGCCGCCGGGTGGGGCGGCGACCGGCCGAACCGGGGCCGGACCCGGACCCGGCACCGGCCGCGGGAGCCGGGCCGGAGGACGCTCCACCGTCGGTGGTCTCGGCATCGCCGTCACCGGCCGCGTAGCCGTAGCACATCTCCACCCCGTCGACGTCGAACGGGCGACCC
>JBKDZN010000219.1:0-80092 GCA_047971245.1 Acidimicrobiales bacterium
GCGGGACGCCCTGTTGTCGGCGGCCAACCAGCTCCGCTGCGACCTGGCCGTCCACCGCCAGGGGATCGGCCGGCGCACCAAACGCCTGGTCGTGCTCGACGTCGACTCCACCCTGATCCAGGACGAGGCGATCGAGCTCCTGGCCGACGTGGCCGGCGCCGGCGACGAGGTGGCCGCGATCACCGCCCGGGCCATGGCCGGCGAGCTCGATTTCGCCGCCTCGCTGGACAAGCGGCTCGCCACGGTGGCCGGCCTGAGCGCAGATGCCCTCGACCAGGTCAACGCCCGGATCCGGCTCACCCCCGGTGCCCGCACCTTCATCCGGACCCTCTCGTTCCTCGGCTACCGAACCGCCATCGTGTCCGGCGGGTTCACCTCCGTGACCGATTACCTGGCCGCCGAGCTCGGCATCGACCACGCCCACGCCAACGCCCTCGAGGTGGTGGACGGCCGCCTGACCGGGCGGGTCGTGGGCCCCATCGTCGATCGTCAGGGCAAGGCCGCCCTGGTCCGGCGGATCGCCGAGGCCGAGAGCATCCCGCTCGACCAGGTGGTGGCGGTGGGGGACGGCGCCAACGACCTCGACATGCTCCGCCTCGCCGGCCTCGGAATCGCCTTCAACGCCCGGGCCATCGTGCGTGACGCCGCGGACGCGTCGGTGAACGTGCCCTACCTCGACGCGATCCTGTTCGTGCTCGGCATCACCCGGGAGGAGGTGGAGGAGGCCGGGGTAGCCGTCGAACGGGCGGAACGGGCCGACGCCGCCCGCCCGGGCCATTCGACCCATTAGGGTCGAGGGTCACAGGAACGGGGCCGACCCGTCTCCTCCCCGCTCAAGGACACCGCCATGCCCCGCCGGATCGACCTCGGAAACCTCGCCGACCACCGCGTCATCGTCACCGGCGCCAACAGTGGTATCGGCCTGGCCGCCACCCAACGACTGCTCGACGCCGGGGCCCGGGTGACCATGGCGTGCCGTTCCACCGAGAAGGCCCAGGCGGCCCGGGCCGACCTGCACGGCCTGGAACGGGCCGAGGTGGCCGAGTTGAACGTGGCCGACCCGGCCTCGATCCAGCGGTTCGCCGACGAGTTCCGCGCCCGCCACGACCGTCTCGACCTGCTCATCAACAACGCCGGGGTGATGGCCACCCCGCCGGCGCTCACCGAGGAAGGCATCGAACGCCAGTGGGCCACCAACGTCCTCGGCCCGTTCGCCCTCACCGGTCGCCTGCTCGATCTGCTGGCCGCCACCGACGCCAGCCGGGTCATCGCCGTCGGCAGCCTGGCCGCCCAGAGCGGTGTGCTCACCGCCCACGACCCCACCAACCTCTACGGGTACGACCGGTTCTCCGTGTACGCCGCCACCAAACTGGCCGACCTGGTCTACACCGTCGAGCTCGGCCGCCGCCTGAAACGCCACGGTGTCGACGTGATCGCCGCGGCCGGCCACCCCGGGTTCACCCACACCAACCTGGCCTCGGGGCTCGGCAACCCGTTCCTCACCGAGATGGTCCGGGCCGCGGGCCGGCTGATGGCCCAATCGGCCGGTGACGGGGCCGAACCGATCCTGGCGGCCGCCTGCCTCCCCGCCGTGACCGACGGCGCCTACTTCGGTCCGGCCGGCTGGGGCCAGTACCGGGGGGAGGCCCGCCTGGTCCCCCTACCCCGGGCGGCGAACGATGCCGCGGCGGGGGAACGACTGTGGAACCAGTCGGTACAACTCTCCGATGTCGACTATCTAACCTGAACGACCGAACCCGGGCCGGCCGGCGCCCCCAACCCCGGGGGGCCGGCCGCTCAGCTCAACCGGCGGCGAGAGCCCAGGTCGCGGTCAGGGACGGACCGCGATCGGTGGTCACCTCACCCTTCCGGTCCAGGGCCAGGAGGTGGGAGTACACCGAGTTGGCGGCCGCTCGCCACAGACGCTTGTCGACCTCGGCGTAGATCGACGGCACCATGTCCTTGATGGTGGACGGCCCGGCCCGCAGGGCGGCGACGATCTGGGCCTCCCGGGCACCCCGATGGGTGATGAAGCTCTCCACGTACGCCCGCGGGTTCTCGATCGAGGTCCCGTGCGTCGGCCAGTAGCGGACGTCGTCGCGACCCAGCAGCTTGTCGAGGCTGGCCAGGTAGTCGTAGAGATCCCCGTCGGGTGGTGAGATCACCGAGGTCGCCCACCCCATCACATGGTCGCCGGTGAACAGGGCCCCCTCCTCTCGCAGGGCGAAACAGACATGGTTGGAGGTGTGACCCGGGGTGTGCACCACGTCCAGGGTCCAACCCGGGCCCTCGATCACGTCACCGTCGCCGACCGCCTCGTCGGGCACGAATTCCTGGTCCGGCCCCTCCCGCTTCAGCTCATCGGGGGTCTCCGCCCACTCCTTGTCGATCGCGGCCTTCTCCTCGGCGGTGAAGTACTCGTCGAAGCTGACCTTCTCCAGCGGATCATCGTCGGGGACCGCGCCGTGCGGGCCGTACCCGTAGGTGAGCGCGCCGGTCCGCTTCACCAGGCCGGGCACCCCGGCGGTGTGGTCGGTATGGGTGTGGGTGACCAGGATGTGGGTGATCCGCTCCCCCGGCTCGAGGGCGGCCATCACCGCGTCGAGGTGTTCGTCGAGCGTCGGGCCCGGATCGATCACGGCCACCTCGCCCCGGCCCACCAGGTAGACCCCGGTTCCGGTGAAGGTGAAGGCATTCGGGTTGCGGGCCACGACCCGCCGGAGCAGCGGGGACAGGGTCACCGCCTCGCCGTAACGGGGATCGAAATCGGTGTTGAACGCGATACCGGCCATGTCAGCGCTCCCAGTCGGTTCGGTTGGGGACCCAGGCTTAGCGGCTCCCGGACCCCCCAGTCGACTCCGTGGGCCGGGGACCGGCCCCTCGACCCCTCGTCGGCCTGGGCGCCAACCCCGTCACAGAGGCCCGTTCGGGTCGAGGATGCAGGTCACGATCAGCCGGTCGTCGGCGTCCAACGCCGCCCGGTAACGGCGGCGCCCGTCGATCACGAGGAAGACGATCCCGTCGTCGACGTCGACCTCGTACTCCACACCGAGGGCGGACACGACCTGGTCCCGCTCGTCGACGAGCACCCGTTCCAGCATGGCTGCCCGGCTCCGGTCGAAAAGGTCCAGATCAAGCTCAACCCAGTCCTCACCACCAGTGCCGATGAAACTCACGCCTACCAGTCAAGCAGGGGTTGAAGCGAGGCGAACAACCAGGCGGGCGGTCGACTCGGCCGGCCCCGCCGGTCGGTCACCGCGGCGGACACCACGGCCCGGACGAGCAGTTCGTCGCCCCGCCGGATCTCCTGCCGCCACCGGCCCCGGACCCGCCGCAGGTCCTCCAGACCGGTACGGACGGTGAGACGGTCGCCCATGGCCGCCGCGCCGAGATAGTCGATCTCGAGGCGGGTGACGACCAGTTGGACCCCGTCGGCGAGAAGCCGGTCGATGGCCACCCCGCACGCATCGAGGGCCTCGGTGCGGCCCACTTCGAGGTAGGTGGGGTACACGGCGTGGTTGACGTGCCCGTACGGGTCGAGTTCGGAGAACCGCACCTCGACGGTGGTCAGCTGCGACATGGAGCCGCCACGATACCCCCGCCCCCATCCGCCGGCGTCGGGTCAGCCGGCGACGAAGCCCTCCCAGCCGTTCATGTACTCGACAAACGGCTCGCTCAGACCCTCCTCGGCCAGGTAGGCGCGGCTCACCGGTGGGGTCACCGGGGTGAACGACGGGTCCACCCGGTAGCGGTCCGGGAAGTCGTGCATCAGGATCGCGGCCCGGCCGAGGAGCACGAAGTCGGCGCCCAGATCCATCGCCCGGTCGACATCGGCCGGGCGATACAGCTTTCCGGCGAACCCGAGCGCCACCCCGTGGCGCGGCAGGTCGGCGAAGTAGCCGGCCAGGAGCCTGCCCGCGTCCGGAGCGGTCTCGTTCGGAGTGGTCTCGTTCGGGGTCTTGAAGGTGTCCCACAGGGAGACGTCGAGGAAGTCGACCCGGGGATCGGTCAGCAGGGTGCCGGCCAGTTCGACCGCCTCGGCCAGTGGGATCCCGAACCGTTCCGGTGAGATCCGCACGCCGAGGATGAAGTCGTCTCCGCAGGCGGCACGGACACCCTCGATGATCTCCATCAGGAGACGGGCCCGGTTCTCGAAGCTGCCGCCGTACCGATCGGTGCGGTGGTTGACGGTGGGGCTGAGGAACTGGGCCAGGATGTAGCCGTGGGCACCGTGCAGCTCCGTGCCGTCCATGCCCGCCCGCTCAGACCGGACCGCCGCGGCCACGAAATCGTCGCGGAGCCGATGGACATCCTCGGTGGTGAGGGCCCGGGCACCCCGTTCACCGGTCGAGGACGACACCGGCGTCTCGCCGATCAGGTCGGCCGGCGACCGGTTGCCCGCGTGGTGGAGTTGGGTCAGGGCCAACGCACCCGTGGCCTTGATCGTTCGGGCCAGCTCGGCCAGCCGGGGTACGTGCCGGTCGTCGAACACGCCGAGCTGTCCGGGAAATCCCTGGCCGTTGGCCTGGACGTGGGCGGCCGCCGTCATCACCGCGCCGAAGCCCCCGGCGGCCCGCATCGTCAACCAGTGCGCTTCTTCGTCCGAGAGGGTCCCGTCGGGGTGGCTCTGCTGGTTGGTGAGCGGGGCCAGCATGAACCGGTTCTTCATGGCCCGGCCCCGCCGGAAGCGCAGCGGGGCCAGGGGATTCGCCTCGACATCGGTCATCCGGGCAACCTAGCCGCCCGATCGGGATGGCCGCCGGTCCCCACCGCCGGGCACGGGGACCGTGTCGGCGGCCCCCGGCGTCGACTTGGCCCTCACCAGGGCTTGGGTCACACTGATCCGATGGCCGAGACCAACGGGGCAAACGACGCACGACCGCTCGACGGGATCCGGGTGGACGAGCTCACCCAGTGGGTGGCCGGGCCGTCCACCGCCGGCCTGATGGCCGACTTCGGGGCCGACGTGATCAAGGTCGAGGCTCCGTCGGGGGATCCTCAACGGGCGTTCCTCGCCGCGCTCGGCGTCGACAAGAAGATCGCCAACCCGAGTTTCGCCCAGGACAATCGGGGCAAGCGGAGCATCGTGCTCGACCTGACCGACCCGGACGACCGAGCCGTCATGTACGACCTGCTGGCCGACGCGGATGTGTTCGTCACCAATATGCGACTCAACCCGCTGACCCGGCTGGGCCTCGATCCCAACGAGATCCACGAGCGGTTCCCCAGCCTGGTCGTGGCCTCGCAGACCGGGTACGGGTCGGTGGGCCCCGACCGGGACACCCCGGGCTACGACATCGGTGCGTTCGTGTCCCGCAGCGGCATGGCCCGGACCAACCGGCCGCCGGACGAGGAGCCGATGAACCTGAAGGGGGCCATCGGTGATCACATCACGGGCATGGCCACCTGTATGGCCGTGCTGGCCGCCCTCAACGCCCGGCATCAGACGGGCCGGGGTTCCCTGGTGGAGACCTCCCTGTTGCAGACCGGGTTGTACACCATGGCGATGGACCTCTCGATGCAGATGACCCTGGGCCGTCTCAAGCGGATGCGGCCCCGGGCGGAGTCCCTGGCCCCCATGGTCAACAGCTATCAGGCCGGTGACGGCCGCTGGTTCTACCTGATCGGCCTGGAGATGGAGCGGCACTTCCCGGTGCTGTGCCGGGCGATCGGCCGGGCCGACCTGGCGGAGGACGCCCGGTTCGCCACCGCGGCGGGGATGGTGGAGCACCGGGTCGAGATGATCGCGGCCCTCGACGAGACCTTCGCCGCCCACGACCTCGATCACTGGGCCGAGATCTTCGCCGCCCACGACGTGTGGTGGGCGCCGAGCCTGACCACCAGTGAGGTGGGTGAGGATCCGCAGGTCCAGGCGCTCGGGACGTTCGTCCCGGTGACCGAGAGCGGGATGACGATGACCACCGTGGCCGCTCCGGCCCGGTTCAACGGCCAGGTGTTCGCCCCCCGCCGCCCGGTGCCCGAGCTCGGCGAGCACAGTGACGAGATCCGTGCCGAGCTGGCCGAACGGCGGACCCGGTCCACCCCGTCGTGAACCGGCACCCCCTGACCGACCGGACGGTCAGGGGGCGGGACCGTCGGTGACGGCCGGCTGCACCTCGGCGAAACGGTCGACGCGTCGCAGGGCGGGGACCAGCCACCAGAACACCGCCACCACGGCGAGGGTGCCGACCCCGCCCAGCACCACCGCGGGAACCAGACCGAGCCACTGGGCGGTCAGGCCCGACTCGACGGCGCCGAGTTCGTTGGAGGCGCCGATGAACACGTTCTCCACGGCCAGGACCCGGCCCCGCATCGCCTCCGGGGTGGCCAGGGGGACGATGGTGGCCCGGATGAACATGCTCACCGCGTCGGCACCGGCCAGCACCAGCAGGGCGACGACGGCCACCGCGAAGCTCCGGGTCAGACCGAGCACCACGGTGGCGATGCCGAACAACCCCACCGCAGCCAACAGGACCGGACCGACCCGGCGGCGGATCGGTCGGATCGACAGGGCCAGCGAGGTCGCCCCGGCGCCGATCCCGATCGTCGCCCGGAGCCAACCGAGGCCGACCGCACCCACCCCGAGACGTTCCTCGGCCAGCGCCGGCAGCAGGGCCACCGCCCCGCCCAGGAGCACCGCGAACAGGTCCAGGGCAATGGCCGCGGCCAGGATCGGGGTGGTGCGGATGAACCGGAGGCCCTCCATGGCATCCGCGAACGCCTGCCGGTAGCCGCCGGCCCGGGCCATACGGGCCACGCCGGTGGGGCCGGTGAAGCGGAGACCCACCGCGCCCAGGCCGAACCCGGCCGCGGCCACCAGGTACGGCCACGCCGGATGACCGACGAACACGAAACCGAACACGATCGGGCCCGAGATCATGCCGGCCTGGAAGGCCAGCGACCGGGAGGCGACCACCCGTTCCAGCAGGTGAGGCGGCGCCAGGTCGATCGGCAGGGCCCGGCTCGCCGGGGCCAGGAAGGCCCGGGCCACGCCGAACACCACCACCAGGAGGTAGATCGGCCACAGAGAGGTCGGGTCGGTGGACACATAGGCGAAGAAGCCGAAGGAGCAGATCGCCTCGAACCCGAGGGCCACTGCCGTCACCCGACGCCGGTCGAACGAGTCGGCGACCGAACCCGCCACCGGGGCGAGCACGAACACGGGAAGGAACTCGGCCAGCCCGAGCATGCCGAGATCGAACGCCCGGCCCGTCATGTCGTACACCTGCTTGCCCAGGATGGTGACCATCCCGACCGTGGCGAACGACGACATGAACAGGGTGAACAGCAGGGCCCTGATCTGGCCGGGCAAGGGCACCCGACGACCGCTCACGGGCCGACCAGACGGCTCAGGCGATCGACCAGCTCCACCGGATCGTCGGACCGCAGCAGGGACGATCGACCAGCGCCGGACACGAATCCCTCGGCCACCGCATGGTCGAACCATGCGGTCAGGTCCGACCAGTAGCCGGCCACGTCGAGCAGCCCGACCGGGGCCCCACCCGCGCCGACCTGCCGGTTGGCCAGCATCTCGAAGACCTCGTCGAGGGTGCCGATCCCGCCCGGCAACGCGATGAACCCGTCGGCCAGCTCGGCCATCACGGCCTTTCGGTCGGCCAGGGTGGCCACCTCGTGACGGGCGGTCAACCCCGCTCGGGCGTGGTCGGCCTCGTCGAGTCCGACGGGCACCACGCCGATCACCGAGCCACCGGCGGCCAGGGCGGCGTCGGCCACGACACCCATGAGGCCGGCGTCGATCCCCCCGTACACCAGGTCGATACCCCGGGCAGCCAGGACCCGGCCGAGGGTGGCAGCCGCCTGACGGTAGGCGGGGCGGACCCCCGCTCTCGATCCGCAGAACACCCCGATGCACGGCACCGGGCAAGCCTAGGTCCTGGGGCCCGGCCCCGACGAAGGCGTTCCCCGCGTCCCGGGGCGGGCGGTACGCCACCCACCGGGCCGGCGGCGGTGTTGAGCCGGACCGCCCCGACGCTCTAGCGTCCCGGTGACGATGACATCGGCCACACCGCCATCCTCGACACCCCCATCCTCGACACCCCCGGCCCGGACGCCGCCGTCACCGGACCCGTCGTCGTCAACCGGATCGGGCGCGCCGGCCGGCCCTCCGGCGGCGGCGTCCGGGCCGGCTCCCGGTGGATCCGGCCCGGACCGCAGCCGGATCGACGGGTCCGCGGGCTGGGTGGTGGTTGCCGCCACCTTCCTGTCCACCTTCACGGTGTTCGGTGTGGCCTACAGCTTCGGTGCCTTCTTCCGCCCGATGACCGAAGAGTTCGGCACCAACCGTGGGGCCACCGCGCTGGTGTTCGCCATCACCACCTTCCTGTACTTCGCCCTCGGGGTGGTCACCGGTCATCTGGCCGACCGGTTCGGCCCGCGCCCGGTGGTGATCGTGGGCGCGGTGGCCATGGTGCTCGGGCTCCTCGCCACCTCCGCGGTGCAGGAGATCTGGGTCGGCTACCTGACCTACGGTTTGGGGGTGGGCATCGGCGTGGCCTGCTGCTACGTACCGATGGTGGCCGCGGTGGGCGGCTGGTTCGAGACTCGCCGCACCACCGCCCTGGGAGTCGCGGTGGCCGGAATCGGGGTGGGGACTCTCACCGTCGCGCCCCTGGCCGAACGCCTGATTGCCGATTACGGGTGGCGCCGGACCTATGTCCTGATGGCCATCGGCTCGGGGATCCTGCTGGCCGTGGCCGCGGTCGGGGCCCGTCGGCCGCCCCTGGTCGCCGCGGCCGACGCCGACGCCGGCTCCGTGCTGGGCCGGGTCCTCCGGACGTCGCGCACCTTCTGGGTTCTGTACGCGTCGGCCTTGATCGTCAGCCTCGCCCTGTTCGTGCCCTTCGTCTTCCTCCCCGACTATGTCGACACCCGGGGTATCGACGGCTCGGCCGGGTGGCTGGTCGGTTCGATCGGGATCTCGTCGGTGGTCGGCCGCCTCGGCCTCGGCACCCTGGGCGCCCGGTACGGGGTGTTCCGCCTCTACCAGGGGTCCCTGGCGGTGCTCGGCCTCAGTTTCGTGATCTGGCTGGCGGCCGGGGACCGGTATTCCCTGCTGCTCCTGTTCACCGTGGTGCTCGGCGTGGCCTACGGCGGGTTCATCGCCCTGGCCCCGGCGGTGGCGGCCCAAACCTTCGGGGTCTCGGGCCTGGGCGCCGTCCTCGGCGCGCTCTACACCGGGGCCGGGATCGGCGGCCTGATCGGCCCGCCGCTCATGGGTCGCATCATCGACACTGCCGGTTACACCACCGCCCTCGTGGTCGCCCTCATCGCCGGGGTCGCCTCCGCGGTGCTCCTGTTCGCCGTGCCCGAACGCGCCTGACCCCTCGGGCGGGCCGCGATCGGTCGAGCCCGGGCAGCAGGTCCACGAGGCGGGGGCCCCCGGTTCCGGTGCGGCCCGGCACGGCGTAGGACTCCAGCCCGAACATGGCCGCGAACAGGTCCTCCGGTATCGACAGGAACATGCTGTCGGAGGCGACCTGGCTCTGGTGGGTGGCGAGGGCCTTGCGTTTGAGCGCGGTGTAGGCGGACACGTCCACCTGGTAGGAAAGGTCGTCGCGGGCGGTGCCGAACTCGGGCCCGGGCCGACCGCCGGCGGGCAACTCGATACCGGCCTCGGCGAGCTGATCGCCCATGGCCTCGGTGGCCTCGGTGATCGCATCCCGGTCGACGGTGGCTTCGTACACCTGCTCCACCCCGAGCAGGGGGGCCGCAGCGAGGCCGACCCGGTGGACCTGGATGTGGTCGGGGTGACCGTAGAGGCCGTGGTCGTCGTAGATGATCAGCACGTCGACGTCGACATCGGCCAACTGTTCGGCGAGCCGGGCGGCAGCCGCGTCGACATCGGCCCGCCAGAAACAGGCAGGGTCGTCGTTGGACGGCTCGCCCATCATCCCGGAATCCCGGTAACCGAGCAGACGGGGCGGTTGGGCCCCCAGGATCTCGGCCGAGCGGGCCAGCTCCCGGAGGCGCCGGTCGGCCAGGTTCTCGCCCTCGTCGAGGACACCGGGAGTGGGTTCACCCATCTCCCCGTTGGTGGCGGTGACCACGATGACCCGGTGGCCGGCAGCCGCCGCCTTGGCCATGAGGCCGCCGGTCGAGATGGCTTCGTCGTCGGGGTGGGCGTGGAAGCACACCAGGGTACGGAACGGGTCGGGGCGGTTCACTGATCCGCGATGACCTGGACGTCGTGGGGGTGGCTCTCCCGCAGCCCGGCGTTGGTGATGCGGGTCAGCCGGGTGGCGGTCCGCAACGCTTCGAGGTCGCCGGCGCCGGCGTACCCCATCCCGGAACGGAGGCCGCCGACGAGCTGGGCGATCAGCTCGGCCAGGGACCCGGCGTAGCGGACCCGGGCCTCCACCCCTTCGGGCACATGCTTGCCGGATCCGGGGTGGCGGGCCACGGAGGCCTGGGCGGTTGCGTACCGGTCGGCGGCCCGACCCCGCATGGCGCCAGACGAGCCCATACCCCGGTAGGTCTTCCACATCGACCCGTCGACCAGTTCCAGCTCGCCCGGCGCCTCGTCGACCCCGGCCAGCGCATTGCCGAGCATGACACAGTCGGCCCCGGCGGCGAAGGCCTTGACGATGTCGCCGGAGGTGACGATCCCCCCGTCGGCGATCACGGGCACACCGTAGGTGGCGGCGGCCACCGAACACTCGTAGATCGCGGTGAGTTGGGGCATCCCGGCCCCGGCCACGACCCGGGTGGTGCAGATCGAACCGGCGCCGACGCCGACCTTCACCGCATCGGCACCAGCGGCGACCAGGGCCTTGACCCCGTCCGCGGTGACCACATTGCCCCCCACGATCACCGCATCGGGCCATTTCTCCTTGATCCTGGCCACCGTGTCGACCACACCGCGGGTGTGGCCATGCGCGGTGTCGGTGACGAGCATGTCGACCCCGGCCTCGATGAGGGCCGCGGCCCGGTCGAGCGCGTCGTCGACCCCGATGGCGGCCGCCACCCGCAACCGGTCCTCACCATCGAGGGTGGCGTACGGCTTCTCGATCCGCTTGCGGATGTCCTTGACCGTGATCAGACCGGCCAGGCGACCCTCGGCGTCGACCAGGGGAAGCTTCTCGATCCGGTGGCGGTGCAGGACCCCGACGGCGTCGTCGAGGGACGTACCCACCGGGGCCGTGACCAGGTTCTCGGAGGTCATGAAGGCGGTGACGGGGTCGTTGTCCTGCTCGGAGGTGCAGAACCGGACGTCACGATTGGTGAGGATCCCGACGAGGCGTTGCTCCTCGTCGACGATCGGCACCCCGGAGATGCTGTGGCGGTTCATGAGCCGCTCGGCGTCGGCCAGGGTGGCGGTGGGCGGCAGGCTGACCGGGGCCGTGATCATGCCGGCCTGGGATCGTTTGACCCGGTCGACGGCGTCGGCCTGCTCGGCGATGCTCAGGTTCCGGTGCAACACCCCGATGCCGCCCTCACGGGCCAGGGCGATGGCCAGCGGGGCCTCGGTGACGGTGTCCATGGCCGCCGACATCATGGGCAGGGCCAGGTCGACCCCGGCCACGGTGGTGGAGGTGGACACGTCGGAGGGCAGGCGTTCACTCCAGCCCGGCACCACCAGCACGTCATCGAAGGTGAGCGCCTCTGCGCCCTCGAACATCGAACGGTTGGGTTCCGACACCTGAGCCATGAGGCCTTCTCCGGGGGGGCAGGGGTGGGTGGAGAAACGGCGGCCGCACCTAGGCCCGGCGAGGCGTGACCTCGGACGTCGCCAGAACGGTGGCGATGGCCTCGACCAGCAACCGGTGCTCCACGGCGTGGACCCGTTTCTCATAGCTTACGAGGCTGTCGCCGGGCTCGAACGGAACGGCCTCGGTGAGGATGACCGGCCCGTCATCCACCCCCTCGTCGGGGACATAGTGGACCATCACCCCGCCCTCGGTCACGTCTCCCCCCCGCCAGGCCTCGTAGGCGGCCTCGATCGCCCCGAGCCCGGGGAACGCCCCCGGTTTGGCCGGATGGAGATTGATGGTGATGTGGTGGGCCAGGAAGTGGCTGGTGAGCAGCCGATTCCAGCCGGCCAGGACGACCAGGTCCGGGCCGAACGACGCCACCGTGTAGGCGAGATCCTGGTCGTAGGCGACCCGGTCACGGCCCTGGTGGGGAGCCACCAGGGTGGGTACTCCGGCCGCCTTCGCCCGGTCGAGGGCGTAGGCGTCGGGCCGGTTGGACACCACCCCGACCACCTCGGCGTCGAGGCGACCCGACGAGCAGGCGTCCAGGATGGCCTGGAGGTTGGATCCGTTGCCGGATACGAGGAGCACGAGGCGGCCGCGTCCGGTCGTCATCACACCGTCACCATGGCTCGTCGCCCGTCACAGGAGGGTGACATCGCCCCGGCCGATGCCAACGCTGCCGATGACCCAGGTGGGTTCGGGGATGAGGCTCTGCACCTCGTCGGCGTGTTCGGGGGCGACCAACACCACCATGCCGATCCCACAGTTGAACACCCGGTGGGCGTCGAACTCCGACAGGCTACCCTGGGCGATCAGGTAGTTGAACAGGACCGGTCGACGCCACGACGAGGTGTCGATGGTGACCCCGCAGGATGGGGGCACCACCCGGGGGATGTTGTCGATCATCCCGCCACCGGTGATGTGTACCAGCCCATCGACCAGACCGGCGTCGAGGACCGGGGTGAGCGGTTCGAGGTAGCTGCGGTGCACGGCCAGCAGGGCATCGGCGATCGACTCCCCGGCCCCGCCCGGCATGGCGTCACGCCAGTCGTGGTCGGCGAAGATCCGGCGGGCCAGCGAGTACCCGTTGGTGTGCAGGCCCGAGGAGGCCAGCCCGATGAGGACGTGGCCGGGGCCGATCTCACCGGTGGGCAGGAGGTTGGCCCGCTCCACCAGGCCGATCATCGTGCCCGACACATCGACCGAACCGGCGGTGAGCACACCGGGCATCTCGGCCGTCTCCCCGCCCAGGAGCACGCAGCCGGCGGCCCGGCAGGCCTCGGCCATACCGTCGACGACCTCACCCACGATCTCCGGGTCGAGCTCGGCGGCCGCCACCGTGTCGAGGAAGGCCAGGGGGCGTGCCCCCTGGACCAGGACGTCGTTGATGCCGTGGTTGACGATGTCGGCACCCACCCCACGCCAACGATGGACCCGGCGGGCCACCTCGGTCTTGGTGCCCACCCCGTCGGTGCTGGCCACCAGGAGGGGTTCCTTCATCGAGGTGACCTCGGTGAGGTCGAGCACCCCGCCGAAGGAACCGAGCCCGGCCAGAACCCGCTCGTCGTGGGTGGAACGCACCGCGGGACCGATCCGCTTGGTGGCCGCCGCGGCCGCGGTGAGCGACACCCCGGCCTTGCGGTAGCTGCCGGGCTCCCCGTCTTCGGAACCGGCCCGAGACCGCTTGGTCCCGGAACGGGGGGCATGCCGCCAGCCGATGTCGGACCGGGCGAACAGCCCGTCGGCGGCCGTGTACGCCTCGACCACCGGGTAGGCGGCCGACAGGGCGGCCGGAAGGTCGGCGCCGACACCGACCACGCTCAATACCCGGCCGCCACAGCTGACCAGGCGGCCGCCGTCCCATTGGGTGGCCGCCTGCAGCACCTCCACCCCGTGGGGAGGTTCGACTAGCGGTACCGGGACCCCCATACGCGGGCTGGTGGGGTACCCCTCGGCCGCCACCACGACGGCGACCGCGGTGTCGGACCGCATTGCCAGTTCGATCGACTCGAGATCACCGCGGGCGGCGGCGTCCAACACGTCGAGCAGGTCGGTTTCGATGAGGGGGATGATGGCCTGGGCCTCGGGATCCCCGAAGCGGCAGTTGTACTCGATCAGGCGGGGGCCGTCGTCGGTGAGCATGATGCCGGCGTACAGCACGCCCACATAGGGATTGCCCTCCGCCGCCATGCCCCGGATCGCAGCGGTGAGGAACTGGTCGGCGAGGGCGCGTTCCAGTTCGGCGCCGAGACCGGGCACCGGGGCGAAGGCACCCATGCCGCCGGTGTTCAGCCCGGTGTTGCCCTCGCCGACCCGCTTGTGGTCCTGGGCGGTGGCCAGGGGGATCACGGTACGGCCGTCGGCCACGCCGAACAGCGAGATCTCCTCCCCGATGAGCCGTTGCTCCAGCACGATCGTGTCACCGGCATGGCCCATGGTCTTGTCGGCCAGGAGGTCGAAGATGGCGCGTTCGGTCTCCACCCGATTCTCGGGAACGATGACCCCCTTGCCCGCGGCCAGGCCATCGGCCTTGACCACGACCGGGAAGTCGACTTCCTCCAACCATTCGATGGCCGCGTCGACCTCGGTGAACGCCCGACAGATCGGGCCGGGGATCCCGTGCCGCTCGGCGAAGCTCCGGGCGAAGGACTTCGACCCCTCGAGCTGGGCCGCCTCGGCCGACGGGCCGAAACAGGCCACCCCGGCCAGGGTGAGATCGTCGGCGATCCCGGCCACCAGGGGTGCCTCCGGTCCGACGACGACGAGGTCGATGTCGTTGCGGACACAGTAGTCGACCACTTCGAGATGGTTGCCGGGGTCGAGGGACACATTGTGGGCGGCGGTCCCGGCGTTGCCGGGGGTGATGTGGAGCTCGTCGAGCTGATCCGAGCGGAGCAGGGCGTTGGCGATGGCGTGCTCTCGGGCACCGGAGCCGATGAGCAGCACCGAGCGGGGCTGGTTCGGATCCCTGGGGGGCACGGCCGCGCTCATCGGATCGCCCCGTCGAAACGACGCTTGCTGGGGGTGGAGACCTGGACCGGCACCGGGTAATCACCGGTGAAGCAGGCGTTGCAGTAACCGTCGTCCCGACCGAGGGCCTTCATCATCCGGTCGACCGACAGGAAGCCGAGGCTGTCGGCGCCCACATGGCCCTTGATCTCCGGGACGTCGAGCTGGTGGGCGATGAGCTCGCCGTAGGTGCCCATGTCGACCCCGAAGAAGCAGGGATGGGTGATCGGTGGGCAGGTGATCCGGACGTGGACCTCCGACGCCCCGGCCTCCCGCACCAGGCGGACCAGGGGGCCGAGGGTGGTGCCCCGCACCACCGAGTCGTCCACCATGACCACCCGTTTCCCCTTGATGTTGTCGGGCAGGGTGTTGAACTTCAGGGCCACGCCCTGGCGCCGGAGCTCGTCGGTCGGTTCGATGAAGGTGCGGCCGATGTACCGGTTCTTGACGAACCCTTCGTTGTAGGGCAGGCCGGAGACACTGGCGAAGCCGATGGCGGCCGGGGTCGAGGAGTCGGGCACCGCGATGACGACATCGGCCTCGGCCGGGTGCTCACGGGCCAGCTCTTCCCCCAGGTTCTGGCGGGCCTGATGGACCGACAACCCGTCCCAGTAGGCGTCCGGCCGGGAGAAGTAGATGTGCTCGAAGGTGCAGCGGGCCTGCTGCTTGGGTTCCATGGCCTGGTGGCGCCGGGCGATGCCGCCGCTGAGCACCACGATCTCCCCCGGTTTGACCTCCGAGATCGCCGTACAACCCAGGGTGCGCAGGGCCCCGGTCTCCGACGCCACGACATGTCCGCCCGAGGGCAGCTGTCCGACCGACAGGGGCCGGAAACCCCATGGATCACGGACCCCCATCACCTTGGTGCCGGAGATGACGACCAGGGAGAACGCGCCGACCCAGCGGGGCATGACCGCGGCCAGGCGCTCCTCCCAGTTCTCCCCGTCTGACGCGGCCAGCATCAGGGCCAGGACCTCGGAGTCCGACGACGACTGGAGCCCGACACCCCGCTTGAGCAGGCCGGCCCGCAGCTCGTCGGCGTTGACCAGGTTGCCGTTGTGGGCCACCCCCAGGGGGCCGTACATGGTCTCGATGACGTAGGGCTGCACATTGCGATCCGAGTCGGCGCCCGTCGTCGAGTAGCGGGTGTGGCCGATGGCGAGATCGCCGATGAGGGGGTCGAGCGTGCCCTCGTCGAACACCTGGCTGACCAGGCCCCGCCGCTTGTGGACCCGGACCGCTCGGGCCTCGTCGGCCACCGCGATCCCGGCGGCCTCCTGGCCCCGGTGCTGGAGTGCATAGAGCCCGAAGAAACTGATGCGGGCGGCGTCGCCGTTCGGGGTGGAGACGGCGATGACACCGCACTCCTCTTTGGGGCGATCGAGTTCGGTCAACGGAAGGGGCTCCTGACTCGGGAACGGCGATCAGCGGCAGGAACGGGCGTGGACACCGCCGACACCGGACGCACTGGACATCAGATTGGACCATACGGGAACAGGGAGGAACAGCCCATCAGGGCTCGAGCAGCGACGCCAAGTTGACGCGGAGACGCTGATCCGCCGGTGATGCAGCAGGCTGGAACGGCTCACCGGTCAGCCGCTCCTGCAGGGTGACGTACCGCCGGGAGGCGTCGGCCACCACATCGTCGGGGAGGGCCGGTGGCGGGCCGTCCCCCCGGTAGTCCAAGCGGGCCAACGCCAGCCGGACCGGTTCCTTGTCGTAGCTCTCGGGGTGCCGCCCCTCGGCCAGGCAGGCCTCCAGGGTGTCGACGTCCCAGTAGCGGGAGGAGTCCGGGGTGTGGACCTCGTCGATCAGCAGCAGTTCGCCGTCGGGGCCGACGCCGAACTCGTACTTGGTGTCGGCCAGGACGAAACCGGCCGCGGCGGCCAGTTCCTCACCCCGCCGGAACAGGGCCGCGGCCGCCTTCTGCACCTCGGCCCACAGGCCGGGGGCGACCAGTCCCCGCTCGACCACCCCGTCCACCGTGATCGGCTCGTCGTGGCCGCCGTCCTGGGCCTTGGTGGTGGGGGTGAGCAGGGGTTCGGGCAGGGGCCCGTGGTCGGCCAGGCCGTCGGGCAGTCGGTGTCCGTAGAGCACCCGCTCCCCGGCCTGGTAACGGGGCAGCAGGGAGGTGGAGGTGGAGCCGGTCAGGCGACCCCGGACCACCACTTCGACCGGGAGCGGTGTGGCGTCGACGACCACGGCGGCCACCGGATCGGGCAGGGAGACGAGATGGTTGGCCACCAGATCGGCGGTTCGCCCGAACCACCAGGCCGCGGTCTGGTTCAGGACCTGGCCCTTGTCGGGTACGGCACCGATCACCCGGTCGAACGCCGAGACACGGTCGGTGGTCACGATCAGGCGGCGACCTTCCGGGAGCGCCCAGCTTTCGCGGACCTTGCCCGAACGATGATCGGGCAGGTCGAGGGCGAACTCGGTGAGCGTTGCCGGGGGCGCCATCCCTCCATCATGGACACGTCGAACCCCGGTTCGGACGATCGTCAGGTGGATTTCGCGAATTCGTGACCGAGAACCGCCACCCGATGCGGCTCAGCGGGCCGCGGCCGCAACCCCGTTCACGAACAGGCGGCGGCACGATCCTCCCGGATCCCGTCCCCGCAACGGGTCATGCCGGTCGTGCACATGGTCTTCGGGATGAGGCATGAGCCCGAGGACGAGACCGGTGTGGTCGACCAGGCCGGCGACGTCACCGGCCGAACCGTTCGGGTTCACCGGGTACACCCCGTCGGCCGGGCTCCCGTCGGGGTGGGCGTAGCGGAAGGCGACCCGGGAACCGGGACCGGCGCTGATCAGGGCAGGATCGGCCACAACCAGCTTGCCCTCGGCGTGGGCCACCGGGCACCGGATCGGGGCGTCGAGCTGGTCGAGCCAGACCGACTCGGACGACTCGGGTTGCAGGGTCACCCAGCGGCACTCGAACCGGTGGGAGTCGTTGGCCACCAGCGCGGCCGCACCCGAGCCCGGGGCGGGCGACCCGCCCCCGGTGTCCGGGCCGGCAGCACCCGGCAGCAGGCCGGCCCGGACCAGGGCCTGGAACCCGTTGCAGATCCCGATGATCGGCATCTGCCGTTCCACCGCCTCCCGGAGCTGATCCCCGAACCAGCCGGTGAGATCGAGACCGAGCAACCGTCCCGCCCCCAGGGCGTCGCCGTAGGAGAAGCCGCCGGGCAGGGCGAGGAGCTGATGGTCGGCCAGGCGGACCGTGCCGGCCCGGAGGACCGAGAGGGGCACCTGGTTCACGAACGCTCCGGCCGCGACGAACGCCTCGGCCAGCTCACCGTTGCGGTTGGTGCCCGGTGCCACCGGGATCAGCACTGACGGGCGTCGACCGGCCATCACCGGCCCGCCCGACGGGGGCGACCCGGCGGCGGTGAGGCGGGTGGCCGGGCCCGATCCGCCCGACGGGCCGCCGCCGGCCGGAGCGTCGACCGGGGCCGGGGCGGGGTCCGGGTCGAGCTCGAGGTGGAGGTCGGGGTCGGCACGGTAGGCCGCGGCGAGGCGGTCGAGGCCGACGCTCAACCCGCCCACGGTCACCGACGGTTCCTCGACGACCCGACCGATGACGGCGGCGTCGGGCACCAGTTCGGCCATGCGGGCCCGTTGCTCGGGGGCGACCGCGCACAGGTAGCGCCCGGCCCCCTCACCGAACATGACGTGCGGGTCGGCCTCGGCGGAGCCCAGGTCGAGCGTGAGGCCGAGCCGGCCGGCCAGGGCCCACTCGGCCGCGGCGACGGCCAGGCCACCCTCGGCCAGATCATGGCCGGAGCGGATGATCCCGGCCCGGATGGCGGCGGCGAGCTGGCGGTGGCGGCGAACCGCCCCGGGGTCGGGGGCCGGTACGGGCCCGCCCAGGTCGCCCCCGGCGACCTCGTCGTAATGGCTGGCCCCGAGCGCGCCCTCGGGGGGACCGATCAGCCAGACGTCGTCGCCGGCCACGGTGGGCCCGGTGGCGGGGATCCGATCGGGTTGATCAACCACCCCGAGGGCGGTGATGACCAGGGTCGGGGTCACCGGGTCGGGCGTCCCGTCGGGGTGGGTGAAGCTGTTGTAGAGCGAGTCCTTGCCGGAGACGAACGGGGCGCCGTGGGCGATGGCGGCGTCGTGACAACCGCGGCACGCCTCCACCAGGCGGCCGAGGGTCACCGGGTCGGTGGGGTCGCCCCAGGCGAAGTTGTCGAGCAGGCTGAGCCGGGCCGGATCGGCCCCGGCCAGGGTCACGTTGCGGACGGCTTCGTCGACCGCGGCCCAGGCCATCGCCTCGGCATCGTGGCGCCCCAGCACCACCGAGAGACCGATACCCACCGCGAAGCCGGTGGTGCCGTCGGCATCGGGCGGGATCAGGGCGGTGCCGTCGGCGGGACCGTCGCCCGCCACCCCCCCGTAGGGCCGGACCAGGGTTCCGCCCAGGACCTCGTGGTCGAAGGTACGGACCACGGCCTCGTTCGACCGGATCGACGGATGGGCCAGCAGCCGCAGCAGGGCGTCGACCGGGTCGATGGTCGCGGGGAGGCGGGCCGGGCGGGCCCTGGCCTCGGATCGGGCGGTGAGGGTGAGCGGGGGCCGGCCGTCGTGGAGGAAACCGGTGTCGAGGTCGACCACGGGTTCCCCCCCACTGGTCACCACCAGGCGGCCGGTGCCGGTGAAGGTGCCGATGACCGCGGCGTCGACCTGCCAGCGGCGACACAGGGCGAGCAGGGGCGCCGGATCCGGCGTGGCGAGCACCATCCGCTCCTGGGCCTCGGACAGCCACACCTCCCACGGAGCCAGGCCCGGGTACTTCCGGGGCACGAGATCGAGCTCGACGGTGGCCCCGACCGTCTCGGCCATCTCGCCCACGGCCGAGGAGAGGCCGCCGGCGCCGCAGTCGGTGATGGCCGAGTAGAGACCCCCGTCGCGCGCCTCCACCACCACGTCGATGAGGCCCTTCTCGACCACGGGGTCACCGATCTGCACCGACGAGCCGGCCACTTCGGCGGTCTCGATGCCCATGGTCTGCGAGGAGAACGTGGCACCGCCCACACCATCGCGGCCGACCGCACCGCCGATCACCACCACCGCATCGCCCGGCTGGGGGTCGGTGCGGTGGCTGCCGGTGGGGAGCACCCCGATACAGCCGGCGAAGACCAGCGGGGTTGTGGTGTAGGAGGGGTCATGCACGATGGCCCCGGCCACGTTGGGCACACCGATCTTGTTGCCGTAATCCCCAACCCCGGCCACCACCCCGGCCCGGACCCGGCGGGGGTGGAGGACCCCGGGTGGGAGAGCGTCGGGGTCGAGGTCCTCGGGCCCGAAACAGAGGATGTCGCTGACGGCCACGGGTCGGGCCGACACCCCGAGGATGTCACGGACCACGCCGCCCACCCCCGTGTTGGCCCCGCCGAAGGGCTCCAGGGCACTCGGATGGTTGTGGGTCTCGGCCTTGACGGCCAGATCGTGATGGTCGTCGAAGGCGACGATGCCGGCGTTGTCGACGAACGCGGACCGGACCCACGGGGCGTCGATGGTGTCGGTGGCCGCTCGCAGGAAGCTGCGGAGCAGCCCGTCGATGGTCTCGCCGGCCCCCGCGGCGTCCTCCAAGACGATCCGGGCCCGGAACGTCTTGTGGGAACAGTGCTCGCTCCAGGTCTGGGCGATGGTCTCCAGCTCGGCGTCGCTCGGTTCCCGGCCGAGCTCCCCGAAGTGGGCCTGGACGGTCACCATCTCGTCGCCCGACAGTCCCAGGCGCCGGGACCGGCTCAGGGCCTCCAGGCCGGAGCGGTCCATCCCGCTCACCGAGATCCGTTCCACCGCCGGGGCCTTGGCCTGGGCGTCGGTGAACGCCGGGGCCAGCGAACGGTCCGACCACCGTTCGATCACCTCGTTGTGGAGCACCCGATCGACCAGGGCGTCGAGCTCGGCGGGGGTGAGATCCCCGTCGACGACCAGGCGGCGACCGACAGAGGCGGCCGCCACCGGGTAGCCGAGCTCGGTGGCCGCCCGGACCAGTTCGGCTCCTTCCCGGTCGGTCACCCCGGCCCGGAGGCCGATCTCGACCACATGGGGTGGGGTGCCGTCCGCGCCGGCGGCGGGCTCGTGCTCCTCGGCCCGGCACCACCATTGGCCCACCGAGTCGACGGCGAGGGTGGTGACCAGGGCGTCGAGGTCGGCGTCGTCGAGGTCGGCGGCGAGGTGGATGAGCCGGAGCTCGGTGATGGAACGCACCGGGAACCCGAACAGCCGGGCCTGGGCCGTCGGCCCGTGATCGGATCGATCCCGGTGACCGGGCCCGATCACGATGCGGAACACGGGGACCGCGGCCGGGTCGAGCGGGCGCGGAACGGGAGGGGTGGGCGAGATGGGGCTCACGCCACCACTATCGCAAGCTCATCCCCCGGAGCGGCGCCAAGGCCCGCGTTTCGTCGGTGGCGCGGCCGGACGACGAAACCCGGCCGGCCGGCCGCTACCGTCGGAGCCGTGCCGCGGCAGTTCGTCCTGGGTGTCGACCTCGACAATGTGTGCGCCGACTACACCGCCGGTTTCCGTCGGATCGTCGCGGAGGATCGGGGGGTCGACCCCGAGTCCCTGTCACTCGTCCGCTCCTGGGGGTTCGAGGAGTGGGGCTTGAGCGACGCCGACTACGACCGGCTCCACCGGGTGGCGGTGAACGAACGACGCATCCTCCGCCACCTCGAACCCTCCCCGGGATGTGCCGACGCCCTGTGGCGCCTGTCGGACGCCGGGGTGTGGATCCGCATCATCACCCATCGGCTCTACGTCAACTGGGGTCACGCGGCGGCGGTGTCCGACACCGTCGAATGGCTCGACGAGGCCGCGATCCCCTACCGGGACCTATGTTTCCTGGGCGACAAACCGGAGGTGGGCGCGGATCTCTACATCGACGACGCCCCCCACAACATCGAGGCGTTGCGGGCCGCCGGCAACGAGGTCATCGTCTTCGACCAGCCCTACAACCGGGACCTGCCGGGCCTGCGGGCCACCGGGTGGGACGAGGTCGAGCAGATCGTGTTCGACGCCGCGTCCGCCGGGGGTGGTATCCAGCCCCAGCTGCCGGGCATCGACGCCGGGTCCGACCGGCTCCGTCGTCGCCGAGGTCCCGACCCCGATCCGACGTCGCCATGATCGCCCAGCTGGCGGCGGTGGTACTGGCCGTGGTGCTGGCCGTAGCCGCCGTGGCGAAACTGATCCGACCCCGCCGGACCCGTGAGGACCTGGCCGGGCTCGGTCTGGTGGCCACGCCTGCTCTGGCGGTGATCGTCCCCGTGATCGAACTGACCACGGCGGTCCTGCTCGTGCTCCGTCCCGCCTGGGGAGGGGTGATGGCCTTCGCCCTGATCGCCGCCTTCACCGCCGTGCTGGTCCAGGTCATCCGCTCGGGTCGAGTGGCCCGCTGCGCCTGCTTCGGCAGCCTGGGCAACGAGGTGGTGTCCCGCTCAGGGGTGATCCGCAACGCCTTCCTCCTGGTGCTCGCCGTGACCGCGGCCACCGGGCGCGGCTGACAACTCAGCCCCGGGGCTGGTGCCCCCGCCCGCGGGGTGACCACAATGGCGCCATGGATTCGACGGCACCGCGTCATGGCTGAGGACCACACCTGGGGATTCCGGACCCGGGCCCTGCACGCCGGCGGCCGTCCGGACCCGACCACGGGCGCCCGGGCCGTGCCCATCTACCAGTCGACCAGCTTCGTGTTCGAGGACACCGACGACGCCGCCGACCTCTTCGCCCTCCAGAAGTACGGGACGATCTACAGCCGGATCTCCAATCCGACCACGGCCGCGTTCGAGGAGCGCATGGCCAGCCTGGAGGGCGGCATCGGGGCCGTGGCCACCGCCAGCGGCCAGGCCGCGGAGTTCCTGGCCATCACCACCCTGGCCGGGGCCGGCGATCATGTGGTGGCGGCCGCCGGGCTCTACGGGGGCACCACGACCCTGCTGGCCACCACGCTGGCCCGGTTGGGCATCACCACCACGTTCGTGGACAACAGCGACCTCGACGCCTTCGCCGCCGCGGTGACCGACCGGACCAAGCTGCTGTACACCGAGATCATCGGCAACCCGTCCGGGGCCGTGGCCGATCTGGCCGCCCTGGCCGCGATCGCCCACGGCCACGGCGTACCGCTGGTGGTGGACGCCACCTTCGCCACCCCGTACCTGTGCCGACCCATCGAGCACGGGGCCGACATCGTGCTGCACTCGGCCACCAAGTTCATCGGTGGTCACGGCACCAGCATCGGCGGGGTGATCGTGGAGGCGGGGACCTTCGACTGGGCCGCCTCGGGCCGGTTCCCCCGGTTCACCGAGCCGGTGCCGACCTACGCCGGCCTTCGCTGGCAGGACAACTTCGGGGAGTACGCGTTCTGCACCGCCCTGCGTTCCGAGCAGTTGCGCGATGTGGGCGCCTGCCTGTCACCGTTCAACGCCTTCCTCCTGCTGCAAGGGCTGGAGACCCTGCCCCAGCGGATGGACGGGCACGTGGCCAACGCCCGGGCGGTGGCGGCCTGGCTGGCCGGCGACGAACGGGTGGCCTGGGTGGCCTACGCCGACCTTCCCGAGTCGCCCTATCACGAGCTGGCCCGCCGCTACCTGCCCCGGGGTCCGGGGGCCATCTTCACCTTCGGGGTGAAGGGGGGACGCAAGGCCGGACAACGCTTCATCGAGAACCTCCGGATGATCAGCCATCTGGCCAACGTGGGCGACGCCAGGACGCTGGTGATCCACCCGGCCTCGACCACCCACCAACAGCTCTCCGACGAGCAGCTCACCGCGGCCGGCGTCGGTCCCGACATGATCCGGTTGTCGGTGGGCCTGGAGGACCTCGAGGACATCTGTTGGGACCTCGACCAGGCCCTGACCGCAGCCCAGGAGCTCGCATGACCCCGCCCGGCACGGATTCGACCAGCCCGCTCGTGCTCCGCTCGGCCGGAGACCGCAAGGTCCTGCTCGACCGGACCCGGAGCATCGCCATCGTCGGCGCCTCCGCCAATCCGGCCCGGGCCTCGAACTTCGTGATCACCTACCTGAAGTCGTCGACGTGTGACTTCACCCTGTACCCGGTCAACCCGACCGAGCGCGAGATCCTGGGTCTGGCGTGCTACCCGTCCCTGTTCGACCTGCCTGAGCCGCCCGACATGGTCGACGTGTTCCGCCGGCCCGACGACTGCCCCCAGGTGGCCCGGGACGCAGTGGCCGTCGGCGCGTCGTCGCTGTGGCTGCAGCTCGGCATCGTCAGCGACGAGGCGGCCGCCATTGCCGCCGCCGGTGGCCTCCAGGTGGTCTTGGACCGTTGTGTCAAGATCGAGCACGCCCGGTTCGCCGGCGGGCTCCACCTCGCCGGTTTCGACACCGGCGTCATCGATTCGAGGAGGTAGGGACGATGGATCTGGGGTTGCAGGGGAAGCGGGCCGTGGTGGCGGCGTCGTCGTCGGGCCTCGGCCTGGCGTGCGCCCAGGCCCTGGCGGCCGAGGGGGTGACGGTGGCCATGGGCTCGCGGGACGAGGACCGGATCGAGGCCGCCGCCTCCGGGATCGACGGCGCCATTCCCCTCGTGGGGGATGTCTCGACCGTGGAGGGCGCCACCGCGTTCACCACGGCCGCGGTCGAGGCGCTGGGCGGGGTCGACATCCTGATCGCCAACGCCGGCGGGCCGCCGCCGGGTACGTTCGCCTCCACCCCCCTCGAGGCCTACCCCGACGCCCTCGCCCTGAACCTGTTGTCGACCGTGGCCATGTGCGAGGTGACGGTACCGGCGATGCAGGAACAGGGGTGGGGCCGGGTGGTGGCCATCACCTCGGTGTCGGTCCGTCAACCGATCTCCAACCTGATCCTGTCGAACACGGCCCGGGCCGGCCTGACCGGCTTCCTGAAGACCCTGGCCCTCGAGGTGGCGGGCGACGGGGTGACCGTCAACTCGGTCCAACCCGGCTCCCACGCCACTCCCCGCCTGGGCAAGATCCCCGGCGCCCTGACCGAGCGGGCGGCGGGCGTGCCGGCCGGACGGATCGGGGCGCCGGAGGACTTCGGCCGGGTGGCGACCTTCCTGTGTTCCGAACCGGCCAACTACATCACCGGGGTCGCTCTCAACGTCGACGGTGGTAGCTATGGCGGCCTCCAGTAGGTACACATGAGCCGATGGCGTTGTCCCGTGGTGCTCGAACCCGATCCGTTCTGATCGCCGCCGTGGCGATGGTGGCCCTGTCGGCCTCGGCCTGCACCAGTGGGCCGGGGAGCGAGCAGGATCTCGTCGACGCCCTCACCCGGGACGACGGGTTCGACCAGGCCCAGGCGGAGTGCATCGCCCACGCGGTGTTCAACGAGTACGGCGAGAACGAGGACGCCCTCAAGGCGATCTCCTCGGCCCCGGACATGGCCTCGCTCGACACCCCCGACGGGGTGCCCGGCTTCGGCGCCTTCTTCGACCAGACCGTCCAGACCTGCGGCGGCTCGCTCCAGTAGGGGGCCGGCGGGCCGCGGCCCACGGACGCACCGGCTCGCTGCCGGGTGCCATGATGAGCCGATGGCGGCGCCGGTCACGAACCCTCCTCCCCCGATCCGGTGGATCGACCTGGCCACGCTGGGGTTCACCTACTTCGTCGTCGGGGTCACCGTCAGCGTGGCCCTGGTCGAGCGGGGAACCCCGCCGCTGAACATCGCCGGGGCCGCCCTGATCGTGTACAGCGCGACCAGTGAGCTGGCCTACATCGCCGTGCGGGACACCGGCGGTGGCACCGTGGCCGGTGTCCTCAGCGGTTGGCTGGTGGCCAGCCGCTTCGGCCTGCTCTGCGTGAGTCTGGGGGCCAGGCTCCCCGGCGGTCGGAGTGAACGGGCGCTGGCCGCCCTGATGGCCGTCGACCCGTCGGTTGCCCTGGCGGTGCAGCAGACCGATCCGGGCCGGGTGCGCCGGGTGTACTGGCGGGCGTCGGTGGTGCTGATGGCCGGCTGGCTGGCCGGTAACGCGGTCGGGGTCGGCCTCGGCAACATCATGTCCGATGCCGACCGCTGGGGACTGGACGTGGTGTTCCCCGCCGCCCTGCTGGCCATCATCGGGAACCGGCTACGACACCGGGACGGCCTCACCGCGGCCCTGGTCGGAGCGGGGGTGTGCCTCGCGTTGCTGCCGGTGGCCCCGGGTGGGGTACCGATTCTCGCCAGTGCGCTCGGCGCCGGTGCCGGCCTCGTCGCCGCGAGGACGGCGGCCCGATGAGCTGGCTGGTCATCATCAGTCTGGCGGTGGGCACCTGGGCCCAGCGGCTGCTCGGCATGTTCGGTGCCGGCGCGGTCATCGCCCGCCACCGGGGCCTGGCCCTCCTGGCCGACCTGCTCCCGGTGGCCATCATCGCCGCGGTGATCGCCCAGCTGACCCTGGCCAGGGGTCGAACCCTGGTTGTCGACGACCGGCTGCTGGGCCTGGCGGTGGCCGGGGTGCTGGTCTGGCGGCGGGCGCCACTGGTCGTGGTCGTCGTGGCCGCCGCGGCCGTTACCGCCCTGGCCCGCTCGTGGTAGCCCCGCACCAGTCGGGCCGGGGGCGATTCGGACACGGAGTGCCGGCTTCCGACAACGGAACCCGCCGCTGCACCTCTGCCCGTCCCAACGATGATCTCACGGACCGACAGACGCTCACGGCGGGCGTCACCTGGACCTTCGCCGTCACCGGCGCTCCGTGTCCAGCTCGACCAGCTTCCCGTACGACCATCCGGTTGTGAAGTAGTATCTTTCAAACGAACTGTTCGATGAGATCGAACAGTAAGGACAGGGTCAGTGAGGACAGGGTGAGTGAGGACAGGATCTAGGGACGCCAGGGTGAGTGAGGACAGCGTGAGTGAGAACAGGGTGGTGAGGACAGGGTGAATCTCCGTGAGGCGCGGGCGGTGCATGCACTCTACGAGAGCCGCCATTTCGGCCGCGCCGCCGCGGCCACGCACGTGACCACGCCCACCCTGTCCCACACGATCGCCCAGCTCGAACGCCGGCTCGGCTTCCGATTGTTCGACCGGACGACCCGAACGGTCGTCCCGACCGCCGAGGGGGAGGCCCTCCTCCCGGCGATCGAGGCCTTCCTCGATGCCCACGAGCACCTCGAGTGCCGGGCCATCACCCTGGCGAGTTCACCGATCGTGCGGGTGGGCACCTTCTACGGGCGGGGGGCCGAATTCGTGGCCGAGGTGGCCACCGCCGGTGTGTGCTCCGCCAGCGTCCGGCACTACGAATGGAGCGACCCCACCTGTGGCCTGGCCGACGGCGAGGTCGATGCCGCCATCCTCGCCGGGCCGCTGACCATCGATCCCCAGCTCACCCGGATCCGGTTGTGGACCGAGGATCGGGTTGCCGTCCTGGCCAGCCACCACCACCTCAACCAGGAGTCGTCCCTGGTGCTGGCCCAGGTCGACGACGCCGGCTGGGTCCGGATGGACGCCACCGACGCCGTCTGGCATCGCTTCTGGCGGCTCGACCATGTGCGGGGCGGCCGACCCCCCGAGCTCGGGCCACCGCAGGAATCGGCCACCGGTCTCATGTCCGCCGTGCGGAGCGGGGACGGGGTGATCATCGCCACCCGTTCCTACGCCCGGATATTCTCCGACCAGGGTCTGGTCACGATCCCGGTGATCGACGTCCCGCCCGTCGAGATCGACCTGGCCTACGTCACCGACCGATGCCGGGAACCCCAACGCGGGCTCATCGACCGGATCGGCTCCTGGCAACGCCACGACAACGCCGGCTGCCCCTGGCCCGCACACGACGCCGACACCACCATCAGCACCTGAACCGCCGACCGAGGTGCCACCCGTGGCCACCAGCCCGAAACCAACCGTCGCCTCCCAGTCCTCCATACGGGAAACCAATCTCGCGGCCGTGCTGCGGAGTGTCGTCGCCGCGGACGCACCACTGTCACGAGCCGGCATCGCAGCGGCGACCTCCCTCACCCGTTCCACCGTCTCCCGCCTGGTCGACGATCTCATCTGTGCCGGGATGCTCCGCGAGGACCGCCCGCCCGATACCCCCGGTCGGGGGCGGCCCGGGATCCCCCTCGTCCTCGACGACCGGCTGGTCGGCCTCGGCCTGGAGCTGAACGTCAGCTACCTCGCGGTGACGGCGATCACCCTCTCCGGACGCCTCCTGGCCCACCGGACCGTCCGCCGCCAGTTGATGGGCGCGGACCCTGCGCCCACCCTGGCCGAGCTGGCCACCCTGGCCGAGCTGGTGCGGGCCGAGATCCCCGCCGGTCACCGGGTCGTCGGCGCCGGTCTGGCGGTACCGGGCATCCTCGACCGGGCCCGCCACACGGTGCTGCGCGCCCCGAATCTCGGATGGTCCGAAGTCCCCCTCCATCCCCTCGAGGCCCGGCTGGATCTACCGACACCCCTGCTCGTGGCCAACGGGGCCGACCTGGCCGCAGTCACCGTGGCCCAGGCCGCGCCCGGACGATCGAGCGGTCTCACCGATTTCCTCTTCCTGTTCGGGCAGATCGGTATCGGGGGTGCGGCGGTCGTGAACGGCGAGCTGCTCACCGGCCGACACGGCTGGGCCGGAGAGGTCGGCCATGTCACCGTCGATCCCAATGGTCCGGCGTGCCGCTGCGGTTCCACCGGCTGCCTGGAGCAGTTCGCCGGTCAGGTCGCCCTGCTCGAGGCGGCCGGCCTCCCCCTCGACACCGCCCCCGACGAGGTGTTGGCGTTGACCCGGACCGATTCGCGGGTCCTCGCCGCGGTCGAACACGCCGGTTGGGCGCTCGGGGTGGCGGTGGCCAGCACCATCAATGTGCTGGATCTGCCGGTGGTGGTCATCGGCGGCCACCTCGGGGAGATCGGCCCGGCGCTCCGCGGACCGATGCTGGAGCAGCTGCGGCAACGCACCCTGTGGGCCCCGTGGGTGGAGCCCGAGGTGCTGGTGACCTCGGGCGAGGTTCCCGCGGCGGCGCTGGGGGCGGCGTTCCGTCCCCTCAACGAGACCCTGGCCGCTCCCGCCCGACACCTCGGCTGACCACCGACCCGCCCGTCAAGTTCGCGGCCCGATCGGCCGATGATGCGGGGCGTGAGTGATCAGCTGTTCAGCCCCGTCGTGGACGCTGGCAGCAACACGGGTACAACCGATAGGAGCGGGACCGATACCGCCCGTTCACCGAACCCGCCTCCCGACCCGGCCCTGGAGCGGCGGGGCCGACGATGGCTGTTGTGGTCGTTCGTGTTCTGCCCCTGTCACCTGCCGCTCACCATGGCCGTGCTGGCCTTCCTGTTCGGCGGCACCGCGTTCGGGGCCCTCATCGCCGGGAACCGGGCTGCGGTGGGCATCGTGTTCGGGTTGCTGTATGCGGCCGGCGTGGCGGTGGGGTTCCGCCACCTGCGCCGGGCCCGAGCCGGCTACGACTGCTCTGGCGGGGCCTGCACCCTCCCGGTCGGTGAACCGGCGATGGTCGGTGGTTCGGCCGGGGCCTCGCCGTCGGCCAACGACCCCGACCCGGCCCGTCGATGAACACCGATCGACCCGTCCGACCCGACCGGGAACCGGGCCCGTTGCTACCGTGACCCCATGCGGGTGCAGGCCCTCGACCACATCGTGCTCAACTGTGCCGACGTCGAGGCGTCCCTGGCCTGGTACACCGAGCGGATCGGCCTGGCTGGCGATCGGGTCGAGGAATGGCGCGCCGGGGAGGTTCCGTTCCCGTCGGTCCGGATCAACGACCACGCCCTGATCGACCTCTTCGACGGTCCGGGCGGAGGCACCAATCTCAACCACTTCTGCCTGGTCGTGACCAGGGCCGACGTCGATCGGGTCGTCGCCGATCCCGCGTTCGACGTCGTGGACGGGCCGGGGGAACGCTATGGCGCCCGCGGCCAGGGCTGGTCGGTGTACGTCCGTGACCCGGACGGCAATATCGTCGAGCTCCGCAGCTACTGACCCGACCGACCCCCACCGTGGGGACCGGCCGATGACCTCGTAGCATCGGCCCATCGATATCGGGAGCCCGCAAAAAAATCGCGCTGCGCCGCGACGGGATCTCGCCGGCCGATCGTTGACCGAGTGATGCCCGTGTGCTCGCTCGACCGACCAGCGACGACCGATCACCGCTTCGCCGAGGCCGAGGTGGCCGTGTACCGCGAGCTGATCCGGCTCTGCGGGGGGAATCGGGGCCGGGCGGAGGACCTCCGGCAGGACACGTTCGAACGGGCGGCCCGGCACCTGCAACGCCACCCCGATCGGGAAGTCACCACCGGGTGGTTCATCACGGTGGCCCGCAGCGCCTTCATCGACGACATCCGGCGGGAACGGCGTGAGGTCAGGCTCCGCGAACGACTGGCCGGTCTGGCCCGCCGGGACACGTCCGAGCCCGACTGGGACCGCGTCGCCGCCGGGCACGCGCTGGCCCTGCTCGGCCGGCTGACCGACGAACAACGGGCCGCCCTGATCCTGTTCCATCTCCACGGCCTGTCGATCGCCGAGGTCGGCGATGAGCTCGGGCGGAGCGTTCGGGCCACCGAATCACTCCTGGTCCGGGCCCGCAAGCGACTCCGCGTTCTGGTGGAGGCCGACCGTGGAGACTGACCCGACCGGACCCGACCGGGCGGCGGATCCCGAGGCGGACGCCGCCTTCCGGCGCTTCCTCGAGCGGGCCACCGAGGACCCGTCGGTCCCCCGGCTCCACCCACGGCCCGTCCTCGGCGACGACCGGACCCCCACGCCGGGGCGTCCGCCATTGAACCGGCGGCTGATGGCCGCGGCCGCGGTGATCCTGATCGCCTCGCTCGCCGTCGCCGCCCTGATGCGACCGTCGGGCACCACCCTGGTCAGCGAACCGGCCGCCTCCGTCGACCGGACCGGCCCACCACCATCTCCCCCCGACCCGGATGCGACGGTCGGCGGGACCACGGCCACCGAGCCCGTCCCGCCCGAGGCCGGCGTTCCCGACGCGGCCCCGCCCGATCCCACCCCACCCGGGGCGACGACGCCCGACCCGACCGCCACCGATGCGCCGGCCGCCGATGGGGCGACCAACTCCACCGGCCCCAGCGGTGGCCCGGCCACCGCGGGCGGGGGCGGGTCCGGATCCACCGCCCCGGCTCCGGACGGGGCGGCCCCGATCTCCGGGGCCCGACTGTCCCTCGATCTCTCCTCGGTACCCGAGGGCGCGGCCAACGGGAGGACGGTGACGCCGACGGTGGGGCCGTCCCTCACCGTGGAGCGGGTCGGCGCCGGGACGATCGCTGCCTCCGGCCAGGGCCGGGTCTTCGGCCCCGGCGGGCAACAGCGCTCCGACTACGCCATCGTCACCCGCGTCGGGGCGGACGTGGCCGACCTGTTGCCGGCCACCGGCCGAGCCTCGGTCACGTTCACCCCACGGGTCGACGTGCTCGAGCGCAGCGTGCCCACCGGCCGCAACATCCACACCTGGTTCCAGATCGTGTCCGAGGCCGGGCCCGACCAGCTGGTCACCGGCGTCTCCCTCCAGGTCGACCCCGAGATCGGACCGTACCTGAGCGGGGCCATCCAGGGCACCGATTGGGAACACACCCTGTCGAGCGCCGAGATCACCGAGCTCTCGGCTGGGAGGCCGGCCACCATCAGCCTGACCTGGGCGTCCGGTCAGGGACGGGTGCTGCTCAACGGCGGCGTCATGACCTCGTTCCCCCTCGATCCGGCCCCCGTCACCTGGCGATCGAGCGCCCGGATCTCGGTGGGCGGCTCCGCCACCTGGGGCGCCGGCTACTTCGCCACCCACGACGACGCCATTCGCCGGTTCGAGATCGTCGCCGAGTGACCGGCCCGGCTTTTCTGCCCGGCGCGACGGGATTCGCCCCCCGGCGACGTTGACCCCAACGGGGCACAATCGCCGGTATCGGCGGGAAAGGAACCGTGAACGTGCGTTCTCGGGGAAAACTCAGCGTCACCGTGGCCGTGACGGTGGCCGCCATCTGCCTCCTCGGCCTGTCCGCCGCCGCCCAGGCGACCACCGGGCCTTCGGAACCGACCCGGATCGAGGCCGGGGCGTCACGGTGGAGCCGTGGCGGTCCGGGAATCCACCGCCTCTGGCCGCTGGCCGACCGCTCGTTCCCTTCCGACTGGTCGGGTCGGGGACGAGGCCGGGGCCGGGGCCGGCCCACCACAACCGTGCCCACGACCTCGACGACGGCGCCCTCGACCACCGCGGGGCCCACCACGACCACGCCCGCCACCACCACCTCCGGGCCGACGACGACCGGACCCACGACGACGGCGACGTCAGCGCCGACGACGTCGACCACCTCGTCGACAACGTCCTCGTCGACGGTCCCGAGCACGACCGGGCCCACCACGACCGCACCCACCTCGGATGAACCCGGCGCGAGCCGGCCGACCACCCAGCCCGACACGATGCCCGCACCGGCCACCTCGGGCACACCCCTGGTGCGGCAGGTCCGCAACGGTGAGGTGATCGCCACCTACGACAGCATCGGTGCCGGCACCTCGGGGGACGGCCCGTTCGCCCGGACTCATGTGTGGAACAAGATCCAGCCCGGTGACGTGTTCGAGGTGTACCCCGCGGTCTACACCGGGCCCGGTCAGCTGCCGTGGATCGGCCCGCTCCCCGACGAGTCCGGCACCACCCACACCCCCACCGACGTCACCATCCGCGGCATCACCGTGAACGGTGAGCGGCCGGTACTGAAGATGGGCACCACCGGTGATTACAACACCCTCGGGCACGGCCTGGTGGAGATCGACGGCGTCGACGGACTGACCTGGGAGAACATCGACATCGACGGGACCGACGGCGAATGGGTCGACCGGGCTGCCATCTATGTCCTCAACAGCAACGACGTCACCATCCGCAACGCCCGCATCCACGGCATGCAGGACAGCCGGCACAACGGGGTGTTCGGCGCCGGGGGGAACCGGGGCACCCTCCTGCTCGACAACCTCCGGTTGTACGACAACGGCGGCGACAACGGGCCCTCGCACAATGTGTACGTCAACTCGAGCGACACCGATCCCGACTTCACCCTCGCGGTGCGCAACAGCTGGTCGAGCGCGGTCAACCTCGGCCACCTGCTCAAGTCCCGGGCCCAGGTCACCGTGGTCGAGGGGAACCTGCTCGAGGGCACCAACCCGTTGCCGGGTTGGGACTGTGGTGAGTCCTACGGTCTCGACGTGCCCAATGGTGGCCGGGTGACGGTCACCAACAATGTGTTCGTGAAGGCCAAACCCGAGGCCTGCGGGAACGGGATCAGCTTCCGGTACGGGGCCGAAGGTCTCGACGCCGGCCGGACCCACCGGGTCGACCTGGTCCACAACACCTTCATCGCCCGGTCGCCGGTGTGGGACGAGGCCGGCCACCGGTCGATCCCGCTCGGGTTCTTCTCCCCACTCGCCGTGCCCGGCACCAGCGGGGCCCTGGGCGTCCCGATCGAGGTGAGCCTCAACCGGTTCGAGGGCTACGTCACCGACGACCTCGATGCCGCCGCCCGATACCGGGGTACCGACTACGTCGACATTCCGGGGACGCTCGACTGAGCCTTGGTCACGACGTCCGGGTCGACACCACTTCGGCGAGCGCGTCGACGCAGGTGTCGATCTGGGCGTCGGTGATCACCAGTGGGGGGCAGAAGGCCACCGACGTCCCGATGGGCCGCACGATGACGCCCCGGGCCAGCATGGCGTCGCGTACTGCCGCGCCGTCGCCTCCCGGGCCGAGATCGGCGGCCCACACCGCTCCGGCCCCCCGGGCCTCGGCGATCGTGCCGTCGTCGGCCAGGCTGCGGAGCCCGGCCCCCAGCCGCTCCCCCACCTTGACCGCCCGTTCCAGCAGCCCATCGGCCAGCACGTCCAGGTTGGCCAGGGCGGCGGCGCAGGTGGTCGGGTGCCCGGAGTAGGTGTACCCGTGGCGCAACATCCAGTCCCGGTCGCTCTCCAAAGGATCGAGCACCCGGCGGGACAGCAGCACGCCCGACACCGGGAGGTAGCCCGAACTGACGCCCTTGGCGAAGGTGATCATGTCGGGTGTGACCCCGAAGTACTCCGAGGCCAGCCAGGTGCCCATCCGCCCAAAGCCACAGATCACCTCGTCGAAGATCAGGTAGGCGCCGTGTTGATCGCACAGGCGCCGCAGCCCCTCCAGATAGCCGTCGGGGGGCGGATGCACCCCACCGGCGCCCTGCACCGGCTCGGTCAGCACCGCGGCCACCCGCCCGCCGTACTCGTCCGCGAACATCGACGCCATGGCTTCGAGGTCGTCGGCCGGGGCCTGGAGCACGTCCGGGAGCAGGGGGCCGAACCCCTCCTTGTTCAGCTGCAGACCCTGGGCGGTGACGCCGCCGTAGTTGACGCCGTGGTAGGCGCGGTCACGGCTGATCACGACCGTCCGTTCCGGATGACCGGCCTGCACCTGGGCGATCCGGGCCAGTTTCATGGCCGTGTCGATGGCCTCGCTCCCGGAGTTCCCGAGGAACACCCGGGCGTCGGGGAACGGGGCCAGGTCGGCCAGGCGACCGGCCAGCTCCTCCGACGGCTCGTTGGCGAACTTCTCGAACGTGTGGAAGGTGGCCAACGCGTTCATCTGCCGGTTGACGGCCTCGATGATGGGCCGGCACCCGTGGCCGGCCTGCACATACCACAGGCTGGCCAGGGCATCGATGTAATCACGGCCGGCCGAGTCGGTGACCACCGCCCCGTCCCCGGCCACCAGGGTGAGATACTCGGTCCTCGCCGGTTGGGCGTAGGCGTGCAGCAATCGTGGAACAGCCATGGTTCCCCCTCTCGGGACCGTCCGGTGGAGCGAGCGTAGCTCAGCCCGCTCCCGGCGATCAGACCCTGGAGCTCGTCGCGTCGGCCGGTCCGGGCCCCGGGCCGACGTCGGACGCGTCGACGATCTCGTACCCGTACCCCTGCTCGGCCAGGAACCGCTGGCGACGGCGGGCGTGATCGACCTCGACGGTGTCCTGGGCGACCAGGGTGTAGAAGTGGGCCTGCCGATCGTCCTGCTTGGGCCGCACGATCCGCCCGAGACGCTGGGCCTCCTCTTGGCGACTCCCGTAGGTGCCCGACACCTGGACCGCGACGGCCACCTCGGGCAGATCGATGCTGGTGTTCCCCACCTTGGACACCACCAGGGCGTCGATCTCGCCGCGGCGGAGTTGCTCGAAGCGCGCCAGACGCTCCGCCGGTGGGGTGGCCCCGGTGAGCAGGGGCAGATCGAGCCGATCGGCGACGGCGTGGAGCCCGTCCAGGTAGGTCCCGATGATCAGCACCCCGTCGCCCTGGTGCCGGTCGACGAGGTCGGCCACGACGTCCAGCTTCGCGGCCACGCCCGCCGCCACCTGGGCCCGTTGGCGGACCGGGGCCGCGGCGTGGGCCATCCGCTCCGCAGCGGTGGGGGGAACCCGGATCTCGGTACAGGTGGCCGGGGCCAGCCAACCCTGCAGCTCCAACTCCCGCCAGCCGACGTCGAACCGTTTGGGCCCGACCAGGCCGAACACGTCACGCTGGCGGCCGTCCTCCCGCACCAGGGTGGCGGTGAGGCCGAGGCGACGCCGGGACTGGATCCCGGCGGTGAGCTGGAAGACGGCGGACGGCAGCAGATGGACCTCGTCGTAGATGACCAGGCCCCAGTCGCCCCCCTGCAACAGGTCGAGATGGCGGAACACACCGTCCCGGCGGGTGGCCAGCAGATGATAGGTGGTGAGGGTGACGGGCCGCACCGCCCGACCCCGCGACGAGTACACACCGATGTCGTCAGGGTCGAGGTCGGTGAACCGCAACAGTTCGGCCCGCCACTGCTCGATCGCCGCCGGCCCGGTGGTCAGGATCAGGGTGCGGGCCCCGACCGCGGCCGCGGCGGCGATCCCGGTGACGGTCTTGCCGGCCCCGCAGGGCAGCACGATCACGCCCGTGCCGCTGGGGAGCCAGGCGTTCACGGCGGCCTCCTGGTACGGCCGCAACACCAGATCGGGTCGGAGAGCGAACGGGTGTGGCAGACCCGGGCTCAGGGCGGCCCGATCGTCGGCCGGCCAGCGGCGCTCCAGCAGCAGTTGCTTGAGTGCCCCCCGATCGAGTGGGTCGAGCGCCACGCTCCGGGCGCCGAGCCGGCCGCCGACGTGCCGGGCCACCTCGGCGTCGGCCAGCAGCTCGTCGGCCAGCGCCTCGTCGGCGAAAACCACCGTCAACGACCGTCGATCGTCGACGGTCCCCCCGTTGCCGGGGTCTCCGGACCGGTCCGCGGCGTCGCCCTCGTGGCGGCCGGCTCCGCCCTCGATGACCACCCGCCCGAACCGGTCCACGGTGTCCACGATGGCCGCCTCGACGGTGTGGGGCACCGGACCTGCCGACCAGCGGCGGAGGGTGTCGATGATCCGGTCGGCGGTCATCCCGGACGCGGCCGCGTTCCACAGGCCGAGGTCGGTCAGGCGGTAGGTGTGCAAGCCGTCGGGGGCGGTGTCCAGCTCGGCGAACCGGGCCAGCTCCGATCTGGCCGCCGCCGCGTCCGGATGGGCCAGGTTCAACAGCACGGTGTCGGCGGCCGGCAGCAGGAGCGGTCCCGACCCGATCGGGGCGTTCACCGGTCCGGATCCTCCACCGCGACCACGGTCTCCAGCGGGAGTTCCGTGACCCCGTCGGTGCCCAACAGGCTGACCGTGTCACCTACGGCGACCAGGACCCCCGCCGACTCGGCCAGACCCCCGTCGACCAGGTGGGTCACCACCGCCGGCCGATTCAGACGCCGGTCGATCCCGTGGCGCAGGTCGACGGCACCGTCGTCGCCCCCCTCACCCGGCGGGTCGGCCCGAGCCGTCTCCTCGCCTCCCGCCACCAGATCGGCCACGGTGTCATCGATCTCGTGCGGTGACAACCCGCCGACCAGTTCCGGGCCGGTCCAGTCCGGGGGCGGCCCGGGCGCCGGTTCCGGACCGGGCCCCGACACTGCGTCGGCCGAGGTGGTGCCGTCGACGGGTTCGGGGTGGGCGCGCACCACGACCGTGGCCCCGTCGAGCACGGGGAACAGGCCCTCGGCCCGGAGTTCGTCGAGCATCCGGTTCGGCTCCACCGGGCTGGTCAGCACGGTCGGGGCCACCAGCCGCATCCCGAGCCGGGCGGCCCGGGCCGACGACGCGACACCGACCGCTTCGGCCTCATCCCCGGTCACCACCACCGAGCGGGCGGGCAGCACCCGGACGGTGCCGTGGCGCCGGGCCACGTCACCGATCAGGTAGCTCAAGGGTTGGGGCACACCCGATAGGGCGTGGCGGCCCAGGAAATCCTCGATGGTGCCGGCGGTCCAGCCCCGGTCGAACGCCTGACGGAGGCTGGTCGGGCTGAACCGGAACGACGGCAGGGAGCCGCCCGGCTCCCGGTCGGCCATCTCGCTCATGGCCTCGGCCACGGCCGGGACCAGGGGACCGAGGGCGACCGCGCTGAGGTCGGTCTGGACCACGAGCTGGTCCTGGTCGGGCCCGAGCACCTCGGCGGCGACCGTGTCGAGATCCGGGCCGCGCTCGGACGCCGGGCCGGGGAGCCGGAGCTCGGGTTCGGGCAGCCAGGTGGCCTCGTCCTCCCGGACCAGGGCGTCGAGCATCCGGGTCGGTGAGCCCGCCGCCATCAGGCCGAGCTGCCGGGCCTCGTCGAGCAGGGCGTCGATCAGACCGAGCGGGGTCACGTCGTAGGAGAGCCACAGATTGGGGGAGCGCCACACCACCACCTCGCTCAGCTGGGCCGGATCGGCGGCCTCGCCCACCGGGGTGCCGGCCAGGGCGTGGACCAGGTGCCGCCGGGCCGACAGTGGCAGCAGGATCAGGTCGGCCTCGTCGAACGCGGCGACGGGGCCCGTCGGTTCCCGGTCGTCGCGGCCGAGCAGGGGGCTCGACGCCAGCTCGGCGGCGCCCAACCAGCAGCGCACCAGCGCCGTCCAGCGGCGGGGACGGTCGAGGCCGAGCCACACCGGAGCAAGATCGGTGGCCACGACAGCACGATCGACCACCTCGATCAGCCGGGCCGACCGGAGTACCGACAGCAGCCGGACCAGCTCACCCACCTCGACATCGCATCGGCGGCTCAGGCGCCGCAGTTCCCGGATCCCCACGGCGCCGTCCTTGCGGGTGATGACCTCGCCCGCCCGGGCCAGGCCGACGACGGTCTCCGCCGCGGTCAGCATCCGCCCGGCGGCGTCGGCCCCCGCCGCGGTGGCCGCGTCGGCCGGCAGGCCGGCCACCGGCCGGAGGGGCACGGGCCGCAACCGGGCCTCGGGAGCGAGACCCTCGGGGTGGGCCGCCACCACCACCTCACGGGGCAGTTCGGCGACCTGCTCGCTGACCGCCACCAGCAGCCCGCGCTCGAGGAGCCACCGGAGCGGGTCGGACGGCTCGGGCTGGCGGTAGAGGAAGCCGGCGGGCAGGCCGACGGCCGGGCTCCGCTGCTCGATCAACAGCTCGATCGTCTCCGTCACCTCCGGCCGCGCCCCGGCCAGGACGGCGGCGAGCCCGTCCGGGGTGGCCAGGCGCCGGGCGATCGCGGCCGCGGTGACCGCGGGTCGGTTCGAGCCCTCGGCCCCCAGGACCTGGGCCAGGCTGTCAGTGGTGGCGGCCGGCAGATGCCGGGCCAGCTCTTCGAACGACGGCCCCAGGCCCAGCGGCCGAGCGAACAGGTCGGGCAGGGCCCCCACCGGCGCGGCCACCCCGTCCTCCAGCACCACCAGGCCCCGCTCGGCCAACCGTTCCAGGGCGTCGATGACCCCGGTGAGGTCCGTGGTGCCGAGAAGTTCGTCGAGCTCGGCGGCGGTGCCGCGGCGGGCCACCACCAGCGCCTCGGCGGTGACCACCATGCCCACGTCGGCCTCGATCAAGGCCCGGGCCATCGACACCGGCGAAACGGCCCGCCGGGCCAACGCGCCGAACCCCCGATCGGCCGCTCCGAGCAGGTCGGGACGAGCGGTCAGCAGGCGCGCCAACGCCTCCGGAGTCCAACGGCGAAGGTGATCGGCAAACCGCACCCCACCAGGGTGCCCCAAAAACGTCCCGGCCCAAAGTGGCGACCGGCGGTCATCGGCGATGGGACCCTCACCCGCCGGGCGGCACCACCCGGGCCAGGAAGTCGACCACGGCGTCGACGAAGACGTCGTTCCGGTCGCCCGCCACCATGTGGGCCGCCTCGCCCACGTTGGCGTACGCCGCGTCGGGGACCTGGGCCAGGAACGCCGCGGCACCGGCCTCCGACAGGACGTCGCTGAGACCGCCCCGCACCAGCAGGGTGTGCGTGCCCAGCTCCCGCAACCGGTCGGCGGCCGCCTCCTGGCGGGGGATCCGGTCGGCCAGCGCCTTGGGTCGGCGCATGTAGGCGGGATCCCAGTGCCACCGGTAGCGGCCGTCCGGCCACTGCCGCACGTTCTTGGCCAGGCCGTCGAGACGGCGGGGGCGGGGACGGTGGGGCTGGTAGGTCGCTATGGCTTCGGCCACCTCTTCGAGCGATCCGAAGCCGTCGGGAGCCTGCGCCATGAAGTCCCGGATCCGGGCGATACCGGCCGCCTCCACCCGGGGGGCGGTGTCGACCAGGACGAGGGCCCGGGCGGTCACCACGTCCTCGCCGATCGCGGTCAGCGACGTGCCGCCTCCCATCGAGGCGCCCACCAGGACGGGTGTCTCCCCGTAGTGGTCGATCACCGCGGCGAGATCGGCCATCATCGCCTCGGTGGTGTAGTCCCCGTCGGGGGCCCAGCCCGAATCACCGTGGCCTCGGGCGTCGAGACTCACCGTCCGGTAGCCGGCGCCGGCCAGACGTTCCCCCGCCCCCTTCCAGGCGTGGCGGGTCTGCCCACCCCCGTGGAGCAGCAGGACCAGCGGTCCGTGGTCTCCGGCCACGTCGGCGGCCAGGGGCACACCCCCGAAACCGGTCAGGATCACCCCGGGCTCGGGCGTACCCGGCAGGCGGGTCCCGCCGTGCGGCGACGTCCCGCCCCCGTCGGTCTCGGGTTCATCGGCTGGTCTCGGCACGGTGGTCATGAGTCTCCCCTCGAACGGCATGATCCGGCGATGTTGGCATCCGACGAGCCGAACCGCCGATCCGGCGGTCCGGCAGCGCCCTGTTCCCGCGGCGCAGGAGCGCCCTGTTCCCGCGGCGCAGGAGCGCCGTGTTGAGCACCCCGGCGGCGAGGACAACGGAGGCCGCGAGCATCGGCGTGAGCAGGGCGGCGGCGACCCCGACCCGCTCGGCCACCAGGCCGGTGACCGCGGCCGCCCCGGCCTGACCGACCACCACCGCGGAACCGAAGATCGTCAGCGCCGCGGCGCCCCGGCCCTCGGGGCTCCGGTCGACCGCGAAACGGTACTCGACCACGAGGGTGGGGCCGATCCCGATCCCGACCACGAACAGGGCGACCACCAGCGCCGGAACCGACGACACCGTAGCCAGGCCGACGGCGCCGGTGGTCAGGACCGTCGCGAACACCAGCCAGCGGGAGGCGAGGGAGAACCCGTCGGGCAGGGCGGCCGAGCCGAGGGCGAACACCGCAGATCCCACCCCCATCGCCCCGTACAGCAGCCCGGCCTCCTCCGGTGCGCCGCGTTGCTCCATGAACGCGGTGAGGGCAGTGAGACACGAGCCGAACACCAGACCCATCCCCAACGCGCCGCCGTAGGTGACGAGCAGGCCGGGTCGGAGCAGTTCGCCCGCCGGTGCCTGGAGCACATCTCCCGACGCCGTCCGGTCGGCCCGACCGACGTCGGCGGTGGGATGCAACGCGAAGGCACTGACGAACACCAGGCCGAGCAGGGCCGCCCCGACCACCGGTGCGGCCGGGCCGACCGCAGTGGCGAGCACGCCGACCACCACCGGCCCGAACACGAACACGAGCTCATCGGCCCCCGACTCGTACGCCATGGCCCGGCCGAGCACCCGGGCCCGGCGATCCTCGGGCAGGTGCCGGTGGATGATGGCCACCACCCGCGAGCGCGACATCGGCGCCACCTGGGGCACGGTGGCCCCGATCAGCAGGGCCAGGCCCAACACGGTCCAATCGGGAGCCGGGGAGGACACCAGGCGGGCCAGGGCCAGCAACAAAGCGCTATTGACCATCCCCACCAGCAGCAGAACCCGTCGCTGCCCGTACCGGTCGGCGGCCATCCCCAGAACGGGCGAGAACAAGGCGGTGCCGGCACCGGTCACGGCGGACGTGGCCCCGCCGAGGGCGATCGACTGGCGCGCCGACACGACGAGGGTGAGCACCCCGACGGTCATCATGGCGAACGGCAACCGGGCGATCAGGGCGATGGGGAAGAAGCTCGTCCCCGCGGCACGGATCATGGTGGGTGCAGCGGCCTGATCGGTCATGTGTCTCGGTTTCCTGTGGGCGCACCGCCCGAGGCGGCGTCTCGTGCCGCCTTGGCCACCGGCTCCCGGCACCAGGTAGATACACAGATCGATTCGTGACGCCCGTCAGTCTACGGGCGTCACGATCCCGAACCGGTCCGGTCCGGAGTGGGACTCAACCGGCGGCGTGGCGGGCGGCCTGCGTCTTGCGGCGCACCTCGCCGGCGGCCGCCAACTCGGCCCGGTTGTCGTCTCCCACATGCATGTACCGTTCCCGCCAACCGTCGTCTTCCGGGTCCCACACCACCGGCGCGGCCACCGTGGTCCGGGGCACGAACGCCTGTTCCAGCACCTGGAGCGCCAGTCCGGTGATGAACCGCTGGTTCTCCACGTCGTACGGCTTGCCGCACGGGTTACCCAGTGGGTAGTCGACGAACACGAAACGCGGCACACCGCACTCCTCGACGATGTCGCGGGCCGATCCCACCACCACGGTGGGGATCCCCGCTGCTTCGATCAGACGCGCACCCAGACTCACGGACTGGTGACAGACCGGTCAAAGGGGCACCATCAGCGCCACGTCGACCTCGTCCTCCTGGAGCCAGTTGATGATCCGGGGAGCGTCACGACGCTCGGTCTGGCGGTGGGAGAACTGGGTCGGCAGGCAGTAGAACCGGTCCGACACCGAACCGAGGCGACCGTCGGCCACCGCCTCGTCCATCCGGGCGAAGGGGATGAAACTCTCCGGGTCCTCGGTGGTGGTCTCGTCCTTCGCCCAACTCAGGTACTCGTTGTTCAACCGGCCGAGCTCCGATCGTGGCGCCACGTCGGGCAGGCGGGGCAGATCGCCGGGGACCTCGTAGACGAAATCCTCGGGCAGGAAGTACGACGTGGTGACCAGCCCGATCCTGCATTCCGACAACGGCTTGGCCAGCGGGGTGAACGGGGCGTCGTCGTGGGTGGCCCAGGCGTAGGCCTGCTCGTAACCGTGGGCGCCGTAGTACTCGCGTGACTTGTCGATGTAGCTGACAAACGAGCGATGCGTTCTCTTGCTGGGGACCACGGGCGCTCCCGGTGGCGAGACGGTCCGGACAGGCGCAGCCTACGCCGTACCGGGAATCCGGACCAGAACACGGGCGGGCAGCGGGCATGCTGGTGCGGTGGCTGAGCTGGATCTGACCCCCGAGGAACTACGGGTACTGGGATGCCTGGTGGAGAAGTCCTCCACCACCCCCGACCAGTACCCGTTGTCGACCAACGCCCTCACCACGGCGTGCAACCAGAAGACGAGCCGGGATCCGGTGGTCACCTATTCGACCCGGACCGTGATCGACACGATGTTGTCGCTCCGGGCCAAGGGCCTGGCCCGGACCGGCACCGCCGGCGGCCGGGTGGAGAAACACCGTCACGTCCTGGACGAGGCCCTCGGCCTCGACCCGGCCGAACAGGCCGTCCTGGCCGTGCTGGCGCTGCGGGGCCCCCAGTCCGCCCCCGAACTGCGGACTCGCACCGAGCGCTATGTCGACCTGGCCCCCCCGGCGGAGGTGACGGCGGTGCTCCACCGCCTCGCCGAGCGCACCCCTCCCCTGGTCGCCGACATCGGCCGGGCGGCCGGCCAGGCCCAGAACCGCTGGGTCCAGCTCATCACCGACCCCGACCTGGCCTCCGAAACCCCGGCTCCGGTCGCCTCCAAACCGTCCGAAACCTCCTGGCTGGCAGAGGTGGCCCCGGTGGTCCCCGCGGCGGGGCGACCGGGGCCCGAGGCGGGCGAGATCGACCTCGCCCGCCTCCTCGACCGGCTCACCATGCTGGAGGCCCGAGTCGGTCACCTCGAAGCCGAGCTGGGGCTCCCGTCGTCCTAGACCCTCGTCTCCGAGGACCACACCAGGACGGTGACGGGTGGGCGCGCCGCACCTCCCGAGCGGGCCCGTTGGTCCCCTTCTGACCGTGCCAGCTCCGGGAACCTGGAGAGCCCACGGTCGGAATGGGTCTGCTTCGGCTATAGGCGCTCGATGATCATGGACATGCCCTGGCCGCCACCGACGCACATGGTCTCCATCCCCACGGTCTTGTCGGCATCGATCAGGCCGTTGATCAGGGTGGTCATGATCCGGGCCCCGGTCATGCCGAACGGATGGCCCAGTGCGATCGCCCCACCGTTGACGTTGAGCTTGTCGTGATCGATGCCGAGGTACTCGGCCGACGGCAGCACCTGAGCGGCGAACGCCTCGTTGATCTCGACCAGGTCGATGTCGTCGATGGTCATCCCGGCCCGGGACATGGCCATCCGGCAGGCCTCGATCGGACCGAGCCCCATGATCTCGGGGTTGAGCCCGGTGACCCCCGAGGCCACGATGCGGGCCAGCGGGGTGATCCCCAGCTCGGCGGCCCGGGTGTCACTCATGACCATCACGGCCGCGGCCCCGTCGTTCAGGGGACAAGCGTTGCCGGCGGTCACGGTGCCGTCGGGACGGAACACCGGCTTGAGCTGGCTGACCGACTCGATGGTGGTCCCCGGGCGGGGACCGTCGTCGGCGGCCAGCACCGTCCCGTCCGACAGGGTCACGGGGGTGATGTCGACCTCGAAGAAGCCACGGCTGATGGCGGCCTCGGCCCGGTTCTGGCTGCGCACCCCCCACGCGTCCTGGTCCTCCCGGCTCACCCCTTCCACCTGGGCCACGTTCTCGGCCGTCTGGCCCATGGCGATGTAGATGTCGGGCAGGCCGTCCGGTGGCGTCCACACCGGGGCGCCGCCCTCGGCCCGCTTGGCCGTCCGGTCCTGGGCGTCGGCGAACTTGGGGTTGTGGGCCGAGGCGTTGTCGGCCGACCCGTTGCCGTAACGGCTCACGAACTCGAGCCCGGCCGCGATGAAGGCGTCGCCCTCACCCGCCCGGATGGCGTGGGCGGCCATCCGGATGGTCTGCAACGACGACGAGCAGTACCGGTTGACGGTGACCCCGGGAACATTGGGGAGGCCGGCCTCGATGGCCACGACCCGGGCCACGTTGAACCCCTGCTCCCCGGCCGGGGAGCCCGCACCCATCATGAGGTCCTCGACGGCGTTCGGGTCGAGCTGGGGCACCTTCTCCAGCAGCTTGGTGATGATCTGGGCAGCGATGTTGTCGGGGCGTTCGTTGGCCAGCGACCCTTTGAATGCCCGGCCGATGGGGCTGCGAGCGGTGGCGACGATAACGGCTTCGGGCATGGAACAGCCTTCCTTGGAACAGGCGGTTGATTGGGGCCATCATGGTGCCAAACCCGCCGATACCGGTCCATTTCCGGGGCGGGCCCCGTGCTCACGGCTCTTCGGCCAAGGCCTCATCGCTCGGGGCCGGCAACCACTGACACCTCCCGCCTGAGGCCCCGTGCTCACGGCTCTTCGGCCAAGGCCTCATCGCTCGGGCCCGGCAACCACTGACACCTCCCCCCTGAGGCCCCGTGCTCACGGCTCTTCGGCCAAGGCCTCATCGCTCGGGCCCGGCAACCGCTGACACCTCCCCCCTGAGGCCCCGTAGGCTGGGGTTCGTCATGTGCGATGGCGACCTCGACCCCGACCGGCGCTGCGGCACCACGGCCGCGGCACCCCCCGCCCTGCTGGCCTGGGGACGGCGGGACGCCACCACCCCGGTGGCACGGCCCGCGGCAGTGTGGACCCGGCGCGGGGTGCTCGGCCTCGGCGTGGGCCTGATGGCGACCGCCCTGCTCCCGGTCCGGGCCGCGGCCGCCGACCGGCCGACCGGCCGGGGCCCCGCAGCCCCGGGTCCGGCCGGGGGCCCGGTTCCTGTGGTTCGTCCCGGCCGGGGCCTCGCCCAGGTGACCCCGCCCCCGATCCGGCCCCGGTCCGATTGGGGGTCCGATCTCCCGGTGACCGGCCCGATCGAACCCGAGGACGACGTCCGCTTCCTGCTCGTGCACCACACCGCGTCGTCCAACGACTACGGCCCCGACGACGTCCCGGGCCAGATCGAGACCTTCTACCGGCTCCACACCGGCCCGGAGAAGGGCTGGCCCGACGTGGCCTACAACTTCTTCGTCGACCGGTTCGGGGTCATCTGGGAGGGCCGTGAGGGCAGCCGGTCCGGACCGGTCCGGGGCGACGCCACCGGCGGCTCCCAGGGGTACGCCCAACTGTGCAGCCTGATCGGTGACTACACCTCCACACCGATGCCACCCGAGCAGGAAACCTCGCTCATCGCCCTGCTGGCCTGGTTGGCCGACCGGTACGCGATCGACACGACACCCGGATCGACGGTGACGTTCACGTCACGGGGATCGAACCGTTGGCCCGAGGGCGACCAGGTGACTGCAGCCACTATCGCCGGGCACCGGGACATGTCGCAGACGGCCTGCCCGGGGGACGCCGTGTACGCCCGCCTGCCTGAAGCCGTCCCGGCCGCGGTTTCCGCCCTCCGGGCGGCAACGGCACCGCCGGAAGCGACGTCCACCACCCCGGCACCGGCGACGACCGCACCACCGCCGACCACCCCCGCACCGACGGTGACCACGGTGCCGGCCACCGACACCGGCACTGCAGTGGGCGACGGGGCCGAGACCGCGGCGGCCGTCACCGAAACGGGGGGTGGGTCCGGGACCTCACCGACCCGTCTGGCCCTGGGCGCGGCCGCCGGGGCCGCCCTGGCCGGTGCGGCGGCCACGATTGCCGTCCGGGGCCGGGACGACGACGATCCAACGGACGGCCCCCGGCCCCGCACCGCCGACGGCGACGCCTACGACTACGGCTCCCCGTCCCGCTGAGCCGGCCCCGAGCACGGTCCGGGTTTCGCTCCGGAACGGTCATGAGCTGGGCCGCCGCGGCCGACGGGGGCATGATGGAGCATCGCCACCCCGGTCGACGAACGGACCTGGACCCCGAACCCGCCCCGGCCCCCGCCGGACCGGCGGACCGGGACGAGGGTCGGATCGACCCGGTGGCCCTGGCCCGCTTCGAGCAGGGCCTAGCCGAACTCGCGGCCCGGGAGCGGCACCGTCTGGGCCGTCGGCAGCTCTGGACGGCCCACCACTGGCCCGAGGACTACCCGGAGCGTTGTGTCCGGATCGGGGGACGGTGGGTGTGTCGCCGGTGTGCGGCCCTCTACCCGCTCGGGATCCTCGTGGCCGTGGTGTCGGCCATGGGCTACCCGCCGTGGCCGGAATCGTGGGACCCGTGGGCGATCTGGCTGCTGTCCTTACCGGCCACCATGGCCTATGTGGGTGAGGCCGTCGGCCTGTTCCGGTACCGGGCCCGGCTGCAGGTGGCCGCCACCCTCGTCACAGCGGTCGCCTTCGGCCGTGGTCTCGGCTACGAGCTGACCCAACGGTGGTCACCGGAGTTTTGGGGTCCCGTCGCCGTGTTCGGGGGGATCTGGTTCGCGGCCACCATAATCGGATCCCGACACCGAGCCGGTGGATCGGTGCCGGGAGTGGTTCACAGGGCGGCCACCGCCACGTCGAGCTCTTCCTCGGTGTTGAAGTAGTGGACCGACGCCCGGACCATTTCGGTGGTGGTCCGGCGGGTGGGATCGAAGGCACCAGGTTCGGGAAACACGAGGGAGGTGTTGACCCCCCAAGCCCGGAGGGCGGCGACCACAGCCCGGGCCGAACGCCCATCCACCGAGAAGGTAACGATGCCGCTCTGGCGGCCGGGCCCTTCCTCCACATTGACCAGTGGTTGCCCGTGGAGTCGTTCCCGGAGTCCGTCGGCCAGCTCCTCGACCCGTTTGGCGATGGAGTCGAGGCCGACCCGCAGGGCGTACTCGATCGCGGCCCCGAACCCGGCCTTGGCCGCCAGGTTGGTCTCGAACGTCTCGTATCGGCGGGCCCCGGGGGCGAGCTCGTAGCTCCAGTCACCGGTCCACCCCGCCGAACGGCTGTCCAGCACACGGGGGTCGAGCAGGCCCTCGATCCCCGACCGGACGTAGAGCAGCCCGGTTCCCCGCGGTCCCCGGAGGAACTTCCGCCCGGTGGTGACCAGGAAATCGCAGCCGATCTCCTCGACCGCGACCGGGATCTGGCCCACCGACTGGGCGGCATCGAGCAGGAACAGGGCGTCGGATCCGGCCACCACCCGGCCCACCTGTTCCACCGGGTTCACCAGGCCCCCGTCGGTGGGGACATGGGTGGCGCACACCAGCTTGACCCGCTCGTCGAGCAGCTTGGTGAGCGCCTCGATGGACACCTGGCCGTACTCGTCGTCGGGAATGAGTTCGACGTCGATCCCCCGGTCCCGCATCTGGATGAGGCCGAACGCGTTCGACACGTACTCCGCCGATGTGGCCAGCACCCGATCGCCGGGAATGAGCTTCACCGAGTTGGCCGCGGTCCACCATCCCGCGGTGGCGCTGGTGGTGAAGGCGAGCTCGTCGGACCGGCAGCCGAGCAGCAGGGCCCCGGCCTGGTAGACCTGGTCGAGTTCCGCCGACCGGGCCACCGCCGTCTCGTAGGCACCCTTGTGGGCTTCGGCCCGCTGGTAGTTGATCACCGCCGCCAGGACCGGTTGGGGCACCAGCGATGCTCCGGCGTTGTTGAGGTGTATGACCTCCGTGCAACCGGGGGTATCGGCCCGGACGGCTTCGACGTCAACCGCGCTCACCCTGCGAACCTACTTGTCGAAGCATCGGTTGGCCACGGGTGGTTCACCACGTTCACTCCACAGAAATCCGCCCGCCATGTCCTGTGCGGTCATGACGAATCACCTCATGACGGTTCCCGGAGCCCCGGCCGTGAACCGTCATCGTCCTCCGCTCCGGCCGGACCCGTTCCCGGGCCGACCGCACCGCCTCTGGATCGCCGCAGCGGTGCAACGACGGTACCGCCGTCGGCGTCGAGCAACACCTGGACCGGTGTCCCGTAGGTCGCGGACAGGGTCTCGGCGGTGAGGACCTGACCGGGTGAACCCACGGCGGCGAGCCGGCCCCGGGTGAGCAGGGCGACGGTTCCGGCGAACCGGCCGGCCGTACCCAGATCATGGAGCGCGGTGATCACGGTCAACCCGAGGTCGACCCGCAGCGCCTCCACCGTTTCCATCACCGCGACCTGGGGGCCGAGGTCGAGGGCGCTGGTGGGCTCGTGGAGGACGAGCAACGACGGCTGCTGGGCCACCGCCCGGGCCAGGGTGACCCGTTGCACCTCGCCGCCGGACAGCTCGTCGAGGGGGCGGGCCGCGAACCGACCCAGGTCGAGGCGATCGAGGGCCTCGGCGGCCAGGTGTCGATCGGCGGCCGATTCGGCCGCCGGCCACCGCAGGTGGGCGGAGCGGCCCAGCAGGACGTACTCGGCCACGGTCATCCCCGGCGGCAACACCGGGCGCTGGGCCACGAAGGCCACCGCTCCCCGACGGGACGGACCGTCGCGATCGGTCCCTCGACCCCGGCGCGGCCACCGGAGGCCCCCGGCGGCAACCGGCGGGTGAACCGTCCCGTCGAACAGCACCCGGCCCTCATGATCGAGCAGGCCGACCACCGCTCGCAACAGGCTCGACTTGCCGGCCCCGTTCGGGCCGATCACGGCCATCCACCCACCGGCCGGGACGGTCAGGCTGACCCCGTCGACCACCACCCGCTCCCCGTAGCGCACCCCGACACCGTCGAGTTGCACCTCGGGTCCCCGCTCCGCCGGCTCCGCGTCGTCCCCGGCTTCGGTCACCACGGCCGCGGTCACCGCACGCCCCGGTTGGTCACCAGGATCAGGATGAAGAACGGGGCTCCGAGGAAGGCGGTGATGACCCCGATGGGGAGCTCGGCCGGGCTGGCCACGGTGCGAGCGGCCAGGTCGGCCACGACGAGCAGGGCGGCCCCACCGATGGCCGACAGGGGCAGCACCACCCGGTAGCTGGTGCCGACGGTGAGGCGCACCAGGTGGGGGACGATGATGCCGACGAACGAGATGAGGCCGCTGACCGAGACGGCGGCGGCGGCGAGCAGGGACGCAGCCACCACCAGGACCACCCGCACCACGCCGGGCCGGACCCCGAGGGCGGCCGCCTCCTCATCACCGAGGCGGAGGACGTCGAGCTGGCGGCGCAGCAGCAGGATGACGGTGCCGCACACCACCAGGTAGGGCCCGAGTATGGCCACGTCCCCCCACCCCGCGGTGGAGACCCGGCCCAGGATCCAGGTGTAGACCTGGCGCAGGGTGTCGGCGTCACGGAGCTGCACATCGGTCTGGACCGCGGTGAAGAACGCGGCCACGGCGATCCCGGCCAGGAGCAGGGCCGCCGGGGTCGCCCCCGCGCCCCGGGCCACCAGCGCGGCCACGCTCACCGCCACCAGCGCCCCGGCGAACGCACCGACGGCCACCGCGTCGAACGGGCCCCACCCCCCGGACAAGCCCCCGACGATCGCCACCGTGGCTCCGAGACCGGCCCCGGCGGCCACCCCCAGCAGGTACGGGTCGGCCAGGGGGTTGCGGAACACCCCCTGGTAGGTGGCGCCGCTGAGGGCCAGGGCCGAGCCGACCAGGCCGCCGAGCACGATCCGGGGCAGTCGCCACTGCCAGAGGGCCACGGCCTGCTGGTCGGTGAGCCCGCTGGTGAGCGGCAGGCCGGGAATCCGGCCGAGCACCTCGACGACCACCGGCCGCACCCCCAGGTCGAGCGGGCCCACCACCGCGCTCAGCACGGCGGCGCCGACCACCACGGCCAGGGCCACGGCCACGGCGAGCGGCGGCAACCGGTAGGCCCGGTCCAGGGCCCGCTCGGGCCCGGTGGTGGTCATCAGCCGGTGGGGGCGCTCACCCCGGCGGTTACCGCGTCGAGGAGCTCCACCACTCGTGGCCCCCACCGGGAGGCGATGTCGGCGTCGACCTCGATCACCGAACCGGTCTCGACCGCGGTGAGCTGATCCCAGCCCGGCCGGGCGGCGATGTCGGCGGCGGTGTAGCCGTAGGCGTCGGTGAACACGATCACCGTCGGGTCGGCCCCGAGGATCTCCTCAGCCTGGAGCTGGGGGTAGCCGGTCCGGTCCGGGTCGGCGGCGTCCGCGATGTTCTCCCAGCCGAGGAGGTCGTAGAGCTGGCCGATGAAGCTGGCCGACGAGGCGCTGAAGAAGGTGTCGTCGAGCTCGTGGTACACCCGCACCGGTTCGGTCGGGGTGGGCTGGTCGGCCACCGCAGCCTCCACGCCGGCGCGGATCTGGGCGTTGGTGGCGGCCGATTCGTTCAGATGACCGGTCGCCATCCCCAACAGGGCGATCTGGTCGTAGGTGTCGTCGAGGCTCTGCGCCGCCGGGAGGATCAGCACGGGGACGTCGATGTCGTCCATCCCGGCCACCACGACCGGGTCGGCCTGGGACATCACCAGCAGATCGGGCTGGTAGGCGGCGATGGCTTCGAGGTTCGGCTCGAAGGCCGAGAGATCGGTGGTGGGCGCTTCGGGCGGGTAGTTGGAGTACGAGTCAGCCGCTTCCACCTGGTCACCGGCCCCGATGGCGAACAGCATCTCCGTACCGGTCGGGCTGAGCGACACGATGCGTTCCGGGGCGGCGGGGATGGTCACGGTGCCTTCCGGGGTGTCGAGCTGGACCGGGAACGCACCGTCGGTGTTGTCGACCGGGCCGGCGTCGGCCGCCCCGGTCGAGGTGGTGCCGTCCTCCGCCTCGGCGCCCTCCGGTGCCGTCGTGTCGGCACCGTCACCGGTGGCGGTGTCGGTGGTGGTGGCGCTGTCGCTGCAGGCCGCCAGGATGCCGGCGAGCAGGCCCAACAGCACGAGGATGACGGCGCGACGGCCCCCGCGAGGGTGATGACGGAGCATGTACGGATACCTCCTTCGGCTCGGAGGTCACGTACGCAGCCAGGGCGACGAGGTCCTTCCTCCGAGGAACCAACTTCGCTGGAGGCTCCCCCAGGCGACCTGGCTCACCCCCGGACGAGGGTTCACAGTTGCGGGACAGCGCCGGATTCGCACCGGACTTCGCTGGAGGAGACACAGCGCCACCGCTGTCGATTCGGTGACGCCCGTATGATACCGGTACCACCGATCAAACCCGGCCGGACGGCTACCGTACGCCTGGTGGAGCCCGACCCGCCGACCGCCTCCCCACCCCGATCGGCCCGGTCCGACCCGCCACCGGACCACCCGACCCCGACCGTGCTCGACGGCGACCACCGGCTGGAGCGGATCGAGGTTCACCTGCTCTCCCTGCCCCTCCGCCAGCCGTTCGCGGCCGCGCACGGGACCATGACCGAGCGGCTGGTGTCGGTGGTGGCCGTGGAGGCCGGCGGGATCACGGGATGGGGCGAGTGCTCGGCCCTGCCCCACGCCGGCTACACCCGGGAGGACGCCGTTTCCTCGGCCCGGTTCCTCGGTGAAAACCTGGCACCGGCCCTGATCGGTCGGCCCCTGGCCGTGCTCACCGAGCGAGCCGGACCCGTCGCCGCCGGGTCGCAGGAGTCCGTCGGTGAGCTCGATCACCCGATGGCGGTGGCGGCCCTGGAGATGGCCGGCCTCGACGTCGGTCTCCGGGCGGCCGGCTGTTCCCTGGCCCGGTACCTGGCCGAGCATCATGGTGACGGCCGGCCCCCCGACACCCGCCCGGCCGGGGTGGCGGTAGGCCTGGCTTCCCCCGACGACACGGTGCAGCAGGTGGCCGCCCTGGTGGCGGAGGGCTACCGGCGGGTCAAGCTCAAGATCGAGCCCGGCCATGACCTGACGGTCGTGGCCGCCGTGGCCGCCGCCTGTCCCGGCCTCGAGCTCCAGGTGGACGCCAACGGGGCCTACCGGGCCGACGACCCGGGCCACCGGGCCACGATCGAGGCCCTGGTGGCGGGCGGGCCGACCTGGGGTCTCACCGCCCTGGAGCAGCCCTTCGCCGCCGAGGCCGTTCCGGCGGCCGCGTTCGCGGTGGCAGCGGCCGGATCCGGGGTGCGGATCGTGGCCGACGAGGCGGCACCGGATCTGACCTCGGTTCAGCGCCTGGCCGCCGATGGCGCCCTGTCGGCGGTGTCGGTGAAGCCGCCCCGCCTCGGCGGCCTGATCCGGGCGGCCGAGGTGCACGACTGGTGCCGGGCCACCGGCCTGGCCGCCACCGCGGGCGGCATGGTGGAAACCGGGCTCGGTCGCCACGCCCTGGCCGCGCTGGCCGCCCTCCCCGGGTTCACCCTCACCGGTGATCTGTCCCCGGCGGGTCGGTGGCTCACCGTCGATCCGTTCCCCGATCTGGTGCTGCACTCGGGGGCCGTCACCGTGCCCGCCGGACCCGGGGTGGCCGGCGACCCCAACACCCGGCTCCTGAGGCGGGTCACCGTGGACCGGTGGCGGGCCACCGGCGGTTGATCAGGCCCCGTCGAGCCCCTCCACGAAGCTCCGGATCCGGTCGGCGGTGGCAGTCGGCGACTCGAGGTGGACGGCGTGGGTCCCGGGCAGCACGGCCAAGGAGGCCTGGGGCAGCGAGGCCACCAGCCGCTCCCCGAGGGCGACGAACTTCGCGTCGCCGGCACCGGCGATCACCAGCGTGGGCACGGCCACCCGCCCCAGTTCCGGCCACAACGGGCGCTGCTGCCCGGTCCCCCGGTGGCGGAGAGTGGCGGCCAACCCCTCGGGCCGGTTGGTCAGCCGGGCGTCGACGGCGGCCGCGTCCGGTCCGAGCCCGGCGAACAGCGGATTGGCCAACCATTGCTCGAGGAATGCGGCCAGGCCGACCCGTTCGAGCCGTTCGGCCTGGTCGTCATCGGCGCGCGGCCGGGCGGCGCGCTCCTCGGGGGAGTCGATCCCGCCGGTTGCCCCCACCACCACCAATGCGTCGACCGATTCCGGGTGGTTGACGGCGGCGTGGAGGGCGATGCGGCCACCCATCGAATAGCCGACGAGCACCGCTGGGCCGGTGGTATCCACCAACAGGTGGGCGGCGGTGTCGAGGTCGACGTCGTCGTGGACGGGAGCGGTGCGGCCGTGACCGGGCAGGTCGACCCCGATGACCTCGTGATCGGTGGCCAGGTCCGGGATCAGGAGGCCCCAGCAGCGGGCGTTCTGGGTGAACCCGTGGGCCAACGCCAGTCGCCGGCCTCGGCCCCACCGTTCGACAGCGAGCGGTTCGGTCATGCCCACCAGGATGCACCGGCGCCGGCCGAACGCCCCGGCCGGGTCACCGTCGTGACGGCCGCTGGGGATCCGGGTGGGGATCATGACTAACGTCCGGGTATGACGACACCTGCGGTTCACCTCACCGCGTTGAGCGCCGGATGGATGACCTCGGCGCTCGGCGGTTTCCTCGAAGGGGAGCACGGCTCGATCACCTTCCCGGTTCCCTTCTACGTGATCGAGCATCCGATGGGGCTCACCGTGGTGGACACCGGACTCCATCCCCAGCTGGCGCAGGACACCACCCGCCTGGGCGGCCTCGCCGATCTCTTCACCCCGGATCTTCCCGAGGATGGCAGCGGCTCGGTCGGCCCCCAGCTCCGCGCCGCCGGGTTCGATCCCGACCAGGTGGTGCAGGTCATCCTGACCCATCTCCACTTCGACCACGCCGGGGGCCTGATCGAGCTGCCGAACGCCCGGATCCTGGTGCAACGGCGGGAATGGGCTCAGCTCACCGATGGTGGCTCGTTGGAGGCCGCCGGCATCAATCCCGACGATGTCGAACTCGGACACGATCGTTTCGAGGCCGACGGTGACGTGGACGTGTACGGCGACGGCACGGTGGACTGCCTGGTCACCCCGGGCCACACCCCCGGCCACCAGTCGGTGCGGGTGCGGACGCCGGATCAGACCTATCTGATCTGCGGCGACTGCGCCTATCTGGAGCGCAGCCTCGTCCACGAACATCTCCCCCCGTTCGGTTTCGACCGTGACGAACAGGTCCGCTCGATACGCCGCCTGGCCGCGGAGCAGGCGGCCGGCTGCCGGCTGCTCTACGGCCACGATCCGGACCAGTGGGCGCGGATCCAGCGGGACGGCCTCCTCGACGGGGCCTGATCGTCGCTCAGTTGCGGACGAGCAGCGCCACCGGCCCCCGGAAGGCGAGATTGGGGTCGAACCGCAGATCCTGGGCCACGAGCTCGAGATCGGGGCAGCGGGCGGCCAGCTCCTCCAGGGCGATGACGGCCACCGTTTTGGCCAGGGGCGCGCCCAGGCAATGGTGTTTCCCCTTTCCGAAGGACAGGGCGTCGGTGGCGTTCGACCGGGTCGGGTCGAACCAGTCGGGGTGCTCGAAGCGGTCGGGGTCACGGTTGGCCACGCCCAGCAGCAGCAACAGCTTCGCCCCCGCCGGCAGCGTCGTATCCCCCAGGGTGGTCTCCCGCGTCGTGACGCGCCGCCAGCTGACGAGACCCGGGTCGTAGCGGATGATCTCGTCCACCACCGCCGGGACCAGCGATGGCCGGTCCACCACCGCGGTCCACATCGCCCGATCCTCCAGCAGGCGGCGCACCATGTTGGAAATCAGGTTCTTGGTCGCCTCGTGACCGGCGAAGCTGAGACCAAAGACAATGTGCGTGATCTCCAGCATGCTTAACGTCGATGGATCGGAGAGGTGAATACGGATAAGATCACCGGTGAGATCATCACCCGGATTGTTCAGATTCCGCTCGACGTGACGTTGGCAGTAGCGGAAATAGGCCACCATGTCATGAGCAGAGTTCACCTGCTGGTCCCGCGTCGGACGACCCCATCCGACGGCCATGCGATTTCCCCCCCAGGCCTCGAGCGTGACCGCATCGTCGGCGGGGAAGCCGAGCAGGGTGAAGGTGGTGGAGGTCGGGAGGGGCCGCGAGAACCGCTCCACCAGGTCGAACTCACCGGCCGGGAAGTCAGCGATCAGCTCGACGGCTCGGCGCCGCACGATCGGCCCCATGGCCAGCAGTCGTGGGCCACTCAGCCCGATCTGGTTGTGACCTCGGATCCTGGAGTGCTCCGGACCGTCCAGGTCCGACATGGTCCGCAAGGGCCGGAAACCCTCCGCGAGGATACGAGCCGCGTCCTCGTGGATCGGCGTGAGGGGAGCATGGGCGACCGCGGCGGAATAGGTTTCGGCATCATCGAAGACCGCCTCGACCTGGTCGTAGCGGGCCACCAGCCACAGATCACCTTCGGTCCAGTAGCGAGGCCCGGCGGCCTCGAGTAGTTCTGGCACCATCGTGTACGGATCGTCGAGGTACTGGGCGCAGAACGGGTCGAACGCAACCGGACACCACAGCCCACCACCGACGTGGGGCACAGGGGCATACCCGGACTGACTGAACGGCATCGGTGATTGTCCCCTTCCTCTGGCAGTTCGTTCGTACGCCTGGCACCCACCGCGAGAGAACAGAAGCGAGGCACCGACGTGGCCCGACAACGACGGTTGGCCGGTCCCGGCCAACGAACTCAAGGGGGCCCACCCACAGCCATGAATGCCAACGAATGACAACAAATCGGGCCATTGTTCGAACAAACGGCCCGACACGTCGACGGTTAGCCATGAAGCCGGGACGGGAAAGTCCTACTCTTAACTGTCGCCCAGGTACTTCGAAGTGTAAAGTACGACTTGCCGGCTCTTGCCGTAAGATGCTCTTATGGCAGGGGGATCCGCCGAGTTCACGCTTCGTCAGGCCCGGTACTTCCTGGTCGCGGCCGAAACGGGGAGCATGGCCGCGGCCGCACGCCGGCTGCACGTGTCGGCCAGCGCCGTGTCCCAGGCCATCTCGACGCTGGAGCGGATCCTCGGCGCCAGCCTGCTCGTCCGGGCGCCCCACCAGCCACTGGCCCTCACGTCGAGCGGCGCCCGCCTCATCGGCGACCTCCGCCGCCTGGTCGACGCGGCCGACGAGCTGGTCGACGAGGCCCAACGCGACGCCGAGCAGACGGCCGGCCAGCTCCGGCTCGGCTGCTACATGACCCTGGCCCCGATTTATGTGCCCCAACTCATCGCCGCCAACGAGCAGGCCCATCCCGGAATCGATATCCGGGTCTCGGAACTCCCCCTCAACGAGCTGCAGGACCAGCTGTTCGACGGCCGGCTGGAGCTCGGCCTGCTCTACGATCGCAACATCCGCCCCGGCATCGCCACCGAGGTCGTGGCCGAGACCCGGCCCCACGCCATCGTGTGGGCCGATCATCCCCTGGCCGATCGGAAATCGGTTCACCTGCACGAATTGGCCGAGGATCCGATGGTGGTGCTCGATGTGCCCCCGAGCCGGAACTACTTCGGCGAACTGCTCGACGACCTGGGCATCCAACCCCCGGCGATGCGGATCACCGGCAGCTACGAGACGGTCCGGTCGCTGGTGGCCCGGGGTCTCGGCTGGTCCATCCTGATCCAGCGTCCGGGTATCGACATCAGCTACGAGGGGCGGCCGATCCGGACCCTAGAGATCGCCGACCGGTTACCGGCGATGCCGGTGTTGGCCGCGTGGCCTGCCCAGGCCCAGCTCCCCCGCCGAACGGTGGCCGTGCTGGAGACCATCCGTCGTCTCGCCTGACCCGTGCCGGAGACCGGGCGCAGCGCGACCGGGTCGGGACGGTGGCTAGGTTGTGGCCCATGACCGCACCGGCCGCACCACCCGTCACGGCGACGGCCACCTTCTGCGCCACCCTGGTCGACGAATGGGTTCGCGCCGGGGTGACCGCGGCGATGCTGGCGCCGGGTTCCCGGTCGACCCCCCTGGCCCTGGCCCTGACGCGCCAGTCCCGACTCCGGGTCCACCTGTTCCACGACGAGCGCGCCGCTGGGTACGCGGCCGTGGGCCATGGACTGACGACGGGCCGGCCCGCCGTGGTGTTGTGCACCAGCGGCACGGCGGCCACCCACCTCCACGGAGCGGTGGTGGAGGCCGACCTCGCGGCGGTGCCGTTGATCGTATGCACCGCCGACCGGCCACCAGAGCTGTGGGGGGTGGGGGCGCCCCAGACGATCGACCAGAACGGGCTGTACGGGTCAGCCGTCCGCGGGTTCCACCAGCCGGGTGTGCCGCACGACGGCGACTCGGGTTGGTGGCGGTCGCTGGCCTCCCGCCTGGTGGCCGACGCCGTGGGCTGGGCGGGGCGGCCCGGACCCGTCCACGCCAACCTCAGTTTCCGCGACCCCCTGGTGGGCTCCCCCGGCCCGCTCCCACCCGGTCGTCCCGGCACAGCCCCGTGGCATCGCACCGAACCCGGTCCCCGGGCGGCCACCCCGGCGCCGGGTGGGGCGGCGACCGTCCTGCTCGACACCGTCGTCGAGCCCGGAACGGGCCGCGGCCGGGCCCGGTCCGGGGTGTTCGTCGTGGGACGGACGACGGCCCGGTCCGAGTCCATCACGGAGCTGGCCCGTCGCCTCGGTTGGCCGGTACTCGCCGACCACCGTTCCGGCTGTCGCGGTGGGGACACGGCGATCCGTCGGTTCGACGGGTTGCTCCGCTCCCCGTCGTTCGCGGCCGCCGCCGTGCCGGACGTGATCGTCCGGATCGGCGAACCACTGGCCAGCAAGCTGGTCAGCCAGTGGATCGAGACCGCGGCGGCCGCCGGGACCGAGGTCATCTCCGTGACCGACCGGGGCCGCTGGATCGACCCGGAGCGCGCCGCGTCGGTGGTCGTCGACGACCCGGCCGGGCTCGACGACCTGCCGGCCGCCCTCCCCGAACGACTCCGACCGGCGGCCACCGCGGCCTGGTGGCGGCGCGCCGATGAGGCCGCGGGGGCGGCGGGGGCCAACCGTCTTCCCGTCGAACCGGCCGTCATGGCCGCCGTTGTCGACACCCTCCCCCCGGAGGCCGCCCTGGTCGTCGCCTCCTCCATGCCGGTCCGCGATCTGGAGTGGTACGGCCCCCCGGGGTCGGGGGTGGCGGTGCTGGCGAATCGGGGGGCCAACGGGATCGACGGTGTGGTCGCCACCGCCATCGGGGTCGCCCTCACCGGGCGACCGACCACGGTCGTCGTCGGCGACCTGGCGTTCCTGCACGATTCGACCGCCCTGATCGCCCTGGCGGCCCGCGACGTCGATCTCGAGATCGTCGTGATCGACAACGACGGCGGCGGCATCTTCTCCTTCCTCGCCCAGGCCGCCCTGCTCGACCACGAGCGCTTCGAGGCCCTGTTCGGCACCCCCCACGGAACCGACGTGGCCGCCCTGGCCGCGGCCCATCGACTCCCGGTGACCCGCTGGCCCGACCGGACGCCGGGCCCCGGCCCTCGGGTGGTCGTCGCCTCCAGCGACCGGGACGCCAACCGGGCCGGCCACGCGGCCCTGAACGCGGCCATCGTGGCCGTCGCCGACGATCACGCCGCCTCGAACCCCCGCTGAAACCCGCCGCCACCGGCAACCCGCGCCTCCCGGCCACGGGCCTAGGCTGACCGGCCATGGCCGACGACACCGCTCCCCCGACCCCCGCCCCTGCCCCCACCCCGGGCTCTGCGGCACCCGGCGCCGGTCGGCCCGCCAACGGGGTGTCCGATCTGTTCGACCCCGACCGCTGGATCCCGGTGACGGGATTCGAGTTCACCGACATCACCTACCACCGGGCGAAGGAGACGGGGGCGGTCCGAATCGCCTTCGACCGGCCCGAGGTCCGCAACGCGTTCCGGCCCCACACGGTCGACGAGTTGTACCGGGCGCTCGACCACGCCCGGATGACCACCGACGTCGGCTGTGTCCTGCTCACCGGGAACGGCCCGTCGCCCCGGGACGGCGGCTGGGCGTTCTGCTCCGGCGGCGATCAACGGATCCGCGGACGCGACGGCTACCGCTATGCGGATGGCGAGACGGCGGCCGAGATCGATCCGGCCCGCAGCGGACGGCTCCACATCCTCGAGGTGCAGCGGCTGATCCGGATGATGCCCAAGGTGGTGATCTGTGTGGTGCCGGGGTGGGCGGCCGGCGGCGGACACAGCCTGCATGTGGTCAGCGATCTCACCCTCGCCTCGGCCGAACACGCCCGGTTCAAGCAGACCGACACCGACGTGGCCAGCTTCGACGGGGGTTTCGGATCCGCGTATCTGGCCCGCCAGGTCGGCCAGAAGATCGCCCGGGAGATCTTCTTCCTGGGCCGCACCTACACCGCGGACGAGGCGAAACAGCAGGGCGTCGTCAACGCCGTCGTCCCCCACACCGACCTTGAGAGCGAGGCGCTCCAATGGGCGGCGGAGATCTGCGGCAAGAGCCCGACCGCCCAGCGGATGGTCAAGTTCGCCCTCAACCTGATCGACGACGGCCTCGTCGGTCAGCAGGTGTTCGCCGGGGAAGCCACCCGTCTGGCGTATGCCTCCGACGAGGCCGCCGAGGGGCGCGACGCCTTCCTCGACAAGCGCGACCCGGACTGGTCCGCCTTCCCGTACCACTTCTGACCCAGGCACGGCCCAAGGACCCCGTAACCGAAGGACCCCGTAGCCGAAGGACCCCGTCAGTCGAGGTCGAGGCCGACATAGGGGCGGTACGGCGAGGCACCACCCCAGGTGAAGGACTCGAAGGCGTAGTGGAGCAGGCCGAGGAAGCCGACCACGCCCAGGGACACCGGGTTGGCCACGGTGGTGTCGAACCACCGGTCCAGACCGGCGTTGACCCAACCGTCGGCGGCCCGCTCCAGGACCGCGGAGAGGCCGACGGCGACCACCGGCAACAGCAGGACCGTCCCGAACGGGAACCGGTCGAAGGGCCGGTGGAACCAGGACGACATCCCGGCCCGGGCCCGGTTGACGTCATGGTTCAGGTAGAAGGCGAAGGCGGTGGTGTCGTGGGCGAATCGGGGCAGCAGGATGGCCACGAACGGGTAGCCGAGCAGCCACAGGGCTCCGCCGAGGGCCATCACCGCCCCGTTGGCCACCACCCAGCGCCGGCCCACCGGATGGCTCACCCCCCGCAGCAGCCGCACGGTCAGGATGACGACGGCCACGCTGACCACGCCCACCACCACCTCGGTGGCCCGTCGCCAGCCACCGTCGATCACCCGGGGAAGGTAGATGGCGTTGTAGTAGAGGATCCCCGAGCCGATGCCGAGCCACAGCCAGGCCTGGAACGTCCACCCCGAGAGCCGGGCGGTGATGTTGCCGATACCGACCTGCTGTTTGGCCACATGGATGACGGTCCACGCGGCGATGAGGGCGAAGACCAGGTCACGGGGCGCCAGCAGCCCCACGGTGAGGAAGAAGGCACCGATGGCCGCCGAGATGACGAGCAGTCGACGGCGGTAGCGGCGCAGGTACTCCGGTGTGCTGAACAGGATGATGTTGGACGCCACGATATGGGGGGTGCCGAACACCAGAGCGAGCAGCAGGTACCCCTGGGGGGATCGGGGGAGCCGGTCCCGCCAGAGCCCGTCGAACACCAACAGATCCACCGCCACCGCCACCAGGGCCACGGGGACCAGGAGGTAGATGAGGGAGAGGCGACGCAGCGAGAGCCGCGCCGGTGCGACGTCGTTCGGCGCCGGAGCGACCGGGGGCCGGACGGCGGCCGGGTGGGTTTGGAACCGTGTCGTCACCGCCGCGAACGTAGCCGCTCCCATCCACGCTGACCGGTCGGAGCCAACGGTCACGGCCGGATCAGGGCGCCGAGCATGGCCCGGAACTTGGCCCGGGTCTCCTCCAACTCGGCCGCCGGATCGGAGTCGGCCACCACACCAACCCCGGCGAACAGGCGGGCGCCGCCCCCGTCGAGCTCGGCCGAACGGATCCCCACCGCGAAACTGCCGTTGCCCGCGGCGTCGACCCAACCCACCGGACCGGCGTAGCGGCCCCGGTCGGCCTTCTCCAGCTCGGCCATCAGGGCCAGGGCCTCGGCCTGGGGCTCCCCGCCCACCGCCGGGGTGGGGTGCAGGGCCGCCACCAGTTCGAGCACCGAGGCGGCCGGCCACGACAGGCGACCCTCCACCCGGGTGCCGAGATGATGCACATTGGCCAGCGAGACGATGGTGGGCTCCGGCTCCGCGTCGACATAGGAACAGAACGGCAGGAGGCCATCCAACAACCAGTCGATGGTGATGCGGTGCTCCCACCGGTCCTTGGTCGAGGCGAGCAGGCCGGCGGCCAGGTGGGCGTCGATGGCGGGATCGGCCCCCCGGGGGGCGGTGCCGGCCAGGGGGTGGGCCCGGACGACATCACCGTGGCGGGACACCAGCAGTTCGGGTGAGGCGCCCACGAACCCGTCGATCAGGAACACGATGGCCGAGCCGAACGTGGCCCGGAGGTGGCCCACCACCGCCGCCGGGTCGGCGGGCGCATCGGTGGCGAGGCGGAGCTCCCGGGCCAGCACCACCTTGGCCAGCCGGCCCGACCGGATCTCGCCCACGGCCCGGCCGACCACATCGTCCCGCCACCGCTCGGGGGCCAACACCGCGGCGAGGGGGAAGGTGGTGGCCTGGGGCGGTGTGGCGCCGATCGCCGGGTCGGGCCCGATCATCCGCTGGAGGCGGTCGAGCACGGCCGCCCCACCGGGTGCCGGTCCGGAACCGTCGTCGATGGCCGTGACCCAGCGGCGGCCGTCGGCCCCGGGGCCGACGGCGAGCTCGGGCACGATCAGCTCCCCGGACCGTTCGCGGTCGAACGGGATGGCGGCGAAGGCCACCGGTCCGGGGCCAGGGCCGGCCGGAACCGACGTCAGGTCGTCATCCGCGGGAGCGGCCAGGGCGGTCAGGGCCGCCTGGGCGGCCGCGGCCCCATCGGGCCGGATCACGGGGATCCGGGCCGCTTCCCCCACCCCGGCCAGCAGCGGGACCGGATCGTCGTGGCCGGGCCGTGACCACAGCAGGCCGGTACGGCTACCGATGGCCAACGGGTCGACGTCACGGTCGAGGCGGACGGTTGTGGCGCGCACCCCATCAGGCTACGGGCCCGCGGCCGGCACGTCGGCCCCCGGCATCATCGCTTCGGGGCCCCGGCCGACCGAGCACCGGCTGCGGCGGCCGGGACGGTACGGCTAGGTTGTGGCCCGATGTCGGCCCGGGCCGACCCGACCGGACCCTGAAGGAGTCACATGTCCGACCTTGCTGCCGTCCTCACCGGCCTGGCCCGGGGCTCGATCCGGGTGGTCGACCTCACCTCGCCCCTCACCGCCGACACCCCGATCCTCCAGCTCCCGGAGGAGTTCGGCCAGACCGCCCACTTCGAACTGGAGGAGATCAGCAACTACGACGACCGCGGGCCGGCCTGGTACTGGAACAACTTCCGCACCGGGGAGCACACCGGCACCCACTTCGACGCCCCCATCCATTGGGTCACGGGGCCCAAGCAGGATGTAGCCTCGGTCCCGGCCGAGCGGCTGGTCGGCCCGGCCGTGGTCATCGACGTCACCGACCGGGTGGCCACCGACCCCGACCATCTGGTCGAGGTGGCCGACCTGGAAGCGTTCCAGGCGGAGCACGGGCCGTTCCCCGCCGGCGGCTGGTTGCTGCTGCACACCGGTTGGAGCGTTCACGGCCACAGTCAGGAGACCTTCGTCAACGCCGACGAGAACGGGCCCCACACCCCGGGCCTCTCGGCCGACGCCGCCCGCTGGCTGGCCGAGGAGTCGCCGATCATCGGCCTGGGGGTGGAGACGGTGGGTACCGACGCCGGCGCGGCGGGCACGTTCGATCCGATGTACCCGTGCCACGCCCTGATGCACGGGGCCGGGAAGTACGGCCTGACCCAGCTCACCAACCTCGACCAGCTCCCCCCGACCGGGGCCATGCTGGTGGCCGCCCCGCTGAAGATCGTCGGCGGTTCGGGCAGCCCGGTCCGGGTCCTGGCCTTCGTGGACGGTTGAGCCGGTGACGGCAACGCCCGAGCCACCGGCAGGTCCCGCGGTCCCGGCCGACCCCGGCCGCCCCACCGGTCCGGTCGGCCCGATCGGGCCGGTGTTGGATCCACCCCTGGCCGATGACCTGACCCTGGTCGAGGCGGTGGCCGCCGCCCTGGCGGCGTCCGGCGTCGAGCAGGCGTTCGGGGTGGTCGGCTCGGGCAACTTCCATCTCACCAACGCCCTGCGCGACTGCGGGGTGCGGTTCGTCGCCGCCCGTCACGAGATGGGCGCGGCGGTGATGGCCGACGCCTACACCCGCCTGACCCGCACTCCGTCGGTGGTCACCCTCCATCAGGGCTGCGGGCTCACCAATGCCCTGACCGGGATCACCGAGGCGGCGAAATCGGGCAGCCCGATGATCGTAGTGACCGCCGAGGCCACCAACCCCCACTCCAACTTCTTCGTCGATCAGATGGCCATGGCCGGGGCCGCGGGTGCCGCTGCGGTCCGCATCGACGATCCGGCCACCGCGGTGGCCGACGCCGCGGTGGCCGTGGCCCGGGCGGTGGATGAGCGCCGCACCGTGGTGATCAACCTCCCGCTCGACGCCCAGACGGCGATCGTCCCGCTCGATGCCCGCACCGCGCCCGCGGTACCCCGACCCGAGCCGGTGGTCCCGGCGGCCGACGAGGTCGACGCCCTGGCCGATCTGGTCCGGTCGGCCGACCGTCCGGTGTTCGTGGCCGGGCGAGGCTGCCGGGCGCCCGGCGCCGGCGACGCGGTGGCCCGAGCGGCCGAGGCCGCCGGAGCCCTGCTCGCCACCTCGGCGGTGGCCAACGGGCTGTACGCCGACCACCCGTGGAACCTGGGTATCTCCGGCGGATTCGCCTCCCCGGCGGCCGCCCGGCTGATCGGCGACGCCGACCTGGTGGTGGGCTGGGGCTGCGCCCTGAACATGTGGACCACCCGTCACGGGGCCCTGGTGGCCGGAGCGCAGGTGGTCCAGGTCGACGACCGGGCCGGCGCCCTCGGCGCCCAACGCCGCATCGACCTGGGTGTGGTGGGTGACGTGACCCTCACCGCGGCGGCCCTCGCCGCCGCGCTGGATGCCGGCCCCCGCTCGGGCGCGGGCTACCGGCAGACCGCCACCGCCGCCGTCTTGGCCGCCGGGATCGGCTGGGCCGATCAGCCGTCCGGCGAGACCCGGGCCGGACCGTCCGCCGGGGCCGACCGGGCCGACCGTATCGACCCCGCCGTGTTGTCGCGGGCGTTGGACGACCGGCTGCCCGCGGCGCGCGTGGTGGCCGTGGACTCCGGCAACTTCATGGGCCACCCCACCGCCTACCTCCGCGTCCCCGATCTCGACGGCTACTGCCTGACCCAGGGTTTCCAGTCGATCGGCCTCGGGTTGTCGACCGCCATCGGGTGCGCGGTGGCCCGACCGGACCGGTTGACGGTGGCGGCCCTGGGCGACGGCGGGTTCCTGATGGGTGTGGCCGAACTGGAGACGGTACGCCGGCTCGGCCTGGCCATGGTGATCGTGATCTACGACGACGACGCCTACGGCGCCGAGGTCCACCATTTCGGGCCCGACCGGCACGACCTCTCCACGGTGACGTTCCCCGAGACCGATCTCGCCGCCGTGGCCCGCGGTTTCGGTCTGGAGGGGGTCACGGTCCGCCGGGTGGAAGATCTGAGCCCACTCGACGCCTGGCTGGCCGCCCGGCGCGACGGCCGCGCCCGGCCCGCGATGGTCATCGACGCCAAGGTCACCCGCGCCGCCTCCTGGTGGTTGGAGGAGGCGTTCCGCGGTCACTGACCGCGGCCGGGTCCGAATCCGGGCCCGTCGGCGCCGGGGCGGGTGCCGGGGCCCGTAGCCTCGGCGACGTGGAGCAGCGTTACCGTGTCCAACTCGCCGCCGGGTCGGGTCCGGTCTTCGACCTCGTGTCCGATCTGGCCACGTACCCCCGGTGGCTGGACATCGTGGAGCGGGCGGACCCGGCCGCCGCCCTCGACGACGACCCCGGGCCGGCGTGGACGGTGACCCTCCGGGCCCGGGTCGGGGTGTTCTCCCGCTCCAAACGGCTTCGGATGGTCCGATCATCGGCCACGCCCGCCACCGACGGCACCGAGCGGGTGGCCCGGTTCGAACGACGGGAGGACGACGGCCGGGACCACTCGGCCTGGACCCTGGAGGCCGCGGTGACCCCGGCTGGTAGTGGCAGCACCCTGACCATGGGCTTGGCCTACGACGGCCGGCTGTGGACCTCGATGCTGGAACCGGTCCTCCACGCCCAGGTCAACCGGGCCGGCCGGGGGCTCGACGAGTTGGCCGCCGGACGATCCTGAAGCCAAGGTCGGCCCCGGCCCTCGGCCTCAGCCGGGCGGGTCAGCCCGGGTGGATCTCGAAACGGTCGGGGTAGAAGGCGACATACCCGGCGATGGGGGCCAGGTCGGCCAGCGGGTCAGGGTAGTACCAGACCGCGTTGTCCAACTCGGCCACGCTCCGGTCGGCGTTGGTCGGACCGGACCGGGCACCCAACTCGACCCGGTAGTAGCTGGCCCGGCCCTTGATCGGGCAGCTGGTGTGGTGGTCGGTGGCGTGCAGGCCGGCCCCGGTCACCGCGTCGGGCGGGAAGTACACCACCGGGGGGAGGACGCGGTCACCGTAGACCTCGTGCAGGAGGACGGCCCGGTCGGAACGGGCGATCTCGTGGCCCTGGTAGTCGACGACCCAGGTGGTGTCGGACGGTTCGAGCCAGGCGGTGTGGGTCGGATCGCTCATGCGACCCATTGTGACCCGCCGAGGGGAGGCGCGGGTAGTGCGCCTCCCCTCGGCGGGTCAGAGGCTCCTCAGCGCAGCCGGTCGACGAGCCGCCAGGTGCCCGGGAGCAGCAGGGCGACGGCCAGGGCCTTGAGGGCGTCCCCGACCAGGAACGGGTAGGCGCCGAGCTCGAGCCCGGTGGCCAGATCGACGTCCAGGCTGGCCATCAGCCACGGGACCCCGACCGCGTACACGATCAGGGAGCCGAGGGCGGCGGTGGCCGCAGTGGCGAGCACGGAACGGTCGGCGCGACGGCGGGCCAACGCACCCACCACGACCGCGGCGGGGACATAGCCCAGGATGTAGCCGAACGAGGCGAAGGCCCAGCCCGACGCCTGGTCGGCGAAGATCGGAGCCCCGAGCGCCCCGACCGCGAGGTAGAGCAGGGTTGCGGATCCGGCCCGGACCGGACCGAGGGTGGCCCCGGTCAGCAGCACCGCGAAGGTGGCCAGCGACAACGGGACCGGGGTGAACCACAGGGGGATGGCGATCTGCCCGGCCACGATGAGTAGCACCGTGGAGGTCAGCACGAGGCCCAGATCACGGACCCGGTGTCCGGGCACGAGGTCGGCCAGGACCGGCTGGGAGGCGACCGGTACCCCCGGCCCGCCGACCGTCGCGGCAATGGGGTTGACCCCCGTGTTCCTCTTCATCGTCATCCTCCTGATCACCGGCGAGCGACCGGCGTGGTCGGTGTCGTACCCGGATCCCGCAGGATCACGGCCACATTGAACAGCGTTCATTGAACGCCGTTCACCACCTGATGTTCAAGTACTGTGACCACTGGCATGGGCCGACAGGGAGCGAGGAGCGAGCGGATCAACCGGAGCGATGTGGTCGCGGCCGCCCGGTCGCGGTTGGAGGCCGGCGGTCTCCACGCCCTGGCCATGCGTCGTATCGCCGATGATCTCGGGGTTCAGCAGAGTGCCCTCTACTGGCACTTCGAGAACAAGCAGGCCCTACTGGCCGCCCTGGCCGACGAGATCCTGGCCGGGGTGGCCACCCCCGACGAACCGGCCTGGGACCGCCACGTCGCCGCCCTCGCCCTCGGCCTGCGGGATCAGCTGCTCCGCTACCCGGACGGGGCCGAGCTCGTCGCCACCGCCTTCGCCTTCCGGCTCGGCGCCCGGCGACCGTTCACCCGGTTCGCCGAGGCGTTGACCGATGCCGGCCTCGCCCCCGACGAAGCGGAGACCGCCGCCTCGGTACTGCTCCATTTCGTGCTCGGGTTCACCACCAACGAGCAGCAACATCGGCAGGCGGCCGAACTCGGCGCTATCGACGACGAGGCCACCGATCCCCACCCGGTGGGCCGCCAGTTCACCCGTGAACGGTTCGAGCACGGGGTCGAGCTGATCCTGGCCGGGATCAGGACCCGGCCCGGACTCGACCGGTAGGCGGGCGGCTCAACCGATGGGCGGCAGGGGGGTGACCCAACGGGCCGACAGGGGGTGGCCCCCGGCCACGATGGCCTCGAGCGCGGTGATGAGTCGGCGGGCGACCGGCCCCGGGGCATCGAGGATCCGGCTGTCCAGTCGGGCCAGCGGTCGCACGAACCGGGTGGTGGAGACCAGCATCAGTTCGGGCGCCGTGGCCACCTCGGCCATGGCGACGTCACGCACCTCCACCGGGATCCCGCAGTGCTGGGCGGTCTCGAGCACGAGGCGCCGGGTGATCCCGTCGAGCACGATGTCGAGCGGTGGGGCCACCACCCGGCCGTCAATGACGGTCAGCAGGCTCTGGGTCGTCGACTCGGCCAACGACTCGTCGGTGGCGGCGAAGATCACCTCGTCGTACCCGGCCTTTCGGGCCGCCAGCTGCTGACGGACCGCAGCGGCGTAGCCGGCGGCCACCTTCAACGACGGCGGCAGGATCGAGGCCGGGATCTTCGGCATGTGGGCCGTCGTCGCCGTCACCGACGGGCCGGTCACCACCGCATCGTCGGCGTCGAGCGCGATCACGGTGATGGTCGGGGTCAACATCGTGGGGACCGGCCCGGGCGGGATCTCGTCCCAGGTGGCCACCAGCTTGACCAGCCCGGCACCGGGGTTGGCGTGGACCACCGCGGCCACCGCCAATTCGAGCGTGGCCACGTCGACCGCCGGTTCCATGCCCATCAGCTCCATGGACTGTTCGAACCGGGACACGTGGGGCCGCAGGCCGACCGCGGCGGGCCCCTCGTCGAGACTGATCACGCGCAGCACGTCGAACACCAACGAACCGCGGTTGGCGGCATGCGAGAGCACATGCACCGTGGCCTCCGCGAACGGGGTCAGCTTGCCGTCGCGCCAAACCACCCGCTCCGTGGGCACGCCGCCGCCCACCGGTACGGGAGCGGGTCGGGTGGCCGGGCTGATGCGGGCGGGGTGGGAGCGGTCCATCGGGACAGAGCGTACCGCTGGCTACGGTGGCGCTCATGGCTGAGGTGGTGGCGCTGACGATGGCGGGCGGGCCGGCCTTCGTGGACGCGGTGCGCCGGGTGTGGGACGCCGGCGACGCCTTCGCCCCGATCGACGACCGTCTCCCACCGGCGGAACGCGCCGCGGTCCTCGCCGCGGTGGGTCCGGTGGCCGTGATCGGCGACGACGGTGAACGCCGCCACCTCGACCCGGCGGACTACGGGCGCACCGCCCCGCCACCCCCGCTCGAGCCGGGCGACGCCGTGGTGGTGGTCACCAGCGGCACCAGCGGACATCCGAAGGCGGTGATCCACACCCACGAGGGCGTGGCGGCTTCGGCCCGGGCCGTCCATCGGGCCCTCGGCGTGGACGAGGCGGACGACCGCTGGTTGGCCTGCCTCCCCCTGGCTCACATCGGCGGCCTGGCCGTGGTCATGCGCTCACTGGTGACCGGGGTACCGGTGGAGGTCCATCCCCGGTTCGACGCCGTGGCCGCACTCGACGCGGCCCGCCGCGGTGCCACCCTGGTTTCCCTGGTCACCCGGGCCCTGACCCGGATCCCGGCGGAGGCGTTCCGGGCCGTGGTGATCGGCGGCGCCGCCCCACCTGCAGACCGCCCGGCCAATGTGATCGCCACCTACGGTTCCACCGAGACCGGGTCGGGCGTCGTCTACGACCGGCGCCCCCTGGACGGCGTCGACCTCGACGTCACCCCCGATGGCGAGATCCGGGTCCGGGGCCCCATGCTGTTCCGGGCCTATCGCCACGACCCGGCTCCCTTCGACGCCGACGGCTGGTTCCGGACCGGCGACATGGGACGGTGGGGCGAGGACGGGCTCATCGAGGTGGACGGACGGGCCGGTGACGTGATCGTGACCGGCGGCGAGAAGGTGTGGCCCGCCCGGATCGAGACCTTCCTGGCCGAGCGGGCCGACATCGACGCCGCGGTGCTGATCGGCCGGCCCGACCCCGAGTGGGGCCACCGGGTGGTGGCGGTGGTGGTGCCCACCGACCCGGCCGCGCCCCCCACGCTGGCCGCGGTGCGGGACGCGGTGGCCGATCGGTTCGGTCGTTGGGCGGCCCCCAAGGAGCTGGAGGTTCGGGCCGAGCTGCCTCGCACTGCCCTCGGCAAGATCCAGCGGCACCGGCTCGCCTGACCTCGGTCGCGGACCCACCCCCCGACCTGATCCGGTCCCGGATCGACGGCCGGGGGCGGCGGTTCAGCGAGCGGCCAGGGCCTGGCGGGCGGACGCCTCGTCGTCGGGGTTGGTGATACCGATCCACTTCTCCGATGACGGGACCACCGCCACCTGGAGACGACCCTGGTCGACGAGTTCACCGACCACGGTGGGCAGCAGGCTCTCGGCCTTGGGTTCCTCGGCCTTGGCGGCGTAGAACGCCTCCCAGGCGGCCATGAAGTCGTCCATCACCGAGGGGTGGAAGGCCCAGAAGTTCATCGACACCGGGGTCGAGGCCGGTACCGCCCGGTCACCGGCCATCACCTCACCGTCGGGGGTCTGCCGGCAACCGTCGGTCTCGACGATGCCGGTGAGGACCCCGTCGGCGACCTCGGTGACCGCCCGGGTCACCGAACCCTCGGCGGGCACGGTGTTCCCCAGCTCGAAGGCGATGTTGGCCGCCTGCCCTGGGGCCAGACCGGCCAGGGCCTCGGCGGCGAGGGTGAACGAGGTCGGGCCGTAGTAGTCGTCGGCGTTGATGACCGCGAACGGGCCGTCGATCTCGTCGCGGGCGCTGAGCACGGCGTGCAGGGTGCCCCATGGCTTCTCCCGGGAGGGGCCGAACCCGTCCTGGAGGGCGTAGCGGATGCCGTCGCCTCCGTGGCGGGGTTCGATGTGCGCCTTCACGTCATCGGCGATGTCGCTGCGGACGATCAGCACTACGTCACCGAAGCCCGCCTTGCGGGCGTCCATGATCGAGAAGTCGATGATCGCCTCCCCGTCGGGGCCCACTCGGGCCAGTTGCTTGACGCCTCCGAAGCGGCTGCCGAGACCGGCGGCCATGATGACCAAGGTTGGTTCCACCTTGCCCAGGGTGGCGGGTTCGACCCCCGGTTACCAACCGGTCGAAGCACCTGATCGGGTTGCCCCGATACTCGCCGTGACCACGGCCCCGGTGGCCAACCATTGGATCGGTCCCAACAGCTCGCCCAGGATCACCATGGCGACCAGGGTGGCCACCGCCGGTTCGAGGCTCATCAGGACCGAGAACACCGACTGGGGTATCCGCTGGAGGGCGGACAGCTCCAGGCTGTAGGGGATCACCGAGCTCAACACCCCGACCGCCACCCCGAGCATCACCACCCGCGGCGACGCCAACGATCCCGTGTCGGCGGCGATGGCGAGCGGGGCCAGGACCGCCGCGGCCAGGGCGCTGGCCACGGCCAGGCCGTCGCCGCCGCGCCACTGCCGACCCAGCCGGGGACCGAGCAGGATGTAGCCGGCCCACCCACAGGCGGCGAGCAGGGCGAAGGCGACCCCGGCCGGGGTGACGGCGCCGGGGTCGAAACCGAGGGCGGCCACCCCGACCGCGGCCAGGGCGGCCCACAGGAGATCGCGACGGCGGCGGGACATCACCACCGTCACCGCGAGCGGGCCGAGGAACTCGATCGTGACGGCGGTGCCGAGCGGTATCCGGGCCAGGGACTGGTAGATCGACCAGTTCATCAGTCCCAACCCCACGGCGAAGCCCGCCACCACCCGCCAGTCGTGCCGGGATCGGCCCCGGAGGCGGGGGCGGACGGCGAGGCCGACGAGGACCGCGGTGGTGGCCAACCGCAGCCACACGACCGTGGTGGGGGAGGCACTGGTCGGTGAGGTGGGGGCGAACAGGCCCTTGGCCACTGCGGCGCCGACCTGGACCGAGACGATGCCGCCGACCACCAGCCACAGGGGGGAGACCCTGTCGAACCGGTGGCCGACGGTGGTCACCGGTGGAGTTGCTCGTTGTGTTGTCGGGCCCGGGCCCGGATGGTGTGGACACTGTCGCCCGACAGGACGGCCCCCCGGCCGAGCAGGCGTCCGTGCTGCCAGTTGGACAGTCCCAGTTCGGGACGATCGAAGGCGAACTGGCCGTCCACCCAGCGGGTGAAGCCGTCGCCGACGAACGGGGCGTCGAGCCGGGCCCACGCCCGATCCTGCTCGGCCTCGTCATCGGTGATCACGCTCACCGCGAACCGCGGCGACCACCGGTTGAACCGGTCAACGGCGTCGTCGAGGCTGTCGACCAGGGTGAGGGTGATCTCGGGGGAGTCCTCCCATTCCCACTCGTGGCCGAGCCGGTCGTCGGCGATCGGCTCGGCCCGCGGTTCCAGCCGGGGCCCGCCGGCCCGGGCGATCTCCACCTCCTCACTCAGCCAGCCGTCGGGAAGGTGGGCGACGACATCGTCGGTGACATGGAGCTTGGGCTCGGCGCCCCGCTGCCGGGCGGCCTCGGTGAGGGCGTCGAGCACGATCGGGACCAGCTCACCGGCCCGGGACCGGAGCACGCAGCAGGTGTTGACGGTGTTGCACACCTTGCGGTCGAGCGAGGTCCGGATCACCGCGGCCAACCGGTCGGGGTGGCAGCCGGCCCCGGTGATGATCCAGGCACCGCCGGTCCCGTGCAGGCTCACCGGGGTGCCGACCCGGCGGGCGACGGCTCCGAGCTGCTCGACCGTCGGTCCGCTACCACGGGCGACGGCGAGCGCCAGGCGAGGATCGGAGAACATGGCCCACCCGGCGGCGTGGGCGGCACTGTCGACCAGGGAGGCGGTGCCCGGCGGCAGGCCGGCCTCGGCCAGGGCCGGGTCGAGCGCGTGCTCCACGATGGCCCGGGCCGTCCCAAGGGCGTCGGAGCCGATCCTGAACACCACCGTGTTCCCGGAGCGGACCACCCCGCAGGCATCGGCGAACACATTGGGGCGGCCCTCGAACACGAACCCGACCACGCCGAGCCCGGCCCGGCGCCGCTCGACCAGCCATCCGTCGTGGGTGGTGGTGTCGATCACGGCGTCCCGCCCCGAGGGGGCGTCCCGCCACAGGCGCAGACCAGCGATCATGTCGTGGCGCATCCGCTCGCCGAGCTCCAGGCGGGTGGTGGAACGGCGCCGCTCGGCGGCCCGGGCCACGTCATCCCGGTTGGCCCGGGCGATGGGGGCGAACCGATCGTCATCGGCCAGGTGCCGGGCGAACGCCTCGAAGAACCCGGCGATGGCGCCGTCGTCGACCGCGCCCAGCCGGTCGAAGGCGGCCCGGGCCCGCCCGACCGCCCCGGTTGCGATCGCCCATTCCCCGGCCGGGATGTGGAGCAGGTCACCCGCCGGTTCAACCACGACCAGGCGGTCGCCGGCCGTGAACCGTCGGGCCAGGGCCTCATCGACCCTCACCAGCCGGTTGCCGCCGAACACGATCGCCTGGCCGGCTTCGAGCTTCTCCAGATCCTCGATCACCGCCTCAGTGTGGCATGCGCCCGGCGGGATCGTTCAGCCACTGATCAGCGGGACGAACCGGACCGGACCGAGGGCGGTGCGCCCCACGGTGGCACCGTCACGTTCGAACCGCCACAGGCGCTGCACCTGACGGGCTCGCCCGAGGGGGATGACCAGCCGGCCCCCGTCGACCAGCTGGTCGAGGAGACCCGGGGGGACCCGGCGGGGTGCCGCGGTGACCACGATGGCGTCGTAGGGGGCGTCCGCCGGCCAGCCCGCGGTGCCATCCCCCACCACCACCTCGACATTGTCGTAGCCGTCGGCGGCCAACCGCCGAGCTGCGCCGGCGGCCAGGTCCGGGTCTCGTTCCACGGTGATGACCCGCCCGGCCAGGCAGCCGAGCACGGCCGCCCCGTAGCCCGATCCGGCGCCGATCTCGACGACGGTGTCCCCCGGCTGGAGCCGAGCCGCGGTGGCCATGATCGCCACCATGAACGGCTGGCTGATGGTCTGCCCGGAACCGATGGGCAGGGCCCGATCCACATAGGCGTCGTGGATCCGCTCCGCCGGCACGAAATGATGCCGGTCGATGGCCGCCCAGGCGGCCAGCACCCGGCCGTTCCGGATACCCCGAGCCGCGATCGTGCGGATCATCTCGGCCCGCCGGCGGACGAACACATCGGGCTCCGCCGCGTCATCGGGCGACCGGATCTCGTGCACCCCCATGACCTCGTCGCCGCCAGCCTAGCCGACGCCACACCATCGGTCTCCCGAACGTCCCTCGGGGCGACCGGTGGAGCCGTGCCCAGGCCGTGACCTGCCCCGACGAGACCGGCGTTCACCTGACCCCGTGGTCAGCGCTCACCGGTCAGGCCGGTAACGTCGAACGGAAGGAACCCCTGGTGTGGGAAGATGTCACCGTGGATCGGCCAGCACTGAAGAAGACGCCCTGGGCCTCGACTGGGACGGTGAGCCCACCCGCCAGCGGGACCGGATCGACCGGTACCGACCGGTGGTGGACGAGCTGATCGCAGCCGACGCCGTCTACCCGTGCTACTGCACCCGGAGCGAAATCCGGGAGGCCGCCATGGCGCCCAACTCGCCGGTGGCCGGCCACGCCTACCCCGGCACCTGCCGGGATCTGGACCGGGCCGGACGGGACCGCCGGGCCCGGACCGGGCGCACCCCGGCGTGGCGGCTCCGCTCGGACGGGACGGAGGTCCGGTTCACCGATCTGATCGCCGGGCCGACGCGCTTCACCATCGACGATTTCGTCGTAGCCCGCAACGACGGCACCCCGGCATACCACCTGGTCACGGTGATCGATGACGCGGATGACGGAACCACCCTGGTGGTGCGGGCCGATGACCTGCTCGAGTCGGCGGCCCGCCAACGGGCGCTGAGCCACCATCTCGGCCTGCCGGTACCGGACCACGCGCATGTCCCCCTGGTACTCGGCCCGGGCCGTCGACGCCTGGCCAAGCGGGACGGCGCCGTGACCCTGCCCGACCGGCTGGCCCGGGGTGAGCGTCCGGCCGACGTGCTCGGTTTCCTGGCCGCCAGCCTCGGCCAGTGGCCTCCCGACACCCCGGCCGACGCTGCCGAGGTGTTGGCCCGGTTCGACCCGACCCGCCTACCCCGCTCCCCCCTGGTACTCAAGCGCGGGATCACCTGAACGCTGGCGCCGGCCGGCCCGGGCGACGCGGCCGCGGTCAGAACAGGAGCTCGGAGACGGCGTGGATGACCAGGCCGGCCAGGCCCCCGACGACGGTGCCGTTGATCCGGATGAACTGGAGGTCACGGCCCACCTGAAGCTCGATGCGCTCCGAGGTCTCCTCGGTGTCCCACCGTTGCACCGTGGTGGCGATCAGATCGGCCACCTCGGAGCGGAACTGTTCGGCCACATACGCGGTGGCATCGATGATCCAGTGGTCGACACGGGCCTGGAGGGCCGGGTCGGAACTGATCGCCCGCCCAGCGTCCACCAGGCCGGCCTCGAGCCGGGTCCGCAGCTCCGAATCGGGGTTCTCGGTCGCCTCGATCAGGCCCTGCTTGATCCGGCTCCACAAGGTGGCCGACCAGGCCCGGACCTCGGGGTGTGACAGGACCTCCTCGATCAGCGCCTCCCCCTTGGCCTGCATCTCCGGGCTGTCCCGCAGTTCCTGGGCCAGCCGGGCCGCCCGGGCATCCACGTCGAGCCGCATCGGGTGGTTCCGATCGGCGGCCAGATCGGACAGGAACGCCTGGACCGCGGTGTAGATCTTGTCGAACACGACATCGTCGATCGGTTCGGGCACCCACCACGGCGACTCCTGGTTGAGCCGTTCACGGAAACCGGCTTGGTTCTCCTCGACGAACCGGCTGAGCCCCCGGAGGGTGCTCTCCAGCAGCACCTGATGGTGGTCACCGACGATGGCCGCGTCCACCACCTGGCCCATCAGCGGGGCCACCGGTAGTTCCCGGATCCGTCGGGTCAGGGTCTGCTCGATACCGCTCTGGACGACGTCATCCTGCAGGACCTCGGTCACGCCCCGAACCACCGCCGCGCTCTGGGCCGAGACGGTGGCCGCGTTGGCCGGCACCGACAGCCACCCCCCGACCCGTCGGGCGAGATGGGCGGCCTCCAACCGTTCGGTGATGATCTCCGACGTGAGGAAGTTGTCGCGCACGAAGCCACCGAGGGTGGCCCCGATCTGGTCCTTACGGGTCTGGATGATGGCGGTGTGGGGGATCGGCAGGCCGAGCGGGTGGCGGAACAGGGCCGTGACCGCGAACCAGTCGGCCAGGGCGCCGACCATGGCCGCTTCGGCGAAGGCCCGCACATAGCCGACCCAGCCGCCGTCGTCGTCGGCCGCGAAGGTGAGGGCGAACACGACTGCGGCCGCCACGAGCAGGCCGCCGGCGATCAGCTTCATCCGGCGCAGATCGGCCCGGCGGGTCCGGTCCATCGGGACGTCGAGAGCAGGGGTGCGTTCCACCACCGACCAGGATGCCGCGCCACGGCACCGGTTCGGCCCGACTCCCCCGGCCGATCGGGCGCCCGGGCTCTACGATCCAGACATCACCGAACCCGACCTGACCGAGACGGCCGCCGGCGCTGGTACCGACCGGCAGACCGGCGCGAGCGCCGATCGGCCTGCTCCACCGGCGCACCACCGCCACTGGTGGCAGTCCCCGCTGGTGCGGATCGTGGCCGGCCTGGTGGTGATGACGGCCGCATTTGTGTGGGGCCTACCGGCGTTCGCCTCCTACGCCGAGGTGGGCCAGGCCCTGTCGGACGTCGACACCCGGATGTGGCTCCTGCTCGCGGCCACCGGCGCAGCCAACCTGACCCTGCCGTCGGTGGCCCAGGCGGTGGCCGTGCCCGGCCTGCGCCTCCGTCACGCCGTACTGTCGGACTGGACCACCTCGGCGATCAGCAACCTCATCCCGGGAGGCGGGGCGATCGCCCTCGGGATCACCTGGACGATGTACCGGTCGTGGTCGGTTCCGCCGGCCGCGATCTCACGCGCCGTGGTGGTGACCGGCGTGTTCGACGTGCTCATCAAGCTGATCGCCCCGCTCGCCGGGGTCATCTGGCTGGCCACCGAGGGCCAGGTCGGGCCGGGCATGGTACAGGCCACCCTGATCGGTCTCGTCCTGTTCCTGGCCGCCGTCGCCGTCGCCGTGACGGTGCTGGCCGGACCGGGTCTGGCCCGGTGGCTCGGTCATCTGCTCGACCGGCTTCCCCTGATCGGGACCGGCTGGCCCGACCGCCTCTCGGTGCTGCGGTCCGAGACTATCGAGCTCCTGCACGAGCGGGGGATCCGCCTCACCGGCTGGACGGCGGCCGGCCATCTCAGCCTGTACATCCTCCTGCTGGTCTGCGTCCGCGCCGTCGGGATCGACCGGGCGGGGATCACCGCCGCCGAGGTCTTCGCCGCGTTGGCCTTCGGCCGGCTCGTGGCCGTGATCCCGATCACCCCCGGCGGGCTCGGCGTCATGGAGGTGGGCCTGACCTCGGCCCTGGTCGCCGTGGGCACGGCGGACAAGTCCGCGGTGGTCGCCGCCGTGCTGGTGTTCCGGTCGATCACCTTCGCCGGCCCGATACCGCTGGGCCTGATCAGCTGGCTGATCTGGTCGGTGACCACCCGGCACCACCCGCAGCACGCGCCGGACGCCGGCGAGCGGTGAGTGTGACGGCGGGCGGCCACCGCGACCATGCTGGGGCGATGGCCAACGAGCAGGACCCGTCCACCATCGTCGTCGACATCGACGCCGGCATCGCCACGGTGACCCTGAACCGTCCGGAACGGCTCAACGGGATCACCAACACCATGATGATCGAGCTCCACCGGGCCCTCGTCACCCTGGCGCATGACCCCGACGTCCGGGTCCTGGTCCTCACCGGTGCCGGCAAGGGGTTCTGCCCCGGAGCCGATCTGAAGCACTACAGCGACGGGGAGGCCGACCAGCCCCTCCCGGCGGAGACCTTCGACATCACCCTGCTGCTCCACGAGATGCCGGCGGTGACCATCGCAGCGGTGAACGGGGCCTGCGCCGGGGCCGGCCTCGGGTGGGCGGCGGCCTGCGACCTGCGGGTGGCCGCCGAGGGGGCCCGCTTCTCCTCCGCCTTCCTCGACGTGGCCGTGGCCGGCGACATGGCGGGGCCCTGGACCCTGCCCCGCATCCTGGGGGCGGCCAAGGCCCGCGAGCTCTACTTCCTTCCCGAGAAGTTCGACGCCGCCGAGGCGCACCGGATCGGCCTGGTCTCCCGGGTGTTCCCCGACGCGTCGTTCCCGGCCGAGACCCGGGCCCTGGCCGAACGCCTGGCCGGGAAGGCCCCGCTCGCCCTGCGGGGGATGAAGGCCAACTTCGTGGCCGCCGAGCGCACCAGCCTGGCCGACTTCATCGCCCTGGAAACCGAGCGTCATCAGCGCATCACGGCCAGCGACGACTGCCGGGAGGCCTTCTCGGCCTTCGTCGAGAAGCGGGTCCCCACCTTCAAGGGCCGGTAGGCCCGTCCCGTCCGGCCGCCTCCCGGCGGGACGGGACGGGCGGTCAGACCAGGGTCATGCGCATCCCGCACAGGGTCACCGTGCGACCATCGATGGGAACCCCGGCTCCGGCGGCGGCCGTGAGCACCGCGTCGGCGTCGGTGGCCCGCAGGCTGATACCGCCCAGGCCGTCGCCGCGCCCGTCGGTGGCGGGGACGAACCGGACCTCGGCGTTGTCGAGGGGCATGACGAGGGAACCGTCGTCCCGGGAGCCGACCGCGATCTCGGCGATGTCCCCCCAGGTCTTCGCTACCTGGGCCGGATGCTCGGCCTGGATCTCGGCGGCGACGATGGCGTCCACCCGGTCGGTGCGCCGGGCCGACTCCCAACCCGTGTTCCCGGCCGGTTCCCACGGACCGTCCACGTCATGCGCCCGGGTCCCACGCTGCTCGTCGATCTCGAAGAACGAGCCGCCGGTGTCCTTGGGGTGGAGCTGCATGCAGACGTAGTCGTCCCGTTCGAAGCTGAACACCTCACGGATCCCCAGCTCCTTCACCCGGGCCCGCCGGGGCGGATGGGTGTCGCACTGGGTGATCACCATGTAGCCGCCGTCACCCCGCCGCCGCTCCAGGTAACGGCCGGCCGTGGTGCCCTCGGCCACCGGCGCCACCACCTCGAGGAACTGATTCCCCACCGGCAGCAGGGCGTTCTCCAGGCCGAACTGGGCCACTCCCTTGTCCCGGAAGCACACCTCCAGCCCCAACACCTGCCGGAACTGTTCCAGCACCGGCTCCAACTCCTCGGCCACCAAGGCGATCTGCCGTAGACGCAACCACATCGGACCCGTCCCCTCTCGTTCCTCGCTCGTTCTCACGCCTGGCCCGGCGGTCGTTCACGCGACGACCGGGCGACCACGCCGAACCTAGCCGTCGGGACCTACCGTGTCCGATCCGGTGGTCGGTCAATGGCCAGTAGCATCGGCTCCCGATGGCGCCCGACTCCCTCCTCCCCCGGCGGCACGACCGCTGATGCGCTTCACGGCCCGGACCACCAGCCTCCTCCCGTCCCCCATCGCCGAGGCCCACGCCCTGGTTCCCCTCCGGTCGGGGACGAGACGCCTGCTCGACCTGTCCCAGGCCGCCCCCAGCTATCCGCCGGCGCCGGTCGTGGCCGAACGGGTGGCCGACGTCGCCCACACCACCGACGGCGGCCGCTACGCGCCACCTCCGGGACTCCCGTCGCTCGACACCGCCTTCGCGGCCGAGATCTCGTCGGACTACCGAACCTCGATCGGCCCCGGCCATGTGCTGCCGACCGGTGGTTGCAACCAGGCGTTCTGTGTGGTCACCTCCGCCCTGACTGAACCGGGCGACGAGGTCATCGTGCCCGTCCCGTTCTACTTCAACCACGACATGTGGCTCCGGCTCGACGGGGTCACCCCGGTGTACCTCCATCCCCCACCGGGAGCGGTCGGTGACGCCCTGGTCCCCGACCCCGAACGGGCCGACGCCCTGATCACCGACCGGACCCGGGCCATCGTGCTCGTCACCCCCGGCAACCCGACCGGTGTGACCATCCCGCCCGAGGTCCTCGACCGCTTCTGCGATCTGGCCGAGGCCAACGACCTGGCCCTGATCGTCGACGAGACGTACCGGAACTTCCGGCCGTCCACCGACCCACCCCACCGGTTGTTCAACCGGCCCCGGTGGACCGACACCGTGATCAGCCTGCACAGCTTCTCGAAGGACCTGGCCATTCCCGGCTACCGGATGGGCGGCATCGTCGCCGGTCCCGCCGTGATCCAGGAGGTGATGAAACTGGTCGACTGTGTCCAGATCAGCGCCCCCCGCATCGGTCAGGAGGCGGTGGTGGCCGGTCTGTTGTGGGCCGGTCGGTGGCGGGACGCCCAACGGACCCGGGTCGCGGCCCGGGTGGCCGCGTTCCGGTCCGTCATGGCCGATCGCCCCGGCGGGTTCGAGCTGGTGTCGGCCGGCGCGTTCTTCGGATGGGTCCGCCACCCGTTCGAGGGCACCCCGAGCCCCAAGGTGGTCGAGCGGCTGGTCCTCGACCACGACGTCCTCGCCATTCCCGGCACGGCGTTCACCCCCGAGGACGAGGGCCTGCTCCGCTTCAGCGTGGCCAACCTCGAACCGGACGAGCTGACCGACCTGTCGGTACGGCTCGTCGAGGCGGGCTGAGGGCCCGATGGCCCGGTCTCGACCCCGGTTCGTTCCCCTCATGCGACGCCTGCGGGCCACCCACCCGGCCCTGCCCACCCCCGAGGCCGCCGTCACCGACGGCCTCGTCACCGTCGACGGGGTGGTGCTGACCAACCCTTCCGCCCAGGTGCGGGCGGACGCCGCGGTGTCGGTGGCCGCCGTGACCCCGCTCCAGGGGTCCCGGAAACTGGCCGCCGCCCTCGACACGTTCGACGTCCCGGTGGCGGGGCGGATCGGGATGGACGTCGGGGCGTGCACCGGGGGGTTCACCTCCGTGCTCGTGGACGCCGGCGCCGCCACCGTCTACGCGGTAGAGGCGGGTTTCGGCCAGCTCCTCGGATCGCTCCGTCAGGACCCCCGGGTGGTCAACCTGGAACGCACCAACCTGGGGGAGCTCACCCCGGCCCTGATCCCCGACCGGGTCGATCTGATCGTGATGGACCTGTCGTATCTGGCGGTGGCCGACGCCGTCGGCCAGCTGGAGACGCTCGACATCGCCCCCGATGCCGACCTGATCGCCCTGGTCAAACCGATGTACGAGCTGAGGCGGGCCGAACTGCCCACCGAACCCGCCGACCTCGAACGGGCGGTGGCCGAGGCCCGGGCCGGTGTCGACCGCGGGCGGTGGACGACCATCGACGTGGTCGACTCCC
>JBKDZN010000220.1:0-21072 GCA_047971245.1 Acidimicrobiales bacterium
GGACGTGTTTCCCGGGGCTTGGGACGTGGCGTTTGGCGGGGTGTGCGGGGTGGGGGAGTCATGGATCGACTCCGCCCGCCGGGAACTGGCCGAGGAAGCCGGGATGGTCGGGGTCGAGCTCGTCGACCTGGGCCCGGCGTCCTACGACGCGCCGGATACCGCCGTGCTCGGCCGGGTGTTCGTGGCGGTGACCGAGCGGACCCCGGTCACCTCCGACGAGGTCGTCCGGCTCGACACGGTGGCGCTCGATCGCCTCAACGGCTGGCTCCGCCACCACACCACCTGTCCGGACTCGGTGGCGGCCGCGTTACCCCTCCTGCTCGCCTGGACCGCCGGCCCCCGCTGATCGAGCGACCCCGCGGTACCGGCCGAGCCGGGGCGCCGGGCTACGGTGGCCCGATGCCCGATCCTGCTGCCCCTCGCTCCGTCGCCGTCCCACCCTCCACCGGCGACCGCAGCGAGGCCCCGCTGATCGTCCGGCGGTTCCCGCTCGGCAACCAGTGGCCGACCGTCGATCCGTTCCTGTTCGTGGCCCACCACCGCGACGCCTACCCGGCCGGCAACGGTGAACTCGGCCCGGACGCCTCCCTCGCCGGTCGATCGCTCGGCAACGATTTCGCCGGCGTCGACGGCTGGAACATGTACCACGGGAGCACGGTGCCCGGCTTCCCCCAACACCCCCACCGCGGGTTCGAGACCATCACCCACGTCCGGAGCGGCCTGATCGATCACGCCGACTCGCTCGGTGCGGCGGCCCGGTTCGGTCGGGGAGACACCCAGTGGCTCACCGCCTGCGCCGGGATCGTCCACGCCGAGATGTTCCCCCTGCTCCGGACAGACGCCGACAATCCACTGGAGCTGTTCCAGATCTGGCTCAACCTGCCGGCGCGAGACAAGCTGGCGGAGCCCTACTTCACCATGTTGTGGGCCGAGGACACCCCTCGCCTGGTGGCCGACGGGGTTGACATCACCGTGATCGCCGGTGCGCTGACCGCCCGGATCGGGGGTCCCGGGGCCGAGCCCACCCGGGTCGAGCCGGCCGCGCCCCCGCCCGATTCCTGGGCGGCCCGGCCCGCCTCGGAGGTGGCCGTCTGGCATCTCCGTCTGGACGGCGACCGGCCGATCGAGATCGACCCGGCAGAACGGCCCGACACCCGGCGGGTGCTCTTCGTGTCGTCGGGAACGGCGGCTGTGATCGCTGGTGAGGTCGTCGACGCCGGTCACGGTGTCGAGGTGGACGCCGGCCGTCCGGTGGTCGTGTCGGGAACGGCGGCCGGGCCGGTGGAGCTACTGGTCCTGCAGGGGCACCCGATCGGTGAGCCGGTGGTGCAGTACGGTCCGTTCGTGATGAACGACACCGCCGGGATCCGCACCACGTTCGACGATTTCGCTCGGACCGGTTTCGGTGGCTGGCCCTGGGACGACGACGGTCCCACCCACGGCCCCGACGACCAGCGGTTCGCCCGGCATCCCGACGGCCGGGAGGAACGCCGCGCCGGCGATCCCGCCGGCGGGGCGTAGCGATCCGGCGGTCCACCGCGCCGGACGTCCGGTCAGAAATCGAGGGGACGGATCCAGGCGAGGTAATAGGCGCCGGCCACGATGGCCAGCGACAGGGTGGCGATCAGCCCTCCCCAGAACCAGTAGGGGAACCACAACGCCCGGGCGATGGTCTCGGTGTCGGAGTCCATCCGCCGGCCTCCGCCCAGCGACACCTGCCGGGAGAACATGTAATCGACGCTCCCCCAACTGGCCAGGCAGAACTGGATGCCGATCAGCTGGGCCACGAAGATCCGGATCACCGGAGGGGCGTAGGCGGCCACCACCACCAGACCCAGACCCACCAGCCCGAGGGCCACCCAGCCGAAGCCGTTGCGGACCACCAGCAACAGCGACGCCGCCACCGCGCCGATCACCCCGGCCAGGACCCACGGTGCGCTCGACTCGTTCGCGCCGAGGACGATGATCGCCCCGCCGGCGACCGCGGGGGCGAGCAGGCCACCGGCGGCGACCGCGGCCCGACCCACCGGCCCGACGCCGCCGTAGGTGGCCCGGCCACCGAGGTCGCGCTCCACCTCCAGGCGGTAGAACGACCCGCCGGCCAGCACGGCGGTGACCCCATGGCCGAGCTCGTGGGCCCAGGTGGCCAGCAGCGACAGCGGGTACAGCACCGTGCGCCCCGACGGGAGGCGGGCCACCACGACGCTCAGGACCACCGCCGACCAGAACGCCCACCGCAGGGTCTGCGGATCGACGTCGGACAACCGCGTCGTCAACTCCGCCCATGCACTCACACGCCCAACGGTAGTGGCCGATCCGCTCCGGTTCCGGGCACGCCGGTTCGCCGCTGGACGGCGGTCCACCCCGGCTGGAAAGATCGGGTCCGTGGCTTCCCGTGATGCGCCGTCGGCCGGGTCCGACGGGTCCCTGATCCCGCCCGAGTCGGCGGCCCGGATCGGCCGGCCGCTCGGCGAGCCGGTCCGGGTGACGATCGACGCCAGGGAGGCCCAACGGTACGCCTACGCGGTGGGCGACGAGAACCCGATCTACTTCGACGCCGACGCGGCCCGCGCCGCCGGCTACCGGGACCTCGTCGCCCCACCCACATTCATCGCCCACGCCACCGTCGCACCCCGATCCCGGTCCGATCTGATGACCGACGGGCTCTGGCGCCGTGGTGACGGCATCCGGCTCGCGGTGGCCCGGGTCATGTTCGGGGGAGAGGAATGGGAGTTTCTCGAACCGGTGTGTGTCGGCGACGAGATCACCGCCGAGACCCGCCTGGCCGACCTGGACCAGAAGGCGGGTTCCAAGGGGCCGTTCGTGCGGATCGTGCGTGAAACCACCTATACCCGGGCCGACGACACCGTCGTCGCCCGCTCCCGCCAGATCGGCATCGCCCGATGAGCGAGGTCGCCGCCCCCCGCACCGTCGCCGACGTCACCGTCGGTGACACCGTCCCGGTGATGACAAAACGGGCCGACCGCACCCAGCTCTTCCTGTACTCGGCAGCGTCGTTCAATCCCCACCGTATCCACTACGACCGGGCCTACGCCGAGTACGAGGGGCACCCCGACGTCCTCGTGCACGGGCCGCTCCAGGGGGCCTGGCTCACCCAATATCTGACGGACTGGATCGGACCGGATGGTCGCCTGATCGGGGTCTCGTGGCAGAACCGGGCGTCGGCCCTGCCCGATCAGGATCTGGAGTTCCACGGCACCGTCACCGCCGTCGACCCCACCACCGGGACCGTGGAGCTTGAGGTGTGGGAGCAGACGACCGACGGCCGGGTGTTGATGCCGGGCACGGCGCGCGTGGTCTTGCCGCACCCCTGAGCCCGCCGGGGCCGGACCCCGATATCGGGTGAGCCGATCGGCGAGGGTCGCATCGGGCGGCGTCGACGGTAGGGTCCCACCATCATCCCGGTCTCAGCGGCTGACCAGGGATGACCCGTCGAACGGCGGTGCTCCACGGCTGCTCTCTGATCGTCCCGAGACGAGGGAGCAGCCCACATGGTGTGGCGCGATGACGGCCCTGGGGTCCCCGCGGTTGACGCCGGGGAAGCACGGGAGCTGGCCCGGGCAGTGGCCGCCCTGGCCACGGTCCTGGAAACCGTGGCCGCGAGACGGAGCGCGGCCGCGGCCACCGCCCGATCCGGGTGGACCGGCCCCCGGGCCGAAACGTTCGATGAACTGGTCCGGGCCGAGGCCGTGGAGGCGTACCTGCTGGCCGCCGAGGCCCGCAGCCAGGCCGATCTGGCCGCGGAGCGTTGGGCCATGGGGGTGGGAGCGGCCGAGGTCCCCACCGGACCCGCCTTCCTGGCCACGGCGGTCCGGTCGGCCCGGTGGGGTGATGACCGATGACCGGCGTGGGGCGCAGCGGCGCCGATACCGGGCTCGCGGTCATGGTCGCCCCCGAGGGGCTGGTCACCTTCGTGGCCGGCGCGGCCGAGGCGCGGGCCGATCTGTCCGACGCCGAGGCGGTCGCCCGAGCCTGCACGCTCACCGGAGGCGCCTCGGCCGTGGTCGACGCCGTAGCCGGGTTGATCGCCCGCCAGGCGAGCACCGAACAGTACGTCGACGGGATGATCGGGTCGGTCCGCGCCGCCGATCAGCCGCCCGGTGGCAGCCCGTGGCTCGACGACGAAAGCGATTCGTGGGTGGTCGGCCTGGTCCGGGCGGCCACCGGCCGGATGTCGCCGACGTTCGCTTCCCGGTTGTCCGAAGAGGGCCCGGGGGTGCTGAACGAGGTGCTCGAGTTGCGGCAGGTTTTCGACCCCGTGGCCCAAGCCGAACTGCTCCTCACCGACGGGGAGCAGTTCCGGTCCAACTGGTCCCGGTTCCTCCGGGGCGGCGTCGACGCCGTCGTCGACACGGGCAGAGCGGTCGGTGACGCCTACGCCGTCGCCTCGCCCGGCGTCGGTTTGGCCTACCTGCTCCGGAAAGGGCGGCCGGCGTCGGCCGACGCCGGGGCCGGGGCCGGCGATCTCGCCCGTCAGGCCGCCACCGATCCCGACCGGTTGGTCTCCGAGGTGATCCAGTGGCCGGCCCTCCGCGACGATCCGTATTGGTGGGCGGGTTACCAGGGCGCGCAGATCGCCGCCGACGTGGCCACCGGCGCGGCCGCCGGGACACGGTTGGGCCTGGCCGACGATCTGGCTCTCGCCCCGGCCGGGCGGCTCGGGGCCAGGGCCGCCGAGGGGATCCCGGTCCCGTCCCCCAGGATCAACGGGTTGCTGACCGGGCCGCCGGCCCGGCGGCGCCCGGGTTTCGGGCCCGACGGTCGCTGGGCCTACCCCGACCTCGACCGGCAGCGTCTCACCGAGCCCGAGTGGCTCCCGCCCGGTCCGATACGATCGCGCCGGGCCGGCCCCGGTGAGCACCCGTCGAGCTGGATCGACGACATCAATCATCCCGGCCTCTACAACCCGGGCCGCAGCCAGAACTGCATCGACTGCACCCGTGCCGTCGAAGCGAACTGGCGTGGCGAGGACGCGGTGGCGGCGCCGATCCGTCCCGAATCATCGGGCGCATCACTCAGCTATCTCGAGGACTGGTCGGGCGGGGCGGCCGAGCTCGCCGACTCCCCGACGGTCGAGGCCCGGCTCCAGGAACTCGGCCCCGGGTCCTCCGCCATGGTGGCAACGGTGTGGACCGACAACACCGGCCACGCGTTCAGCGCGCTCAACGTCAACGGCGAGGTCCTCTGGGTCGACGGTCAGGCCGGAATCGTGGCCCCGTGGCCACCCGACTACGCCAAGGTCACCGCCGAACAGATGGCCGTCTTCGTCGATCCGGCGGGAACCCCGGTCCGCCCGATCGGCGTCCCACCCTCAGCGACCGGCGAACCGTGACGCATCGTCGGTTCCCGTGGTCCGATCCCCGCCGGTTCCCGGAGTCCCCGGGCCGGCCCGACGCCAAGGAGGCGCCATGACCGAACGTCCACCCTCGACGGAGGCCTCACCCCCGAGCATGTTCCCGCCGGCCGCTCCCCCGAACGGACCCGGCCCGGGTGATGAGGCGACGGCCGGCCCGTGTATCCCGATCATCCCGCGGGCCATGGCGGTGGCCATGGCCGAGTCCTACGCCGCCACCCACCTCATCCGCCTTGGCCCCCGCACCTGGTTTCCGACCCCGTTCACCGGCGGCTGGCGGCTCACCGCCCTGGGCGAGGACCTCCGGTTCCGGTTCGGCGGCACCTGCATCATGGTGCTCAACGACGGGACCGTCCGCTCCGACGGCACCCTGCCACCCCCGTACTGGTGTGAGCGGTACAACGGCCGGCTGCTGACCCCCGATGAAGAGGCGGCGCTGGAGGCCCGCGACGGGCCTGCCCAGCCACCGAAGAGCAACCGTCGCCTCCGGTGACGTAGTCTCGCGGCCGTGGACGAGATCTGTGATGACCTGGCGGCCGAACACCAAGCCCTCGACGACGTCGTCGCCGGCCTGGACGAGGAGCAGTGGCGTCTCCCCACCCCGGCTGAAGGTTGGGACGTGGCCGACACCATCGTGCACCTGATCCAGGCCGACGTGGCCGCCCGCATCGCCGTCACCGAGCCCGACGAGTTCATCGCGGCCCGCTCCCGGGTCATGGACGACGGGCTCGGTGGTGTGTTCGGGGACCGGGGAGACCGGTCGGGTCATGACATCCTGACCTGGTGGCGGGCCGAACGGGGTCTGATGCTGGCCGCCTTCCGATCGTGCGGGCCGAAGGACCGGATCCCCTGGTTCGGTCCTGACATGAGCGCCCTCAGCTTCGCCACGGCCCGGCTGATGGAGACCTGGTCGCACGGCCAGGACGTGGCCGATGCCGTCGGCGCCCCTTGGCCGGTCACCGACCGGCTCCGCCATGTGGCCCACATCGCCGTCAGCACCCGCGGCTGGAGCTACGTCAACCGGGGTCTGACCCCGCCCGACGAGCCGGTCCGGGTCGAACTGACCGCACCGTCGGGTGCGGTGTGGACCTGGGGCCCGGATGACGCCGCATCACGGGTCAGCGGTTCGGCGGTCGAGCTGTGCCTGGTGGCCACCCAGCGACGTCACCGGGACGACACCGATCTGATCGCCACCCCGGGGGCGGCCGAGGAATGGTTGTCGTTGGCTCAAGCGTTCGCGGGCCCGGCCACCGATGTCCAGGCCGACCGCCGTCGGGACGGTTGACAACCGGAACCGGGCCAAGAGGGCGGCGCTGACGGTTCGGGTCGGCGGTGATGCCGTCGACCCGAGCCGTTGCCGCTCAGAAGTCGATCACGGCCCGGGCCGAGGCGCCGGTGCGCATCAGCTCGTAGCCGTCGTTGATCTGGTCCAGGGTGAGGTGATGGCTGATCATCTCGTCGAGACGCAGACGCCCGTCGAGGTACATGTCGACGTATCGGGGCATGTCGACCCGGAACGCGTTCGACCCCATCATCGAGCCCTTGAGCGTCTTCTCCAGCATGAAGACCTCGTAGCCGGTGATCTCGATCTTCTGCCCGAACGGCATCATCCCGATCACCACCGAGGTCCCACCCATCCGGGACATGCTCCAGACCTGCTCCACCGTCTCCTTGCGGCCGATCGCCTCGAAGGCGTAGTCGACGCCGCCCCCGGTCATCTCCCTCACCGCGGCCACCGGGTCGTCCACCTCGGAGGCGTTGATGACATCACTCGCCCCACAGACCTGAGCGGTTTCCAACTTCGCGGGTGACAGGTCGACGGCAATGACCCGACCGGCCCCGGCGATCCGGGCCCCCTGGATGGCCGACAAGCCGATCCCGCCCGCCCCGACGACGCACACCGTCGACCCCGGTTCGATACGAGCGGTCTTGAACACCGCCCCCAGCCCGGTGGTCACCCCACACCCGATCAGGGCCGCCCGATCGAGCGGCATGTCCTCCCGGATCTTCACCACCGCGTTCTGATGGACCAGCATCTCCTCGGCGAAACCGCCGAGACGGGCGAATTGGGCCACCGGTTCGCCGTCACGGCTCAACCGGGGCGGGTCGCCCTTGGCCCGGGAGGTGGCGGCATTGTTCTGACACCGGTTCGGGTGACCGGTGAGGCAGTGCTCGCACTGTCCACAGAAAATACTGAGACAGGTGATGACATGGTCACCGGGCTTGACGTAGTTCACGTCCTCACCGACGGCCAGCACCTCACCGGCCGACTCGTGCCCCATCACGGCGGGTAGACCGAGGCGATCCCAACTGCCGTCCATGAAGTGGAGATCACTGTGACACAGCCCGGCGTTGACGGTGCGGATCACCACCTCGTCGGGTCCCGGCTTGTCAATGGCGATGTCCTCGATGATCAGATCTCCGGGGATCTCGTTCAGGACTGCTGCTCGCATGGTCGGCGCTCCTTGTGACATCTGGCGGCTCGGCCCGCCCGATGGTTGCGTATCACGCCGGGGAAGGTCCCGGCCAGACCGGACCGGCCCGCCAGGTCGACCTCGGCCGGCTCGGGGGTCGTGGCTCCGGAGCGTCGCCCGGTCGGGTGGGGAAGGGAGACATCTGGCTCGCGTTGGGGCAAACTGGTGCCTGGACGGAGTGGTTGAGGATCGGGCGCTGCCCGGTTCCGCTGACGCCGAGCCCCCGTTCCCCCCTGGCCATCGGCGTCCCACCGACCGACCCCATGCGCACGTGACGATTCGTTGGATCAAGGACCATCGAGGTCCGAGAACGTTCCCGGTGTGGACCCGCGCCCTCGCCGCGGATCTGGTGTCCGGCCCGGTCACGCCCCTGGGATGGGATCTCCTCTGGTCGGGCGCGATCGTGCCCGGTTGGCGGGATGCCCTGGTCGACACCCTTGGCATGCCGCCGACCGAGGTCGACGCCGACGACCCGGAGATCTTCGGCGTGTTCGGCGGTTTCGTTTACCTCAACGCCTCCGTGCTGCGGGTCCTGGCCGGACGCATCCCCGATTACGAGGCCGATCACTTCGATCAACTGCTGGGGCTGACACCCCCGAGCCTGCCCCCGACCCAGATGGCGGGATGGCACCGCAACCGCCGCCAGAGCGAGGGGACACTCCGGTCCTGGGTGGCCGAGACGATGACGGGCTCGCCGCGGCGGCTTGTCGAGGCGGGCCGGGTCCTCGCTGCCGAGGCCGTCGACGAGCGCCCGGACCTCCGCAGCATGTCGGATACCGAGGTCCTCGATCGCGCCCTCGCGTTGCGGCCCTTGTGCCGGGCCCTCGCCCAGCAGCACGCCCTGCAGACACTCGGGGCCACTATCCCCGCCCGTGTCCTGGTGTCGATCACCGAGGGAACCAACCGGCCCGAGGACCTCCTGTGCCTGCTGGGCGGGATCGGCGAGATGGAGTCGATGAGCCCCCTCAACGGGGGATGGGCGTTGTCCCGCCTGTTGGCCTCGTCCGACTCGATGCAGGCCGTCCTGGCGGCCGGCGAACCGCTGGCCGATGTCGTCGAATGGGCCCGACGTATGGCCGATCCGGAACCGGCCGCGTTCGTGGCCGGCCTCGACGCCATGCTCGACAACATCGGGTACCGGTCGATCCGGGGTTGGGATCTCGCCGGACCGACCTGGGCGTCGGCGCCGGAGCCGCTGGTGGCCCTGGCCCAGAGCCTGGCCGAGTTGTCGAGCGAAATGGATCCTCGATCCCGGGTGACGGCCGCCGTCGAGCAGGCGGCGCGCCGCCTGGCCGAGCTGACCGCCGACGAGGATCCCGCGTCGTCGGATACCGAGGCCGACGAACCGTCGGGCCGCAGTGCCGACGAACCCGAGGAGGCCGGATCGTCGGAGGCCGACCGGGACGGTCCGTGGGGGGTGGATCTGTCGGACCCGGCCCTGGACGGGTTGCCCCAGCTCGGGGCGGCCGCCGCGCTGTCCGCCGCCGAGCGGGACGAGTTGAGGGCCGCCCGGGCCGCCATCGTGCCGGCCCTGCAGGCCCGTTCGCTCGCGGCGGCAAACGTCAGCCGAATCGTGGCCGAGATGCAGGCTGCGGTGGCCGAGCTCGGTCACCGGGCCGCCGATCGGGGCGATGTCCGACAACCCGACGACATCAGCCTGCTGTTCGTGGACGAGGCCGCCTACTACGCCGATGGGGGCCTGTCGACCATCGGCGAGATCGTCGAGGCCCGGCGGGCGCATCTGATCAATCTGCGGGCGAGTGAACCGGCGCCCGTGATCGACCGGACCGACCGCAGTGAACCGACCCCACCGCGGCCGGCCGGCCGGGGACTGCGGCTCGTTCCGTCGCCCGACGACCGTGAGATCGATGCCGCCACGGTGGTCCTCGAGGCGGGCGCCTCGATCCGGGCCACACCGGTGGCGGCGGGACGGTTCGAGGGCCGGGCCCGGGTGATCACGTCACCGCTCGAGGTGCACTCGTTGCCGAACGCCGGCGACGTCGTCATCATCCCGACCGCCACCGCGGTCTGGCTCCCGATCCTGGCCGGTGCCGGTGCGGTGGTGGTGGAGAGCACCGGACTGCTCGATCATGCCGCCGTGTTCGGCCGGGAACTCGAGATCCCGGTGGTGGTCGGGGCCCGATCGGCCACCACCAGCATCGAGCCGGGAGCCACGGTGATGGTGGACGGCACCCGGGGCACCGTCACGGTGACCAGCGCCGCGGACTACGCCGACTCGGCCGGGGCCTGATCCCGGCGCGGCGACGGCTGCCGGCGGCGTCGCCCCGACCGCCCCACGGGTGATCGATGCAGCGCTGGTCGAGCGGCCCGGCGGCCCACCAACCCCACACGCCGAGCAGGGCCCGGCGGCTGTATTCGTGCCAGGCCAGGGCCGATGGTTCGGTCACCCGGCGGATCACCTGTCTGATGCCGTCCTCGTGCACCGCGTAGCCGGCCCACACCCCGGGCCAGTCCCGGGTCGAACCGACCTCGGTCACCAGGAGGGGCCCGTGGGTGCGGGACCGGTTGCGGTGGGTGTGACCCGAGGTCACCAGGCCCCGGGGATTGACGTCGGCCAGGCGATCCAGGAACCGGCGCGACGCCGGAGCTGCCACCCCGGGCGGGTAGTGGGTGGGTACCCGCCGCTCCTGCAGGTGGTGATGCAGGCCGAGCAGGTAGGGCCCGGGCGCGTCGGCGACCAGGTCGACCACGGCGTCGGCCACCCGGTTGACCGAACCCCGTCCCGACCCGGGCACGGTGGTGTCGGCCGCGATCACCGTGATCCCCGGCAGTCCGGTTGCCACCGCGGACCGGCAGTAGGCGCGGCCGCCCGACGGGAACACGCTGGGCACCGGGTCGACCGTGGTGCCGTCCACGTCATGATTGCCGGGCACGATCAGCATCGGGAGATCGGGGTGGCGCTGCCCGAGGTCGTCCACGAGCGCGAAGTCGTCGGCCCGTTGATGGTGGGCGGCGTCACCCTTAATCACAACCAGGTCGGCCCCCCAGGCAACCGCCTCGTCGAGGGCGGCGCGGGCGCACCGCACGGCGAACGGGACCGTATGATCCGACCGGTCGGCCATCCGTTTCGTCGCCCCCCAATGCTCCGAGCCGAGATGGAGATCGCTCAGGGTGGCGATGCGGCACAGTTCCGGTCCATCGGGTCCGACCGGGGTTGTGGCCCGGAGCCGGTCCCGGACCGGTCCGGCCGTCAGCTCGACCTCCACCTCGGAGCCGGGGCGGAGACCCGCCACCTCGGCGGCGCCGGGGCCACCGGGATGATCGCCGATGACCGTCGTTGCCGCACCGACCCGGATGGAGACCGTTCCCGCCGGGAGGTCTCCCCAGGTGATCTGCAGCGCCGATGGTTCTATGGCCCAGATCTCGGGCCGCGACGGTGGGATGAGGCGACGCAACGCGATCCGTTCAGGTATCGGCCGCTTCCAGGAACATGGTCAGACGGCCGGTCTCCCGTTGACGAAGGGCCGCCTGGACCTGCTGCTTCTCCAGGATCTGGGCCAGGGTCTGGGGCGACGACGGGACGGTGTGGTCGGCGAAGAACGCGGCGGCCGCTTCGGGCTGGCCCGGCTGATCGAGGCGGGGGAGGCCCTGTAACATGCGGACCATGTGGGCCCCGGCGAACGCATCGAGCAGGTGATCCCAGTGTTCGGTGATGAACCTCCACGTCGCCGCACCGGTCTCGCGGCCGGCGAGCGAACGGCCCAGCAGGAATGGGGCGTTCTGGGCTCGGATGTCGCCGTCGAGGATCAGCCGGTGCCGGCGCTCGGTCAGCTCCGGATCGGCGAAGTCGCCCAAGGCGTAGAGGAACCGGAGCTCCTGCTGGGGGGTGGAGGCGTTCCGCCACCCGGCCACGAACGTGTCGAAATCGGCCGCGTCGCCGAGCGAGGCGACCACATCGATCGAGGCCGCTGACAGGGCGGCGTCGACCAGTTCCGGTTCCCGGAGCAGCACCGAAACGGTCAGTTTGGCTTCCTCCTGGATCTCCGGATCGTTGGCCAACACACCCAGGGCCCGCACCAGATCGCCCCGGAGCTGACGGGTCCGGCTGTCATCACCGTCGCGCGGTGAGAGGCCGAGATTGGCCAGGGGCGGAGCCAGCAGGTCGTGGCTGATGTCCCGCAGGATCTCCCGGGCTCGGCCGTCGACCAGGCGATCGAGCTGGTGGAGCCCGCTGATGAGACGTTGCCACACCGACCGGTCGTCCTCGGCACCCATGCTCTCGATCAGGGTCAGGAACGTCGGTGTGGCCAGGCGGTCGGCCAGGACGGCCGCGTGGGCGTCGTCGACCAGGCTGAACCGTTCGGTGGGGGTCAGGTGATCGACGGCGACCGCGGTGAGGGCCTCGAGCTGTTCGGCCGAATGCGCCACCCGGTAGAAGCCGGTGCTGCCCGCGTTGGCCACCAGCCAATCGGGGCGGCTCGGCAGGGTCGTCACGGCGGGTTCGGTCTCGATCAGGAGCCGGTCGGTCACCGCCTCCGCACCGGCGTCGGTGATCGACGCCCAGCGGAACCGGGCCGGCACCGCCCAGGCCCGATCAGGAGTGTCGGGGTCGGCCGCCGCCCGGTCACCGGGCGTCCCGGTGTACGCCATCGGCTCCTGCACGAGACGCAGCTGCCGGTCCTCCACCTGATAGGAGATCAGGGGGAACCCTCCCTGGAAGATCCAACTGTCCATGATGCGCCGCACCGGCTCGCCGGTGGCCTCCTCGATGGCGTCCCACAGGTCGGTCGTGTCGGCGTTGCCGAACTGGTGGCGGTTCATATAGAGGCGGATACCGTCCCGGAACCGTTCCTCGCCCAGATACTGCTCCAGCATCCGGACCACCGCCGCCCCCTTCTCATAGGTGAGGACGTTGAACATCCCGTCGGCGTCGGCCGGGCTGATCACCTCGTACTCGATGGAACGGGTGGACGACAGGGCATCGATGTCGAACGCGGCGGCGCGGGACAGGTTGAAATCGACCCAGCGCTCCCAGCTCGGCGCATAGGCGTCGGTGCACCTGGTCTCCATGAACGTGGCGAAGGCCTCGTTCAGCCACAGACCGTTCCACCAGGTCATGGTGACGAGGTCGCCGAACCACATGTGGGCGATCTCGTGGCTGATCACGTCGGTCACCCGCTGGATCTCGTCCTGGGTCGCCGAGGCGGGATCCAGCAGCAGCACCGCCTCCCGGAAGGTCACACAGCCCAGGTTCTCCATGGCACCGAACGCGAAATCGGGCACGGCGACCAGGTCGAGCTTGTCGCCGGGATACGGGATGGCGAAATAGTCGGAGAAGTAGCGGAGGGCGAACGCACCGACATCGAGCGCGAAGCTGGTGAGGTGGCCCCGGCCGGGTACGTGCACGACGCGTAGCGGCACACCGTCGACGTCGACCGGTTCGGTGATCTCCAGTGGGCCCACGATGAAGGCCACCAGGTAGGAGCTCATGACCATGGTGGGGGCGAACTGGATTTCTTGACGCCCGTCGGGCCGGATGCGGCGAGCGACCTCGGCCGAGTTGGCCACGGCGGTGTGGTCGGCGTCGGTGACGATGGTGAGTTCGAAGCTGGCTTTCAGGTCCGGTTCGTCCCAGCAGGGGAAACACCCCCTGGCCTGGGTGGGCTCGAACTGGGTGGTGGCCAGGCGGCGGGGGACACCGTCGGTCTCGAACTCGCTGAGGTACAGGCCGACCAGTTGCTCGTTGTAGCGGCCGGTGAAGTCGAGCTCGACGGTGATGGGGCCCGGATCGATCGGCGCGGCGACATGGAGATGGAGGCGCTGGGTTTCGGCGTCGAGCTCGGCCCGGGCGGCCTGGGGTGGGCCGGAGCCGACTCGGATCTCGGAACGGGTGATGGTGAGGCCGTCGGCGTTGAGTGAGATCACCCCAGTCGACTCCGTGACCTCGGCGGTGATCGTCACCGTGCCGGTGAAGCCGGTCCCGGCCAGGTCAGGATCGATCAGAAGCGCATAGTGACTCGGCCGGGCGGTACGGGGGAGGCGATACGCATCGATGGACACTCGCCGAGCGTACTGGTGACGGGTGACGGTCGACCCGCGTCGGCCGGTGGTCGGGGGAGATTCGGCCCGGTCGTCGTGGTGAGGATTAGGGTGTCGGCCATGCTGCTCGGCGCTGTCCTGCCCCACAACGAGATCGGCACCGATCCCGGTGCCATCAAGGCCTACCTGCAGGGAGTCGAGGACCTGGGCCTGACCCACCTCCTGATCTACGACCATGTGCTGGGAGCCGAGCGGGACCGGCCCGGGGGCTTCTCCGGCCCGTACGACGCCGACGTCGCCTTCCACGAGCCGTTCGCCTTCTTCGGCTTCGCGGCGGCCGTCACCTCCAGCATCGAGCTGGTGACCACGGTGCTGGTCCTGCCCCAACGGCAGGCCGCCCTCGTGGCCAAGCAGGCGGCGGAGATCGCCGTCCTGTCGGACAACCGCCTGCGGTTGGGGGTGGGCACCGGCTGGAACACGGTTGAGTACCAGGCTCTCAACGAGGAGTTCTCCACCCGGGGGCGCCGCCAGGCCGAGCAGGTCGAGCTGATGCGGCGGCTGTGGACCGAGCCGACCTTCAGCTTCGAGGGGGAGTTCCACACCGTCGAGCGGGCCGGCATCAACCCCCGCCCCAGCGAGCCGATCCCGGTGTGGTTCGGTGGTTCGGCGGAGGTCGTCCTGGAGCGATGCGCCCGCCTCGGCGATGGCTGGATGCCGCTCGGTGGGGCCAACGACAAATCCCGGGCGCTGCTGGAGCGGATCCGGGCCATCCGTACCGAGCTGGGCCGATCGATGGACGGATTCGGGGTTCAGGCCCAGGCCCAGTGGGGCGGCGGCAACCCTGATCGGTGGCGGAGCCACGCCGACACCTGGGCTGACATCGGTGCCACCCATATGGCGGTGGCCACCCACAACGCGGGCCCGACCGACGTGGACGGTCACCTGGAACGCCTCCGTGAATATCGCGACGCCGTGACCGGCTGATCACCGGCCGCGTCACCGCCGGCGCTGTCCCGGCGCTTGGTGGGGCATGGTCGTCGTCCCCACCGTTCCCGTCACCGCCGGCCGGCTCCGGGGGGTGGCCACGTTCGACCGCACCCTCCAGACCTACTCGGCGCGCTTCGAGCTGTTCCCCGATGCGTTCCACGGGGCCGCCTACCCGCCGGCCCAGCGGTACTACGGCACCCGGACGGCGGAGTTCCTCACCACCGGCGCCCTGGCCGGCCACCTGGCCGCGCTCGGGCTGCAACCCTGCCCCGCCTCGGTACGGCTATTGGACAAGCTCGAAGCCGCGATCGGCGCCTCGATCGGCCGGGCGGAGGTGATCGGTCTCACCGGGCCACGCCGCCGGTACCTGCTCCTGGTCACACCGGGACGGCTGGTGGTCGAGGTGAACGCCCGGATGCTGCATCGGGATCATCGCCACCACTGGGGTGATGACAGCCCGGCCACGGTGGACACCGCCCGTCGGATCGCCGAGCACACGTTGGGCCGTCGCTCCACCGAGGAGATCGAGAGCTTCGCCCTCGCCCTCACCCACGAAGTCCTCGCCGGTGCCGGTCACCGGTTTTCGCTCGACGCCGCCGGCCTCGTCGGATGGTTCTCGGCCGACGGGCCGGTCTCCACTTCGCTCGGCGACGCCGAGCTCGATCAGGTCGCCCGGGTGATCGGTCTGGGTGGCCCGGCCCGGCACCCCGGCCCCGGCTCGTGACCCGGCGGCGGTCGGGCCGGCCCGCGGGTGGGTCGACCGGTGGCGCATCGGGCCGACCGGGACGGTGGCCCGTAGTCTGGGTTCAGGCCGAGGTGGGGCGGCGTCGTGGGCGATCGGCCTCGGTGGGCGCCCCACACGCGTCGAGGGCCGCCCACGCACCGTCGCACACGACCTCGATCAGATCCAGGGGAGCGGGGCCGGGGGCGGTCACGGCCCAGGCGGCCACGGTGTCGGCCAGATGATCGAGGGCCAGGCACACCACCACCACGGGTAGGGCGGTGATCTCCTCCGGTTCGAGCGGTTCGCCGTCTCCCGCCGCCAGGCCGGCCGCGTAGCCGGTCACGACGTCGTCGACGACGATCGGGTCGACGACTGCGGGCACCGCCCGCACCGACCAGGTCGGATCCAGGGTGGTGGCCAGGCGACCCAGGTCGACCACCCGGGCGTCGACCACCGGATCGGTGGCGTCATCGAGCAGGACCGTGTGACGGTCGAGCGGTCGGCGCAATGGGCCGACCGTGGCGTCGACCCGGCGGACGACGGTCAGGACCCGAGCGGCCCATTGGGGTTCCGGCTGGGCCAGCCGGACCAGGGCCGAGCGCAGCCCCCACCCCGCGTGCTCCGGACGGGGGCGCTCGGCGTAGGCGAAGCGGGAACGGTCGCCGTCGGGCCGCCGGGGGCCGCGCTCGAGGTGGCGGCTCGCCAACGCCTGAGCGGCGACCCGGCGCGGTTCGGAGCCCGTTTCCATTCCTGCACCCTACGCGGCCCGCCGGGGCCGGAGGCGAACGTGTGGACGTCGGGAGGCTGGGCTGTGACAATGGTCCCGGCGTCGCTGTCGGGGGTGACCGAGTGTTTCGGCGACGGGGTATTTCGACAACAGGAATGTGACGGCGGCCACAAGATTTTTGACCGGCGGGGCGTCGACTGTCTACGGTCCGTTCGTCGATCGCCATCAAAGGGGGAGGATCACCAGGTGACACTGCTGAATGTGTCTGACATCACGGTGCAGTTCGGCGGAATCACAGCCCTCGATCAGCTGTCGTTCACGACCGACGAGAACCAGATCTGCGCGTTGATCGGGCCGAACGGGGCGGGCAAGACCACCCTGTTCAACGTGGTCAGCCGGATCTACAACCCCACCGCGGGCTCGGTGACGTTCGCCGGGCGGGATCTGCTGGCCGTTGCACCACACAACATCTCGAACCTGGGGGCATACCGGACCTTCCAGAACCTGGCCCTGTGGCCCGGCATGTCGGTGATCGACAACGTGATGGTGGGGGAGCACACCCAGACCAAATCGAACTTCGTCACCGCGATGCTCCGGACCCCCAAGGTCCGACGTGAGGAGCGGGAGTCGCGGGCCCGGGCCTGGGAGGCCTTGGAACGGCTCGACCTGACCGATGTGGCCTTCCACTCGGCCAGCGGACTCCCGTTCGGCACCCTCAAACGAATCGAATTGGCCCGGGCCATGATCGCCCAGCCCACGCTGCTCATGCTCGACGAGCCGGCGAGCGGTCTCACCCACAGCGAGGTCGACGAGCTCGGCAACACCATCCGCAAGCTCCGGGACGAGTACAACCTCACCATCCTGCTGGTCGAGCACCACATGCGGATGGTGATGGGCATCTCCGAGAAGGTCGTGGTCATGAACTTCGGCAAGAAGATCGCCGAAGGCCCGCCGTCGGAGGTGCGGACCAATCCCGCCGTGATCGAGGCCTACCTGGGGAGTTCCGCCGCATGAGCGACGTAGCCAGTAGTGACAACACGCTCGAAGTACGGGGACTCAACGCCCGGTACGGGCAGGTCGAAGTACTGCGGAACGTCAGCTTCACGGTACCCCGCGGGTCGGTGGTGGTGGTGCTCGGCGCCAACGGCGCCGGCAAGACCACGACCTTGCGGGCCATCTGCAACATGGTGAGCTGTAACGGCCAGGTGCTGCTCGAGGGAGAGAGCATCGATGGGGTCGACACGGCCCAGATCGTCGGTCGGGGTGTGGCCCACATCCCGCAGGGCCGGGGGACCTTCCCCGAACTGTCGGTGATGGACAACCTCGAGGTCGGGGCGTACGTGCGCAACGACAAGGACATCGCGGCCGACATCGAGATGTGGTTCGACAAGTTCCCCCGCCTGCGGGAACGCAAGGATCAGCTCGCCGGCTCCCTGAGCGGTGGCGAGCAACAGATGCTGGCCGTGGCCCGGGCGCTGATGTCGCGACCCAAGCTCGTCCTGCTGGATGAGCCGTCGCTCGGCCTGGCGCCACTGATCATCGAGGACCTCTTCCACACCTTCAAGCAGCTCAATGAGGAATCCGGCGTAACCATGCTCGTCGTGGAGCAGAACGCCAACCTCGCCCTCGAGATCGCCCAGCACGGCTATGTGCTGGAGGCGGGCGAGATCGTCCTGAGTGGATCGGCCACAACCCTGCGGGAGGACCCCGCGGTACAAGAAGCGTACCTCGGCGCATGAGTACGACCGATCACCCGTACCGGACCACCGAAACCCAGACCAAAGGGGGAATTCCGTCGTGACTCTGTTCCTGCAGCGACTATTCGATGGTCTCGACAACGGGGCGATCTACGCCGTGGTCGCCGTCGCTCTGGTCCTGATCTTCAAAGCCACCACACTGATCAACTTCGCTCAGGGTGAGCTGGCGATGTTCGGTACGTTCATCGCCTACATCCTGGCGGTGCCCTCCGAGCAGTCGGGGCTCAGCTACTCGGTGGGTCTGGACTCGTTCCGGCCCGGGGGGCTCCCGATCGGCCTGTTGTTGGCCATCATCATCGCCATGGCCATCAGCGCCGCCGGGGGGGCGGTCATCGAACGGGTCCTCATCAGACCGTTCGATCCGAGCGACCATCTGCCGGTCGTGCTGATCACCCTGGGTATCTTCCTGATCCTCAACGCCGTCGCCGGTTACTTCTGGAAGTTCAACCCGCGGCCGTTCCCGAGCCTGTTCCCCAACGGTCCCACCGACTATGTGGCGATCGGGGATGCCCGCCTGCGGTACACGGTGCTGGGCACCTGGGCGGTGCTGGGTCTGATCGGGGCGCTGCTGTGGTGGCTGCTCACCAAGACGAAGATGGGCCTGGCCTTCCGGGCGGTGTCGTCCAACACCGAGTCGGCTCGCCTGGTCGGTGTCCGGGTCGGTCGCACCCTGATGTTCGGTTGGGCTCTGGCTGCCGCCTTCGGGACGCTGGGAGGCTCGGTTGTGGCCCCGAAGCTGTTCCTGCAACCGAACATGATGGCCACACTGCTGATCTTCTCGTTCGCCGCCGCCACCATCGGTGGGCTCGACTCCCTGGTCGGCGCGGTCATCGGCGGTATCTCGATCGGTCTGATCGAGAGCATCGTCGTCGGCTACCTGTCCGACATCGACCCGACCTACAACAACCTGAAGCTGGCGGTCGCCTTCGTGGTGATCCTGGTCGTCCTGTGGTTCAAGCCCTCGGGGCTGTTCGGCACCTCACGAGTGGAGCGGGTGTGATGACGAACCAACGGCGATCTCACCGGCACAGGCACTTGCGGCACGGCAACGAGCAGTACATGGGAGCTGACCAATGAGCGGCGCGAGGTATCAGATCAAGCAGGGCTCCAAGGAGCACCGCACGTACCTGGTGGTGTCGTGGGGGCTGTTCCTCCTCTTCGCCATCGCCCTGCCGTACATACTCACCTCGATGTTCGGCTACTACCAGGTCGGCCGGATGAACCGGGCCCTGTACTTCGCAGTGGCCATCCTCGGTGTCAACCTGGTGGTCGGCTACGCCGGTCTGATCGCACTCGGTCACAGCGCCTTCATCGGTATCGGAGCGTTCGTCTGTGCCTCGTTGATCATGGACAACGGCTGGGACTACTGGATGACCATTCCGATCGGGATGTTCTTCGCCTTCGTGGTCGGTGTCCTGATGGGTATCCCGGCCCTGAGGATCAAGGGTCTCTACCTCGCCCTGCTGACGATCACCCTGGCCGCCGTCTTCCCATCGATAGCCAAGATGGACAAGTGGGGGATCGCCGATCGGACCGGCGGGGTGAACGGTCGGCGGATCAGCGAGAAGATGAACGCTCCCAGCTGGCTGGAACCGATCATCCGTATCGACGGCACCGCTGACTCCCAGGCGATCTACCGCTATTTCGTGATCGCCATCTTCACCGCCTTGGCCTTCGCCGCCGTGCGTAACCTGCTGAAGAGTCGCCCGGGTCGAGCCATCGTGGCCATCCGTGACAACGAGACCGGTGCCGCGGTGTCCGGGGTGAACCTGCCCCTCTACAAGACGGTGACGTTCGGGATCAGCGCCGCCCTCGGTGGTTTGTCCGGGGTGCTGTGGGCGATGGACAAGGCGTTCGTCGGCGAGCAGGATTTCTCGTTCGCCGCCTTGGCCATCCCCCTGCTGGTCGGCCTGGTGATCGGCGGTGTCGGCACCCTGGAGGGGGGTTTGGTCGGCGCACTCGTCGTGGTGTTCGTCGGCGAGTTCACCAAGAGCCTCGGGTTGGACATTCTTGCTCAGGCACTGTTCGGCCTGATTCTCATCCTGGTGACGTTCTTCGCTCCTGGCGGGATCGTCGGCCTGTGGAAGCAACTGAAGCGCCGAGTAATTGAAATCGTTCCGCAGCCTCCCTCGGGTTACAGTGATGGCTCGGGTCTTGGTGCTCCGGTCGACGATAAATCTGTTCCTGAACCGGCGATCTGATCCAGCTTGTTGAACCGCAAACGCGGCCTGGTTGAGCCAGGTCGCGTTTGTGATTGTTGGCCGACATTTGGCGGCCATTTCGGGTGTGAGCCCGGGGGCCAGAGAGGAAATCATGAAGCGAATGTTCCGCCTGTTGAGCGTCCTGCTCGCGCTGGCGATGCTCGCCGCGGCGTGTGGCGGCGGTGATAGCAGTAGCGAGAGTGAGGATGGCGGGGGTGGTGGGGTCAACAACGACGCCGCCTCCGATGCCATGGGGAGCGGCGATTCGTCGAGCTCCACCGAGACCACGGAGCCGTTCGTCGAGCCGGCGACGTTCGAGGAGTACGAGGCGCTGTGGGAGACCGACCGTCAGGCCATCATCGACGAGTTGAACTCCGGCGACTACGGGGTCGGTGACGACAACATCCTTCGCGGCCCCGGCAACTTCGAGATCGATCTGAACAACTGCCCGTCGGACTGGAGCGACACCGAGGGCGTCACCGACACCACGGTGACCATGGCGCTCACCACAGCCCTGTCGGGGAACCTCGCGGCGTACGGCTACATCGGCCAGGGGATGCAGGCCTACTTCGATTGGGTGAACGAGACCCAGGGTGGGATCGACGGCAAGAACGTCGAGCTGATCGTCAAGGACGATGCCTACGTGGCGGCCCAGACCATCGAGATGGTCAACGAACTCCTCCAGGCCGACAAGCCGTTCACGATCACGACCTTGGGTTCGCCGAACACGCTGGCCACCTACGACACGTTGAATGAGCGGTGTGTCCCGCAGCCGTATGTGCAGACCGGTCATCCGGCGTGGGGTGATCCGGTGAACCATCCGTGGAC